>CAZKIY010000365.1:3078-4164 GCA_964552875.1 uncultured Planctomycetaceae bacterium
GACATGAAGAGCCTCGTGCAGAAGGCCTACCACCAAGTGCTCGAGACGGGCTCGATCCGCTTGTTCAAGAGCTACCGACCCGAGTACGCGGACGGCGAGCAGAAGCGTGACTTCGTCTACGTCAAGGATGCCGCCCTGATGACGCTTCATCTCGCGGAGAACGAGTCGGCGAATGGGCTCTACAACGTGGGCACGGGGCGCGCGTCGACGTGGAACGAACTGGCGCGGTCCGTGTTCGCAGCGATCGAGAAGCCGGTCGAGATCGAGTACGTCGAGATGCCCGAGGCGCTGCGTGGGAAGTATCAGTACTTCACGCAAGCAACCGTGAGTCGGCTCGCATCGGCCGGATGGACTCGACCCGCGATGAGCCTCGCCGATTCGGTGAAGGACTACGTGCGCGACTACCTCGTGCCCGACGCGCGGCTCGGCGACGGCCTGAACGAGCGAGGTGCGGCATGAACTTGCTCGAACTCGAGAGCGTGCTCGCGACGCGCGGCACGCCGCGCGTCCTCATCGTGGGCGACCTCATCCTCGATCGATACGTGTCGGGCGACGTGGCGCGGATCTCGCCCGAGGCGCCGATCCCGGTGCTGACCGCGAAGCGTTCAGAAGAGAAGCTGGGCGGCGCGGGCAACGTCGCGGCCAACCTCGTGGCGATGGGTGCGAAGGTCGAGGTCGCGGGCGTCCTCGGCGACGACGGTTGGGGTCGCGCACTGCGTGCTTTGCTCGACGAATTGGGCATCGAAACGGGCGGTTGCTGCGTCGATGCGACGCGACCGACGATCCAGAAGACGCGGATGATGAGCGGGCAACACCAGATGCTGCGCGTCGATTGGGAGGACGCGCGTCCCGTCGTAGGGGCGGCGCGCGACGCGCTCGTCGCGAGCCTGCCGGCGCGTGTGCGCGCAGCGAACGCGGTCGTGCTCTCGGACTACGGCAAGGGCGTGCTCGTCCCCGAAGTGATTGCGACCGTGATCGCTGCGGCTCGAGCTGCGAAGATCCCCGTGCTCGTCGATCCGAAGGGCGACGACTACGGGCGCTATCGTGGCGCGACTCTCGTGACGCCGAACCGCAAGGAGGCCGAGC
>CAZKIY010000366.1:0-2272 GCA_964552875.1 uncultured Planctomycetaceae bacterium
CGCGCGCCGGCATCGCGTCGCGCCGTGACGAGGCGCCACAATTCTTGCGGACCCACGACCGCCAAATACTCGCGATCGCCCGCGGTCGTGCGCAGGCGAATCGTGCCGGCGACGAGGCCGACGAGCTTCTTCGTCCGCTTGTCGCCGCCCTCCGGAATCGCGTACACGCCGGCGCCGACCTGATCAGGCGCATCCCGCAATCGATCGGGAATCGTGGTCACGAGCCCGAGCACACGCGGGTCCTCTGCGACGGTCACCGTGGCCGACCAGGCGCCCGTTGCATCGCGGCCGAAGACGTGCAGCGTCTCCCCCGCGCGCGGATCGCGGAAGTCCATCACGACATCGGGCAAGCGGATCGGAGTATCCGCCGTGCAGAGCTCTGGGCCCACGGGTTCGATCACGGCTTTCTCGAGGCTCGGCCCGTCGCCGTACCACGCCGTGATGCGCACGGGGCCGGAACGCGCCGTGCGTCCGAGGAACACGACGCCGTAGTCGGTCGCGACGCCCAGCTCTCGGCCGCCGTTCGTCTCGACCAGGAGCGTCGGGTCGGAGAGCGTGCGCAGGCCCGCGCAGCTCGTCACGAGGCCGGCGAGCAGGAGGGCGCAGAGGGCCTGGATCGATCGTCGGTGTGCGTTCATTCGAAGCGTTCGTACCACGCGCGGAAGCGATCGTTCTCGGGAGCGAGCTCGGATGCAAGCCCCGCTTCCGATCGCGCCTCCGGGTTCACGAGCTTCGGTGCGCTGGCGCTCTCGTCGCCGTCTCCCGACGCACCGCTGGCGCCCGTGGGTGCCACCTTGGGTGCCGGCGAGATGCCGACCAGAACACGCGACAATTCGTAGCGGAAAGCGGCCGCGAGCGGGTCTTTCTGGATCGCCGTGCGGTAGTCGGCCAGCGCCTTCTCCGGTGCTCCGGTCACGGCGTGCGCGCGCGCGCGCGCGGCCCAAGCTCGCGGATCGGTCGTCCCGGCTTCGATCGCGGCATCGAGGTCGGGTAGGGCTTCTTCGTAGCGCAGTTGACGCACGGCGAGCAGCCCGCGCTTGAGCCGCGCCTTCGCGCCCTCGATCGGGATCGACTCGACGAACTGGCGCCACTCGCGTTCGAGGGCGGGCACGTCGGACACCTTGAGCTTCTTGAGCAAGTACGCGCGGACGTCGACGGGCGCCACGAGCTTGCCGACTCCGCCCATCTCGGGCACGGCATTGCCCACGTTCTCGATCGTGTAGGGGATGCCGGTCTCGAGCGTGTACAGCCCCTTGAAGAACTTGTCGAACGGCTTCTTGTGCTTCTCGTTCGCGCCGTTCTGCAGGAAGTAGACGAACGACCAAGCATGCGCGTACTGGAAGCCGTCGAACTGGTCGCGTGTGAGCAGGAACAAGTCCTCGAGCTTCGTGAACGGCCGTGACGAGGAGGCAGTCGGCGCGTTCTTCGGCCGCGCCTTCTCGCCGGTCGCCGTGCCTTCACTGCGCAACGCTTGCTGCACCGTCAACGTGCGGTCCATCTGGATCTCGCCCGGTTCGATGCGCAGCTTGCCCTTCTTGTCGCGAAACACTTTCGATGACCCGAAGTAGTCCGCGACGGCCTCATTGAGCCAGATCTGCGGCAAATACTGCGGATCGATGAGGAACGTCAGGAGGTGCGTGCACTCGTGCAACGCGACCCATTCCGAGCGCGACGGTTCGGCGTAGTCGTGGAAGAAGTTCAACGACTTCGCCATGGGGGAGAAGAACCCGAGGACCGACGCGCTGCCCGGCTTCGCCAGCGCTTGGAACTCCTCGTGGCTCTTGTAGACGTTGACCTCCATCTTCCAGCGTTTGAGCGTCGGGGACGGATCGATGCCGATCTTGTCGTCCATCAAGGAGTAGAACGCCTCCATGAGTTCGGCGTAGTACGCGAGGATCTCGGCACTCGTGTTCGAACGGACACGGAAGTGCGCGGTCTCGACTTCCCACGCGTTCGACCAATCCGCGTGCGCGGCGAGTTCCTCGGTCCGCTTGCGACTCGCTTCGGCCTGCTTGCGCAGCTCTTCTTGGTAGCCCGGGCGCGACATCCAGCGTCCGCGGTACTTCACGTAGCCCTGCGCGAGCTTCTGTTTCTCGTCCTCGTTCGCCGGAACGTAGTCCGACATGTCGCCTTCGATCTCGGCCGACGCGACGAGCGACTTGTCGGTCAGCACGATCGTGCCGTGCTCGAACTCGAGGCGATAACCCTGCGCTTCCACGCGCGCTTTCTTGGGCGTCAGGATCCGACCGTCCGTGGTGAGGACGCGATCGGC
>CAZKIY010000366.1:2372-4157 GCA_964552875.1 uncultured Planctomycetaceae bacterium
TCGCTCGACGTCGCCAACACGCGGAAGTACGTCGGCAGGATCTGTTCCCAAGCCGGGTTCCAGTTCTTCGCGAAGTTCTTCTTGCCCGTGCGCAGGAAGTAGATGAACGACCAGCCCTGGGCGTAGTTCTGACCCGGGTCGACGCCCCACTTGTTCTGGCCGTAGTACTCGGCCTGCGTCATCGTGACGAAGTCTTTCAGCGGCACGTGCTCGTCCTGCTGAACGGCTTCCTTGATCGTGCCGACCCGCCACTGATTGATCTTCAGCGCGAACTGCTTGTTCTTGTATTCGAGTCCGCTGTAGTAGTCGCCGGTCCCTTCGTTGTACCAGCTGTGCGGACTGATGTTCCCGTACAGGTAGAAGATGTACTGGTGGAACGCCTCGTGGTTCAGGACGATCCACGTGTCCTTGCGTCCGCCCCCGGCTTGGTCGTCGTAGAGCACGAGCTCGCGATCCATCGGGCTCCAATAACCAGCGGAACCACCCGGCGCGCCGTAGCTCATGTACTGACCGTGGTCGGTGAAGATGCGCACGACGGAGCAGCGTGAAAGTTCTCGCGGATCCGCCCCACCCAACATCTCCGCCATCGCCTTCTTCTCGAGTTCTTTCTCCTTCTTCTCCTTGTCCGTGAGACCTGTTTGCGCCGCTTCACCGACGGCGCGCAGTTCCTTCGCCTTTTCGTAGGGGTAGTCGATCTCGTAGACCCGGCGAATCGCTTCGAGCCGGTCGCAGAGCTCCGCCATGAACGCGCGATCGGTGTGCGGAGTCACGACGAAGTAGTTGGGCGTCTCGTGGAGCTTCCAGTCGCCGCCCAGAGCATCGAGCTTCTGCTGGATCTTCTGACGCTCGCGGTCGCGCAAGGGCGCGTCGGCTCCGAGTGCCGCGGCCGCCACGGCGAGATCGATGCGCGAGAACGAGCGCGCCATCTGTTCGAACGCAGCTTCGTACTTGGACCACTTGGCTTTCGCGCCCGGCCCGGTGAACACGATGGCGACGTCGAGATCGGGCTCGAGGCTGTACTGGACCGCGTAGACCGCCTTGGACGTCTTCTCCTCGCCCGGCGTGCAGAACTGGTATTCGAGGGCCGGCACCTTGCTGGCGATCTTGAATTCCTTCTTCACGACCGTCGGCTTGTGCGCGGTCCCGTCCTCGACGTCACCACTCTTCAGCACCCACTCCGCGACGTCCTTCAGCGGCTTGCGCTGGAACTTGGGCTTCTCCGCGCCCTCTTTCTTGCGCCGATCGAATTGCAGCAACCAGCACGACAGGAAGACCCGGTCACCTGAGCCGCCGCCGGTCTGGACGTACTTCGTGTTCTGCGGGTCGAACTTGGCGATCACGTGTTGATCACCCGGCTGGGGCGGAATGAGGTCCCAATCGGCCGGTGTCTTGACCCGGAAGCCGAGATCGGAACGCTCGTACTGCAGGCCGGGCTTGGGCGCTTGGGCGAAACCCAAACCTGCAAGGAGCAGGACGGCCAAGAGTCGGAACAGAGTGCGACTCCGCGGTGCGGGCATCATCGGTGAGTCCTCCAAAGTGGGAGCGGCCGGAATGCAGCGCGCTCCCGAGCATGAGACCTTCGCGACGGGAGACTGGCAAGGGACGCGACATTCGTAGTTCCTTCGGCCCTGAGTCCTTACAAACTACGACCGTGTCCCGACCGTACGCCCGCGCCCCGGGCGTCGCCGCCCTCTCCCTGCGAGGCGCGGCCGGGACTCACACCTATCTACGCGCGTCCGCGCGTTCTCGTCCCATGCGCCCCATCCACGGTCTCCTCGCGCTCGC
>CAZKIY010000367.1:0-1989 GCA_964552875.1 uncultured Planctomycetaceae bacterium
CTCGAACTCCGCACCGGTCCGCACGGTTCAACTCCTCGGTCCTCGTCGACGACGCGCTGGACGACGAGCGTGCGGGTCGCCGTCAGTTCGTTGCCCGACGCCCGGCAAGACGGCGGGCTACGGTATGCCGCTATGGACTGGCGACGACTCTTCTCGCGCGCGTCGACTCCCGACGCCGTCCAGGCGGCGGAGGATCCGGTCGAGCGCGACCAAAAGATCGTCCTCGCCTACCACGATGTGACGAAGCACGGCTCGCAGCGTTTCGCTCGCGGCCCGGTCGACCTCGACTGGGAGACGCAGCCGAATCCGTTCCGGCGCTGGGCCGGCGCCGAGGTCCTGCCGCTCGCCCACTCGGCCGTCGGCGCGGAGCCGCGTTACGAGCAGGTCTACGTCGAGGGCGAGGTCGCGCCGCGCGCGCTCGACCGTGCGTTCGTCTCGCAGCTCTTCCAGGACAGCCTGGCGATCTCCGCGTGGAAGCGTGCGGGCGCAGCGCGCTGGTCGCTGCGCGTCAATCCGTCGAGCGGGAACCTGCACCCGACCGAGGGTTACCTGATCGCTCCGGCGATCGCCGGACTCGCTGCGACGCCGTTCGTGGCGCACTACGCGCCGGAACCGCACGCGCTCGAGGTGCGCACGCGCTTCGATCGCGTGCTGTGGGACGCGCTCGCTGTCGGGTGGCCGGCGCAGTGCGCGCTCGTCGGCTTCTCCTCGATCCACTGGCGCGAAGCGTGGAAGTACGGCGAGCGCGCGTACCGCTACTGCAACCACGACACGGGGCATGCCATCGCGAGCGTGACGCTCGCCGCCGCGGCGATGGGCTGGAAGGCGACGATGCTCGACGAGTTGGGCTCGGACGCGATCGCGCGACTCCTGGGCCTGAACGACACGCGGCACCCGGAAGCGGAGGAACCCGAATGCCTGCTCCTCCTCCACCCGCAAGGCACGGAGCGCGGCGCCGCCGAAGCGGACGTCCGCGCGATCGAGCGTTTCGCTCGCCTCACGTGGGTCGGTGCGCCGAACGCGCTGAGCTCGGATCACGTCGCGTGGGACGTCGTGCAGGCTGCGGCCGATGCGGCGCGCAAACCGGCGTCCGCGCGAGCGCGCGGCGCGTTCGAATCGCCTTGGCTGCCGATGCCCGTCGGCGACGAGGCGCTCTCGTTTCGCCGCATCGCGCACCAGCGGCGCAGCGCGGTCGCGATGGACGGCCGAAGCGGGCTCGCGCGCGATGCGTTCTACCAGACGTTGCGCCGCACTCTCCCGAGCCGAGCAACTCCGCCGTTCTCCGCGCTGGCCTGGTCGCCGCGCGTGCACCTCGCACTGTTCGTGCACCGCGTCGCCGACCTCGAGCCGGGGCTGTACTTCCTCGTGCGCAACCCGGCCGACGAAGTCGAGCTGCGCGCAGCGATGCGGCCGGAGTTCGCGTGGACGAAACCGCCCGGGTGCCCCGCGGATCTGCCGCTCTTCGCGCTGCACGCCGGCGACGTGCGCGGGCTCGCCGCGCGCGTCTCGTGCGAACAGCAGATCGCGGGCGACGGCTGCTTCAGTCTGGGGATGATCGCGCGCTTCACGTCCTCGATCGCGGAGGACGGCGCGTGGATGTACCCGCGACTCTTCTGGGAGACGGGCGTCGTGGGGCAAGTCCTCTACCTGGAAGCCGAGGCGCTCGGATTGCGCGCGACCGGCATCGGCTGCTTCTTCGACGACGCGGTGCACGGCGTGTTCGGCCTGCGCGATCGAGCTTGGCAGAGCCTCTACCACTTCACGATCGGAGGCGCGGTCGAGGACACGCGGATCGCGCGCGAGCCGGCGTACGCCGAGGCGAGGGATTGAGCGCGCCGACGCGCCGGCCGGCCTGCTCATCGAACTCATGCTCGAGTCCGGTTCCGAAACCCTGCTTCCTTCTGCATGGCGGCACTGTTCAACCGGACGAAAGCGGTGCAGATCGGCTGGCAGCTCGCGACGCGGCGCTCGAAGCCCCGCCCGCGCCGA
>CAZKIY010000367.1:2089-4147 GCA_964552875.1 uncultured Planctomycetaceae bacterium
ACATCGGAGCCTCGTGACGTACTCGGCCGAGCGCTCGTGAACAGTCCACCCTAGCCACGTCGACGCCGAGCCGCGTTTCCCGAGCGCGGCCCCTTCGAAGCATGCGGACTGTCCGCCGCGACGAATCGCAGCGCCAAGTCCGTCGCTTTCGTGATCCCGACGCGCGGCCCGCTGACGAGGGCCTCGGGATCCAAGGTCTGCCGAGGCCAGAACAGTCTCAACGAGCCTCGGTCGAGTGCGCACCCGTCCTGATCGAGACCGATGCCGAGCGCGCGCGTGAGATTTCCAGGCCCCGAGCACAGTCTCGCGTCGTTGCATCGCCCACCGCGGCGCTCGTGCATCGCGGCGAGGCCTTCGAGCGGTTCGAGCGCGCGCACGAGCACGGCTTCGCCCACGCCCTCCGCTCCGGTGACCACGTTGAAGCAGCAGTGCATCCCGTACGACAAGTACACGTACGCGGTGCCCGGCCGACCGAACATCGACGTGTTGCGCGCGGTGCGTCCGCGATGGCTGTGCGACGCGGGATCGCCCTCGGCGAGGTACGCCTCGGTCTCGACGATGCGGCCCGCCACGGTCCCCGCGGCCGTTGCATGGGACAGAACCGCGCCGATCAACGCGCGCGCCAATTCGAGCGTGGGTTTCTCGAAATCAGCGCGTTTCGCAGCGCGAAAGCCCTTCCGCCAATCAACGACCACGGCCGCGCGGTGTCCGCTGCGGCGCCGCCGGCCGCGTGTGTCGGAAGATCAAGAGGTGCTGGAACCCGCGCAGGAAGAAGTTCTCTTCGCTCGCGGCGCGGTGGTGAGACGCGGCGCCGAGCTTTTGATTGCCGCGCACGACCACGCAGTGATCGACCGGCTCGAACCGACGTGCGAGCAGCTCGTAGAAGCGCGCGCCGATCCCCACGAAACCCTTCTTGTGTCGGTACGTGTCCGAGCAGTAGACCGCGAGGTAGCGCCGCTCGCGCAGGACTCGCGCGACCTCGCCGAACACTGTGTCCATCGCTTCGAAGTAGCCCGGCTCGAACGCATCGAGCTCGCCGATGCACTCCTTGCGCCGCGAGTACTCGATGTGCGTCGAGTACGGCGGATCGAGGAACGCGAAGTCGGCGACGGCATCGTGCAGCGGCAATCGACGAGCGTCGGCGAGCACGATGCCGGTCGGCTTCTGCGGTTGGAGGTCGAACCCCCACGCGCGCCGACCGAGGCTCGCGGCGACGTCGTTCGTCGTTCCGCCGCCGGCGAACGGATCGATGACCAGATCGCCCTCGCGCGTGTAGCGCTCGAGCAGGTTCCACACGATCCACGACGGCGTCGCGCCGGGGTATCCGGGCACCCCCATCGGTCGATCGCCGTATTGGCCGGACGGATGGGACCAGAGCGTCGAGGTCTGGAGGCGAGGAGGCGGGAGCGGACGCATGGGGTGCAGTCTGCACTGCGAGCGCCGTGCGGATGTAGTGGCTGGCGGACGGTGGAAGGGAGTCCTCGGTCGCGAGCCCGGCGGGTGCGCCGATTCAGTCGGCGTGCTCGAGCGACGAGCGAGATCCGGCACCGAACCAAGCACCGCGTAACCGAGCATCCCCGCGATACCGGACGCCGGTGACTGGTCGTCGACCCGGCCGCGTCGCCGGCTGGATCGCCGGCTGGATCGTCGGCTGGATCGTCGGCTGGATCGTCGGCCGCGTGGTCGGCCGCATGGTCGGCCGCATGCTCGGCCGCATGGTCGGCCGCATGCTCGGCCGCATGCTCGGCCGCATGGTCGGCCGCATGCTCGGCCGCATGCTCGGCCGCATGGCCGGCCGGATCGTCGGCTGCCGACTCTCAGCTGCCCGATGAGGGCGGTTGCGCGAGCGTCGGCGCAGCCTCGGAGCACGGAATCGACCGCGTTTGCGCTGTCGCACCTTCCGTCGTCGAACCGCCCGTCGTGGCCGGATTGCAACCGAGGTCCCCGCGCTGGCTTCCCCCGCCGGCGGAAAGCGTTCCGCGGACGCTGGGACGGACCGGAGCCCGGTCGCCGGCGCGCGGCGAGACGGCCGCAGGCGTCGATTCCGCCTCGGGGGCC
>CAZKIY010000368.1:0-4142 GCA_964552875.1 uncultured Planctomycetaceae bacterium
TGCGCGCTCGCGCCTGCATCGATCACGACAGACGTGCTCGCGAGCAGCGCGAAGAGCACGAGCGCACGTCTCACTTCGGCGCCTCCTGCTCCAACACGAGCACGCGATCGACGGCGACGTCCTTCACGGTCGTCTTCTCGCCGCTGGGCCAACAAACCTCGAGTTCGTCGAGTTTCGCGTCTTTTCCGAGCCCGAAATGTGCCTCGGCCGGACAAGCGGCCTGAAAACCTCCGCTCGTCCTGATCTCTGCCGTCCAACGCTTCTCGCCGGCTTTCGCCACCAGCGTCGCGCCGATCGCGTCGCGATTCGCATCGCGCGCGACGAGTCGCACGCGCAACCAGTGCGCGGCCTCACCGCGCTTCAAGTCGTTCCGGAACACGCGCACGGCACCTTCGACGCCCAACGCGACGACATCGAGGTCCCCGTCCCCGTCGAGATCCGCCGCGGAACTCGCGCGCAGCGTCATCGGCGGTGCGTTCGACATCGCTTCGAGGTGGAAGCGGCCCGCGCCGTCGTTCACGTAGATCTGCGCGACCTGCGCGTAGCTCGTGTCGGTCCCGACGCGATCCGCTTCGGGGTACACGTGCCCGTTCACGACGGTGATGTCGAGATCGCCGTCGAGATCGAAGTCGGCCATCTGCGCCCCCCAGCCGAGGAACGGAATGCTCTGGCCACCGAGACCCGTTTGTGAACTGCGCTCGCGGAAACCAGCGCCTTTCGAGGCATAAAACGCGTTGTTCTCACCCGAGAAGTTCGTGACGAAGAGATCCGGTCGGCCGTCGCCGTTCGCGTCGGCGGCGGCGAGGCCCATGCTGGCCTGCTCCTTCCCGTTCGCGTCGTGACTCACGCCGCGCTGGAAGCCGACTTCGCGGAACGTGCCGTCGCCTTGGTTCTCCCACAGGAAGTTCGGCGTCGAATCGTTCGCGACGTAGAGGTCCGTGTCGCCGTCCAAGTCGTAGTCGAGCGTGATCGCACCGAGACCGAAACCGGCGGAACTCGGCACGAATAGAGCTTTGGCTGTGATCTCCTCGAAGCGACCGCCCGCGAGTCCGCGGTAGAGCCGATCGTGCTCTGGGCTGAGTCCCTCGGGCCCGCACATCACGTCGAAGCCCTTCCAACGACAGTTCCCCACGCCGCGCTTGGCGATCTTCGTGGTGTCGAAATCGAGATAGTTCACGACCGCCAGATCGAGGCGCCCGTCGCGATCCGCGTCGAAGAACGCGGCGCTCGTCCCCCACTCGCGAGCAGCGGCGAGTCCCGATTCGGTCGTCGTCTCGCGGAACCCGCGCGCTTCCTCGTTCCGGATCAAGCGCGTGCGGCCCCACTCCGTGATCACGAGATCGAGGTCGCCGTCACCTTCGATGTCCGCGGCCGCGATGCCCATGCCGAATCGTCCGGGCGGAATACGCCACGGTTCACCCGCAGGTTCGAACGTGCCGTCGCCGCGGTTCAAGAAGAGCCGCGGTGGATTGCCCGGCTCGCCCTTCTCCGCGCGCTCGACCGTCGAGCCGTCGACGACGACGAGATCGTGATCGCCGTCGCGATCGAAATCACCCAGCGCGAGCCCGCCGCCGTTGACCTCGAGGATCCAATCCTTCGCCGGCGAACCGCACGCCGTGACGACACCCGGCAGAGCTTGCGCTCCGACTTCGGTGAAGCGCGGCGCCGGCACGCCGGAGCCGGAGTCGCCGGAGCCCGAGCAGGCGAGAACGAGTGCGATCACGCTTTGGACGTTACGCCGTTCACGCGCCCCACACGATCGCGAACCCGTTCGACAAGTTGAACGTGTCCGCGGTGCAGAACGCGGCCGCGTTGCGGTACCAGACTTGGTACGTGCGCGAGCCCGGCGCGCTGATCGCGCCGCGCACGGACACGGTCTGGTCGCCGCCCGCCGGGTAGATCGACGATCCGCCGACGTTCGTCTTCGTGCCGAGTCGCACGATCGATCCTCCGGCGCAGCGCAAACCGTCGCCGAAGACCGCGCCGAGTCCGGCGCTCTGCTGCGTCGTGCCTTGGAAGTAGAGCGCCGAGCTGTTCGGCATCCCGCTGCCCGCGAGGATCACGGTGTCGGTGGAAAGGCTCGGATTGCCGGTCGCTTGCAGTCGCGCGCCGATCGCGGAGACCGAGCTGGCACAGCCTCGGCCGGCGCCGCCGACGTTGCCGCACGGACACGCCGTGCCCGAGCCGTCTCCCGCACAGAAGGCCGTTCCCGCGAAGCCCGGCGTCAAGTCGAAGTACCCGGTGATCGCGCGCACGTTGCCCGGCCAATCGCGAGCGCGCAGTTCATAGCTGACGCGTACGCCCGCTCCGCCCAACGTATCGATGAGCGTGTAACGCTGGATCTGCGAACCGGCCTTGCGCCACGCGCCCGTGCTCGTGGATCCGGAGACCGTGACTGTGCATGTCGCGCCGCTCAGCGTGTTCTGGAAGACATACGTGCCCGGCTCGACGACGACGGCGTCGAACGTGCCGCCGTTCGCGAGCGTGCCCGATGCGAAGGCGTACGGAGCCGTCGAGCAGACGATGTTCGCGTTCCCGCCCGAGGCGTTGTTGAAGGTGATGCGCGTGCCCGTGGACGCGGCGAGAGCCGCGGTCGAGAACGCTCCGCCGGCGACGACCGACACCGCGGCATCCACGGCGACGGCTTGCACGACGTAGGCCGTGGAGCCGGTCACGTAATCGACGCTGTCGTCGAGAACCTGATCGCGCACTTTGCCCTTGACGACCCACGGACCCATCGCGGCCGGGGAGACCGGCGCGTTCACGGCCGTGAACACCGGCGCCAACGTGTCGGAAGCACCCGTATTGCGCAGGAATTTGTTGATGAACGAGCCCGACTCGCCTTGGACCGTGACGATGTCGTACTTGCCGTCGTTGTTCAGATCCGCGACGGTCAGGTCGAGCGTGGCATCGGCCGTGTTCTGCACCTGCGCGCTTTGATCCGTGAACGAGAGCGCGCCGTTGTTGCGGTAGAGCTTCTCGCTGCCGGAGCGCAGCGACCCGACGAGCACGTCGTAGTCCCCGTCCACGTCGTAGTCGAAGAGCGCGATCTCGTTGTCGTCGTCCCCACCGAACGTGGCCAGGTTCGTGAAGGCGAGCGGGCCCGCGGGCGCGAAGTTGTTGCGCGCGATGCCCTCGGAGAATCCGGACAGCGACGTGAAGAACACGTCGAGGTCCAAGTCGCCGTCGAGGTCGCCGACCTCGCCCTCGTAGACCGAACCCGAGTTCGCGACGACGAGCGACGACGAATCGGTGAACGTGCCCGCGCCGTTGTTGCGCATCACGTACTGGCCGGGCGCGGACGAGGCCTTGTTGAAGCCCACGAAGTCGAAGTCCCAGTCGTTGTCGATGTCCGCGAACTGCACGTCCATCTGCGACGCCTTGTTGGGCGCGCCGAGTGCCGCTGCGTTCTCGGTGAAGAAGCCCGACCCGTTGTTGAAGAACAGGTGCGGCGCTGCGCCCGTTCCCGAGTTGTAGCGCTCGTTGATGATGACATCGAGGTCGCCGTCGTCATCGAGGTCGGCGAACTGCGCTCCGCCCGACGAGTAGTTCGTCGTGAAGCCGCGCGCCACGCCCTCGAACGTGAAGAAGCCCGGGTTCGGGGCACCCTGGTTCACGTAGACGAACGGAGGCGAGGTGAAGAACGCGCTGACGAACATCCCGTCGACCCAACCGTCACCGTTGATGTCGCCTGTCGTCACGCCCTTCGCGTGCGACGTGTGCACGCCGAGGCGCGCGATGCTCTCGTCGACGAGGCCGTAGGGCGTCCCTTGCGCGGTCTGGTTGATCCACAAGAGGTTCTGACGCGCGACACCGGCCGAACTGAAGTTCCCGCCGTCCGCGACGAAGATGTCGAGGTCGCCGTCCAGGTCGACGTCCGCGCACTCGACGCCCTCGCTCCAGATGGCGGTCCCGGGGAAGTTCGTCGCGGACTGGAACTGCTGAGCGGTGGCGGGAACGGCGCAGAAGAGCGCCAGGAATGCAGTCGAGGAAACCAGGTTGCGCATCGCGGTGTCACGAAGCTCCGCACGCTCGAATCGAGTGCCGCGACCCGCACCCCCCGTGGGCCGCGGCACCGCGCACCCGGGGACGACGCCGCGGGGCCTTCGGATCAGGGGTATCCACACAGAGTACCCCGAGTC
>CAZKIY010000369.1:0-4098 GCA_964552875.1 uncultured Planctomycetaceae bacterium
CCGTCCGGCCTTCGCGAGCTTCGAATGTCGAGCTAGTCCTGCGCGCCCCGGCCCGAAGCCTCGCGTACGTCCCGGCATCCGGCGATTTTCCTCGAACCCCCGCGTTCAGCGCGCTCCCCACCGGGTCTTCCTTGGCGTCCCGGTCACCCCTCACCGACACATCGCCATGCGACCCCTCCTCGTCCTCCCCCTCCTCCTCGCGTCCAGCGCGCGGGCCGAGCTCCAGTCCCCCGGCAGCCTGCTCGTCTTCCCCTTCGCCGACGCCCGCCCCGGCACGACCTGCGTCGTGACCCTGACCAACGTCAACCCCGCCGCGGGCCAGACGCTGGCCGTCGAGGTGCGCAGCTTCGTCGACTGCCTCGAGACCAACCGCACCTACCCATTGCCGTCGAACGACACGCTCTCCTTCACCATGTCTCAGGCGTTCCCCGCGCCCGGCCAGGGCTTCCTGTGCGCAGTCGCGAAGGACGCGTTCGGCCGCGCGGTGTCCGCGAATCACCTGATCGGATCGGTGCTCGTCCTCGACGGTAACCTGGGCCTCGAGTTCCAGATCCCCGCCGTCGCGTTCGCATCGCCCCTGGCGGAAGGCGCGCCGACCGACATCGACGGCGACGATCTGCGCGACCTGAACGGCGCCGAGTACGCGCGCGCGCCGGACGAGCTCCTGTTCCCGCGCTTCGTCGGCCAGTCGACGACGTTTCGCAGCGAACTCGTGCTCGTCAACTTGACCGGCGGCCGGGCCTTCACCGCGGTCGCGAACCTCACGATCTGGAACGACGACCGCGACGTGTTCGTCGCGCAGCACACCTTTCGCTGCTGGTCGCGCGTGCGCCTCGCGGACGCCAGCGGAGCGTTCTCGAACTCCTTCCTCCTCTCGACCGGTCACAACCCGAGCGAGTCCGTCCTGGGCCGGGAGAACGGGTGGTTCCACGTCGACGGCCATGTCGCGTACTCGAGCGCGAGGACGATCGCGGACCCCGCGCTGCTCGGCGCGCTGATCGAACCCGCGAGCTACTCGAGCGCAAGCCTGCCCTTCGGCCGCGGGACGCAGGACAACGGCGACATCTACCCGACCGGCGTGAACGGCGACGGCAACGGATTCCCGGGCAACAACGGTCCGGTCATCCCGACCCACGGCGGCATCTTCGGAGGCTGAGCCACCGAGATCTTCGTGAAGCGCGCCGCCCGGTCCGGACGGCGCGCAATCGTTCAGGGCACGAGAGTCGTCGCCCCGACCGTGCGCCGCGCCTCGGGATCCTCGTGAGCGATCCGCGCGTCGCGCAGCGGATGGCGAGCCTCGACCGGACAGCGCAGATCGCCCGAGGAAAGCAGGGTGAACAACTCGCTCGCCGCCGACTCGAGCTCAGGCCGCGTGGACGTGTAGGCGAACAGTGATGGTCACGTGACGAAGCCCGCTGTCTTCGACAATCGCAGGAGGTCGAACGGCGGCACGATGCCCGACGACTGCCCGAACGTCACGAGCATCCCGCGCGGAGCGAGGCACTCGAGCGAGCCGTCGAACGTGTCCTTGCCGATCGAGTCGTACACGACGTCGCATCCGCGCCCGTTCGTCATCGGATCGAGCGGCTTTTTTTCGGCCATCCGGCGTTCGAGGTGCAACGCGCGGGGTCTTCCGGTGCGCCGAAAGACCCTTCACCGGAACACCCCCATGCGACTCTCCCCTCTCGTTGCCGCGCTGGTCCTCCCCGCACTCCTCTCCGGGTCCGCCCACGCGGAACTCCAAACCCCGGGCAGCGTGCTCGTCTTCCCGCTCGCCGATGCGCGAGCCACCACGACCTCGATCCTGACCCTCACGAATGTCCGCCCGTCGGGGAACGTGGCCCTCTACGTGGAAGTCGCCTTCCACGTGGACTGCCTCGAAACGAACCGGATGTACTCGCTGGCGAGCGGCGACACGCTCTCGGTCCCGATGTTCCACGCCTTCCCGGCATCCGGCCAGGGCTTCGTGCGCGCGCACGCGCTCGACGCGATGTACCGCCCCGTCTCCGCGAACCACCTCGTCGGCTCGATGTTGATCCTCGACGGCGCTGCGGGTCTCGAGTTCCAAGTTCCCGCGGTGTCCTTCGCCTCGCCGCTCTCCGATGGCGCGCTCACCGACCTCGATGGTGATGGGAACCGGGATCTGAACGGGAGCGAGTACGCGAAGGTCGCGGATGAGCTCCTCTTCCCACGATTCCTCGGGCAATCCTCGACCTTCGTGAGCCACCTGGTTCTCGTGAACTTGACCGGTGGGGCCGCCTTCACCGCGATCGCGAACTTCTTGATCCGCAACGACGACGGCGACGTCTACTCCGCCCAGTACCAGTTCCGCTGCTTCGCGCGCACCCCGCTCGTGAACGTCAACGGCGTCTTCCAGAACTCCTTCCTGCTCGGGACGGGCCAGAATCCGTACGAGTCGGTCCTGGGCCGCGAAGCCGGTTGGTTCTGGGTCGACGGCCAAGTCGCGTACTCGACGGCGCGGACCATCAGCGACCCGGCGCTGCTCGCGGTCCTCGTCGAACCGGCGATCCACTCGAGCGCGTCCCTGCCCTTCGGCCGCGGACTGCAGAGCAACGGCGACCTCTACCCCACCAGTGTGACCGGTGACAGCGACGGCTACTCGCCGCCGATCTGGGGCGGCGGGAACAGCGGGATCCTGACCTACTGATCCAGACCGAGAACGAAAGCGGGCCGTCCTCCAAGAGGTCGGCCCGCCTTCGTTCCGTCCTTGACGTGCAGAGGCAGTGAAGCCATCGCGGCCTCTCGCGCGAGGCGTCGCCACATGATTCTCTGAGCCCGTAGGCTCGCTTTCTTCACGGGCTCTCAGGCTTTCACGGCCGCGAGCGCCGCGCGGAACGGCGCGACGGATTCGTAGCGCTCGCTGCGATCGGCCATCAACCCACCGAGGATGGCGGACTCCAACGCGGGCGGCACGGACACCTTCGGAGCGCGCACCTTCATCGGCGGTGGCGCTTTCTGCAGCTTCTCCTGGAACACGTCGAGGAAGCTCTTGCCCTTCCACGGGAGCACACCCGTCGAGATCTCATAGAGCACGCAGGCGAGGTTGTAGACGTCCGACTGAACGTCCGGTGATTCGCCGCCGAACTGCTCGATGGGCGCGTAGAATGGCGTGCCGATCAGCGCCGTCTTGTCGCCGAGGTGCTTCGCGCTCCACAGGCACGCCGTGATGCCGCCGTCGATCAGCTCGACATGGCCCTTCGCATCACGCACGCGAATCGTGTTCGGCTTCACGTCACCATGCACGAGTCCCGCGGCGTGGATCGCACCGAGTCCGTCGAGGAGTTCCGTGCCGATCTTGACGACCTCCGCGGCCGGGAGCGGCGCCTTTTCCTTCGCGTGATCGCGCAGCGACTTCGCGTGAGGGACGTCCGTCACCACGAAGATCGTGCCGTCTTCGAGCTCGCTCACGCTGTGCGCCGTGAGCACGGCGCGCGACTCGACCTTCGTCCACTCGCGCATGGCTCGTGCGAAGTCGCGCGACTGCTCGCCCCCCTCGAAGAGCGACGCGGGGAACACCTGCAACTCGCGCTCGGCCTTCGCATCGAGGTCCTCGACCACGAACGTCGTCGACATGCCGTCCCGGCGATTCGCGCGCACGATCTTGTAGCGATCGCCGAGAACTTTGCCGGGAATGAGGTCGAAGAGAGACAGCGTCTTCGTGTGCATGGGCCGACAGGCTACTCGCCGGAGTGCGATCGTGTCGATTTGGCCCACATTCGGCGTGCTGGTTCTCTCGTCGAAGGCGCGCGCGTACGGGCGCAACGGACCGACGATGGCGGAACGTGGTAAAGAGCCTCCGATGAACCTCTTTCTGACCGCGCCCCTGCTGCTCCTCCAAGCGCCGACCGCAACTCCGAGCACCACGTTCGCCGTCCGACTCGATCCGGCGATTCGCTCGGACGCCGCGTCGGGTCGCCTCGTCGTGCTCCTCGTGCGCGACGGTTCCAAGGTCGGAGCGCGACGCGACCCCGCGGACGGACCGTTCTTCGAGGATCCGCAACCCTTGTTCGGCATCGATGCGCGTCTGGCCCCCGGTGAAACCGCCACGATCGACGACGCGGCGACGTCGTTCCCGGC
>CAZKIY010000370.1:0-4082 GCA_964552875.1 uncultured Planctomycetaceae bacterium
GCCCGAACCGCTACCCTCTGCCCGGGGTCATCCGCTTGGAGTTCCTATCCCCCCGTGCCGTTCTGCAGGCCGAAGATGTCGCGGTAGTCGTGGATGACCGTGGTCGTGCGCAGGTCGGGCTCGCCCGCGCCGGCCGGGACGTCGAGTTCGAGCGTCAGGCGGTCGCCGGGGAACGGCTCGAAGCCGAAGCCGCCGTCCGCGTGACGATTCTCGGCCGTGTACGCGCCGAGCACGGTCGCGATCTCCTCGTCGTACACGAACAGCTTGGCGCCGTTCGGCAGCTCGAAGCGATCGAACTCGAGCGCCAACGACTTCGCGCCGGGCGATGCGATCTGAATGCGCCACACGCGCGTGCCGTCGCGCATCGTCGTCCAGACGCCGTCGCCGATGTCGACACCGACGTCGACGAGCGCGCCGTAGCGCAGCGGTCGGTGCCCGCGCTCCTCGTCCTCGATCATGTAGGCCGCGACGTCAGGCGTCGGTGCGACGACGATGGGCGCCGGCTCCGTGATGGGTCGCAATAGGCCGAGGGGCTGTCCGCCCTGGGACACCTGGGCCGACGCGGGAGAGGCGAAGAGACACAGCGCCATGCCGATGGCGCCGCCCGAAACGAGGAGTGAGGTCGAGGTCATGTTCGCGGAGAGGATTGGGGCCGGGGACGCGCGTGCCGCCGGCTGGAGGCTGGGGGAGGAACGGCTCCCTAGCCGAACCTACCCCGAGATTAGGACCCGTGCTGGTGCGAACGGGTTCCCTAGCATCGCGAATTCGCGCGACTTCGGGTGCAAATCGCGCGCGCCGCAGTGATTCGGCGCAACGAAATCGACTGCGCGGTATTCCTGCTGCTGGATGGCCGGGCACGAACACCGCGACGTGGAGAGATTGCTCGCACAGGCGATCGGGCTGCGCCGCCTCGCCGTGCGCCTCGTCGGCGAAGACGGTGCCGACGACGTCGTCCAGGACGCGCTCGTGGCGGGTCTGCACCACGCACCGAGCGAGGCGCACGCACTGCGTCCGTGGCTCGTGCGGGTGATCCGCAACTTCGCGGGCGGCCGACACCGCGGCGCCGCACGACGCCAAGCGCGCGAGGCCGACTCCGCGCGCCCCGAAGCTGTGCCCTCGGCCAGCGACATGGTCGAGCGGATGGAGGTGCAGCGCGTCGTCGCGGAGGAGGTCCTGCGACTGACAGAGCCGTACCGGCGCGCCGTGCTGGCGATCCACTTCGAGGGCCTGAGCGCGGAGGAGTACGCGCGCGGGCTAGGCGTTCCGAGTGCGACGGTGCGCTCGTGGCTGAAGCGCGGGCTCGACACGTTGCGCACCCGACTCGACGCCCGCTTCGGCGGAGATCGCAGCGCATGGAGCGCGTGTCTACTGTCGCTCGCGCGGCCCGAGAGCGCGCTCGTTCCGCTCGCGATCGGAGGAGGAATCCTGATGAAGAAGCTCGCCGTGGTACTGGCGGTCCTGGTGCTCGCTCTCCTCGCTTGGCGGGGCTGGCCGGATTCCGCGGCGCCCGGCATCGGAAGCACGCCAGCTCTGGTGAATTCGGTCGAAATGGAGCGACCGGCCAGCGCGCTCGAGAGCATCGCGGTCGATTCGATCGCGGAGGAGGCTGGGCGCAGTTCGGTCTCGCCTTCCGCGCCCGCGCGGACCACGACGAGCGTGACGGGACGCCTCGTCTGGAAGCCCGGTGATCAGCCCGCCGTGCACATCGGCGTGCGGCTCGCGCGCGAACCTCTCTCGCCGCGATGGGGCGAGCTGCCGCTGGTCATGACGGACGACGCAGGCCGCTTCGCGTTCTCGAACGTCGAGCCCGGGCGTTACCAGGTCCATGTCGATCGATTCAGCCTGACGAAGCTGTTCGATGTCGGCGACGACCCCGTCGTGTTCACTGTCGGTGCCGAGCCCGTCGTGCTGGATGCGATCGCGCTGCAAAGGCAACCGGATGTCACCGGTCGCGTGCTCGAACCCGACGGGACGATCGTTCCCGGAGCCGAGGTCTACCTCGTCGAACCGAACTCGATCTGCACGCGGCTCATCGCGGTCACTGGGAACGACGGCACCTATCGGTTCGAGAGCCCCGATCGTTTCGCAGGTTTCTTCGCTCGTGTTCCCGGGCGTGCGCCGAGCGGCATGCGACAGCCATGGCGCGTCGAGGACCGCGTCATTGACCTGATCCTCGGTGGAGTCCCGGGCTCGATGCGTGGGCAGGTCGTGGATCCACGGGGAAATCCCGTGATGGGTGCGATCGTCGCGGTTCGTGCATTCGATGGTGTGAACGGCGTCGACGAGCAGGGAGCGACTGTCGAACATGGTGATCGACGTTCTCTGTCTACCGATGCGGAAGGCGTCTTCGCGTGCGCGGAGCTGGAGGCAGGGCGGACTCGGGTTCAGGTCTTCGTTCCAGGGTTCCCCGACGTCAGCGAGGAGATCCACGTGTTTGCCGGCCAATGTGCGCAGCTCGCGATGCGCCTACCGGCGACGGCGCGCGTCCGCGGCCGCATCACGGATGGCTCCGGTCAACCGCTGGAAGGCGTGAAGGTCTACGCGCGCGCGCTGGGGATCGACGCCGAGACCATGGTCGAGACGGACGCCAACGGCGACTACGAGACGAGCCTGGTTCCTGCGGGGAAGGTGCGCCTTCTCACGCAGGGAGTGGGTCCCAAATGGCCGTTGTACTTGCGCGCTCAACTCGACACGGTGCTCGAGCCGAATGCGGAGTTCGTGTGGTCGCCGACAATCGCGCGCAGCGAGACGATCCGCGGCCGGCTGGTCGACCTCGGCGGACTGCCTTTGGCCGGACAGGTCGTGAAGTACGCGGAAGCGGAACACACACGCGTTCGAACCGATTCCGACGGCCGCTTCGTGTTCGAGGCGATGCTGCCGCAGTCGTACGGCCTGCAATTCGACGCAGACGGACTCTCCGCGTACGTGACGGCATGGGGGGGAGACGAGGACGTCCTGCTCGTCGCGGAGAACTGCTCGGCGCGCGTTGTCGGGCGACTGCTCGATGCACGGAAGCAGCCGATGCCGGGGGTCGAATTGCTGTGCAACCGCGTGCGCACCAAGACGCAGGAAGACGGAACGTTCGAGTTCGCGAACCTGCGATCGGGTGAACAGTCCGTGCAACTCGAGCGCTCGTTGCGACACGGCTGTCGTCTCGCGCGGTGTTCCGTGGATCCGGGGGCGCTGCGCGACCTGGGCGATCTGGTCGTGCCGGATCCGGGGAGCCTGCGCGTGCGCGCGACCTCGGCGGATAGCGTTCCCATTGCTTGGACGAAGCCCGGGCTCGCTCCCTCGGGCGACGTGATCGTGCAATACGTGCAGGGTCGTTGGGACGAACACGGCGAGTGGCTGGTCGAGGATTTGGCGCCGGGGGAATACACACTCGGTGTCTCAGGAGCCGACACGGCCGCATGTTTCTGGTCGTTCGCCGTGCGCACGGGCGAGCGCACGGACCTCGATGTGGATCTGCGGCTTGGCGCACCGGTCGAGGTCGCTGTGCTGTTCGCGGATGGTCTGCCGCCACCGCGCGAGCTCGAGGTCCAGGTGTTCGATGCCGCCGAGCACTTGGTGGTCAAGAAACGGAACGCTCAAATCGTGGGCGCCGAAGCCGGAGCGGCAGTGCGCTTGACTCTCCTGCCGGGAACCTACGCGATCACGGCGCGCGCTACGGACGGGCGTTCGGGAAGCGCAACGCTCACCGTCCCCGCACCGACAGAGAAGATGACGCGCGTGTGCGTCGAAGTGCGCTGAGCGTCAGCTCGGCATCCTGTACGCCTCCGCGCTGGGCTTCACTGCCCGCGCGAAGTGCAGCGGTCGTCGCAGACCGCCAGGTCCCGGAGCTGGCCGCGTCTTCGCGAGCCACTCGCGGTAGATCGCCATCGATTTGCGCGTGTCGACTTCGACGTCGCCGTACTCGTCGTCCTTGCGCGCGGGCTCGACCGTCACGCGTTGGTGCCAGCAGTGCATGCCGCTGACCGGATCCGGTTGCACGGGGAACGTCAGGTTCTGGTGCACGCCACCGTCGGTCCGAGGATAGGACTTCCAAGCGCATGATCCTTCGGTCCCCGGCCCACCCCGGAGTC
>CAZKIY010000371.1:0-4067 GCA_964552875.1 uncultured Planctomycetaceae bacterium
GGAGATCCTGCTCGAGGCGCTGCGCGCCCGCGGGATCGAAGTGCGGATGGCGGCTTGGAACGACCCGCGCGAGCGTTGGGACGAGCCGGTTCCCACCGTGATTCGGTCGACCTGGGACTACATCCACGACCTCACCGCGTTCCGAGCCTGGATCGAATGCGCAGCGAGTGCAGCGCCGCTCTGGAATCCGGCGCGCATCGTGATCGAGAACCTGCACAAGGGCTATCTCCTCGCGCTCGAGCGGCGCGGGATCGCGATCGTCCCGACCGAACTCGTCGCTGCGCGATCGCGCGGGCTCCTGGCGGATGTACTCCGTGCGCGCGGTTGGGACGACGTCGTGGTGAAGCCCGCTGTCGGTGCCGGATCCTTCGGCACACTGCGATTTCGCGCCGAAGATGGCGCGGCCGGCGAGCGTCACTTCGCGAGTCTCGTGCGCGAACGCGACGTCCTCGTCCAGCCCTATGAACGCTCCGTCGAAGGTCACGGCGAGCGTGCGCTCGTGTGGATCGACGGCGAGTTCACGCACGCGGTGCGCAAGTCACCGCGCTTCGGCGAGGACCCCGAGCGCGTGTCGGAGGCGATCGCGATCGAGCCCGACGAACGCGCACTCGGCGAAGCCGTGCTCTCGGATCACCGTGACGACCTCCTCTACGCGCGCGTCGACGTCGCCCGGGATCCGGAAGGTCGGCCGCGGGTCATGGAACTGGAGCTCGTCGAGCCTTCGCTGTTCCTCGTACAGCACCGAGGAGCTCTGGAACGCCTCGCCGCCGGGATCGAACGCCGCCTCCGCTGAACCCCGTGCCGTTCCGCGCCCGGGCGAGTACCTTGTTCGGCCCCCGTTGTGCCGGAATCCCTGCGGAAAACGACACCGACTCGATGAAGTACTCCCACGTCCTCACGGCCGCGATCTTCGCCGGCTGCTCCACGACCATGACCGCCGAACCGAGCATCGCGCCCGGCGCCGACTCGAAGACCGCGCGCGACGGCGCCGGTGCCACCCGCTCCGAGGCCACGTTCCCCTACGAGGTCGAGCGCGCCACGCTCGACAACGGGCTGAAGGTCATCCTCGTCCCGATGCCGAGCGATGGACTCGCGTCGTACTGGACCATCGTGCGCACCGGTTCGCGCGACGAGGTCGAGCCGGGCGTCTCCGGCTTCGCGCACTTCTTCGAGCACATGATGTTCCGCGGGACGAAGCGGCACCCGGGCAACGTGTACGACGGGATCGTGGCCCGCATGGGCGCCGACGCGAACGCGTACACGACGGACGACTACACCGCGTACCACCTCTCCGTCGGCACGCAGGACCTTCCGACCGTCATCGACATCGAGTCGGATCGTTTCCAGAACCTCGAGTACGTCGAGGACCAGTTCCGCACGGAAGCCGGCGCCGTCTACGGCGAGTACCGCAAGGGCCGCTCGAGTCCGTTCGAAGTGCTCTTCGAGTCGCTGCAGAACACGGCGTTCGACGTGCACACCTACAAGCACACGACGATCGGGTTCGAAGCCGACATCGCCGCGATGCCGAAGCAGTACGACTACTCGAAGGGCTTTTTCCGCCGCTTCTACCGGCCGGAGAACGTCGTCGTGGTCGTCACCGGCGACTTCGATCCCGATGAGACCCTGCGCGAGATTCGCGCGAAATACGGGCCGTGGAAGCCTGGTTTCGTCGCACCCGCCGTGCCGAGGGAGCCCAAGCAGACGGCGATGCGCCGCGTGGACGTGCCATTCGACGGCAAGACGCTTCCGCTCGTCGTCCTGTCTTTCAAAGGCCCCGCTTTCGACGCCGACGACAGGCTCGCGGTCGCGGGCAGCATCGCCGGTGAACTCGGTTTCGGCGGAACCTCCCCGATCTACAAGAAGCTCGTGCTCGACGAGCAGCGCGTCGAATCGCTCGGCGCTTCCTTCGATGCGTCGCGCGATCCGGGCCTGTGGAGCGTGTACGCCCAAGTGAAGGATCCCGCCGACGTGCGCGCGATCGAGGCCGAGCTGTGGGCCGTCGTGGACGAACTCGGCAAGACGCCGATCGCCCAGCACGAACTGGATGCCGTGCGCTCGAACCGCCGTTACTCCTTCCTCACGACGCTGACCACGCCCGACGGCGTCGCTTCGTCTCTCGCACGGATCGTCGCGCACACGGGCGACCTCGCCGACGTCGATCGTCAGTACGCGACGCTCGACGCAGTGACCCCGGACGACGTTCGTCGCGCGGCTGCTCACTGGCTCGTGCGGGACGGCGCCACCGTCGCGACGCTGTTCACGAAAGGCACGACGATTCCCGGGGCAACCGCCAAGCTGACGATCCGGCCGATGGCGACCGCGAAGGCAGCTCTGCCGGTCGAACCGATCACCGTCTCGGGCTCGGCGCGACTCGATCAACCGCCCGTGCTCATGCCGGTCGTAGGCGATCCCACCGTCTCCATCCAGATCTGGGTCCAGTCGGGCAGTCAGGACGATCCGGTCGGCAAGGAAGGCCTCGCTTCGCTGACGGCGGCACTCGTCGCCGAGGGCGCGACCGCGCACCGTTCCTACGACGAGATCCTGCGCACGTTGTTCCCCATGGCTGCGGGTTATTCCGCGTCCACGGATCGCGAGATGACGATCGTCGGTGGACAAGTCCATCGCGATCTCGCCACGCGCTTCGCGCGACTCCTCGCGGAGGCGGTGGCGGAGCCGGCTTTCCGCGTCGAGGACTTCGAGCGCCTGCGCGCCGGGTCGATCTCGGCGATCGAGAACGATCTGCGCTTCGCTTCGGGCGAGGAACTGGGCAAGGCGGCGCTCTGGGAGCGCGTTTTCCGCGGCACGCGCTACGCGCACGTCGAACTAGGGACGGTCGAGTCGCTGAAGTCGATCACACTCGCCGACGTGAAGGCCTTCCACGCGGCGCATTGGTCGCGGAACGGCCTGGTCGTCGGCGTCGGTGGCGGCTACGACGCGAACCTCGCCGAAGCGCTGTCCTCGACGATCGCGGCCCACATGAAGGCCGGAGCTTTGCGCGTGAGAGTCGCGGTCGCGCCGGAACCGATTCGCGGTCGGCACGTCGTGCTCGTCGACAATCCGAGTGCGATCGGCACATCGATCAGCTTCGGCACGCCACTCGACGTGCATCGCGGATCGCGCGAGTTCTACGCACTGTGGATCGCGAACTCGTGGCTCGGCGAGCACAGGAACAGCTCGAGCCACCTCTATCAAGTCATCCGCGAGTCACGCGGGTTGAACTACGGCAACTACTCGTACATCGAGGCATTCCCGCGCGGCGGGCGGCGCTCGATGCCGCCGACCGGCGTCGGTCGCGCGCATCAGCTCTTCGAGGTCTGGATCCGCACGATCTCGACCGAGAACGCGGCCTTCGCGATCCGCGCGGCGCTGCGCGAGGTCGAGACCCTGGCGAAGAACGGCCTCACCGAGGAGCAGTTCGAAGACACACGCAACTTCTTGCGCGGATACACCACGCACTTCGCGGAGTCGACGCACGATCGCTTGGGCTACGCGATCGACGACCGCTTCTACGGAGTCGAAGGGCACTTGGCCCGCTTCCGCACGATGCTCGACGCGGTGACGCGCGACGAAGTGAACGCGGCGATCGCGAAGCACATGCGTACGGACGACCTCGTCCTCACGGCCGTGACGAACGATGCAGCCGGGCTCGCCACCGCGATCACGTCGGGCACGCCGACACCCGTCGTCTATCCGAAGGATGTCGTGAAGGGCGCGGATGTCACGGCCGAGGACGCCATCATCGCCGCGTGGCCGCTCTCGATCACGGCCGCGAACGTGATCACGATCCCGGTCGGTCAGGTCTTTCAGGGCGGCGCTCGACCCTGAGAGCGTGTGAAACCCTCTGCACCGCGGCGCGTCGCCCGTGAATTCTCCACACGCTCCGAGGGCGTGCGGGACCTCGCTGCGTCGCGTCTCTGACGCGGTGATTCTAGAGGAGGCCGAGCTCGACTCGGTGAGGCAGCCCGGCGACGTTCCGAGACGGAACGTGCCGGGCTACTTCATTCCGGTACGACTTCGTCGCGGTACTACTTCGTCCAGCGCGTGATCCATTCGATCACGTTCTCGTG
>CAZKIY010000372.1:0-4047 GCA_964552875.1 uncultured Planctomycetaceae bacterium
ATCCACGCGCACTTCGCGCGGCTCGAAGCGGCATTCCCCGACCTCCTGCGTCACGAAGACATCGGTCGTAGCGTCGAAGGCCGCGTCATGCGTGTGTACACGCTGTCCGATCGTTCGACTGGAACCGACGAGGACAAGCCGTCGATGTGGATCGACGGGAACGTCCACGGCAACGAGGTCCAGGGCGGCGAGGCCGTGCTCTACGTCGCGTGGTATTTGCTGGAAAACAAGGCCGAATCTCTGGTGAAGGACCTTCTCGAAGGGTCCGTCTTCCATCTGCTGCCGCTCGTCAACCCCGACGGGCGCGCGCACTGGTTCCAACGCGCGCACGATTCGTCCAGCTCACGCACGGGCGTCCAGCCGACCGACGACGACCGCGATGGTCGCCTCGATGAAGATCCGCCGAACGATCTCGACGGCAATGGCCACATCACGCAGATGCGAAAACACGTGCCCGGTCGCGGCACGCACCGCCTCGACCAAGACGATCCGCGCATCCTCGTTCCTGTGCCGACGAACGACGACGGTCGTCGCGGCGACTGGATCCCGCTGGGCGAGGAGGGAATCGACGACGACGGCGATGGCCGCGTGAACGAGGACGAAGTCGGCGGCTACGACATGAATCGTGCGTGGCCGTCGATGTGGGAGCCCGAGCACGTGCAGGGCGGCGCGGGTCCGTACCCGCTGTTCTGGCCGGAGACGCGCTGCATCGCCGAGTACATCCTCGCGCGTCCGAACCTCGCGGCTCTGCAGTCGTATCACAACGCTGGCGGAATGATCTTGCGCGGTCCCGGTGCCGAACCGTTCGGCGAGTACGAGCGCGACGACGTGCGCGTCTTCGACGAGATCGGCAAGACCGGCGAACGCATGCTGCCGTTCTACCGCTACATGGTCATCTGGAAGGATCTGTACACCGTGTGGGGCGGCTTCGCGACGTGGGGCTACGAAGGACTCGGCGTGATCTCGTTCACGAACGAGCTGTGGAACTCGGAACAACTGACCGGTCGTCCGCGCGCGGAACAACCGGCACGCATGGGCGGTCCGGGTGGGTTCCAGAAGGATCGCCTCGAACTCGACGACGAGCTCCTCCTCGGCGCGGGATACATCGATTGGCGGCCGTTCGAGCATCCGTTCTACGGCAGCATCGAGATCGGCGGCTTCCGCAAGGACACGGGTCGCGTCCCGCCGAGCTTCATGATCGAAGAGATGGTGGCGCGGAACGCCTTGTTCGCGATCGAGCACGCGCGGAACATGCCGCGTGTCACGATCGAAGCGCCCGAGGTCACAGATCTTGGCGGCGGCGTTCGCGCCATCGACGTGATCTTCAAGAATCTGCACGCGATCCCCACGCGCACCGCTCGCGCTGCTTCGAAGAAGATCGGGACCCCGGACGTCTTCTCGATCTCCGGCGAAGGACTCACGGTGCTCGCCGGCGGATTCCGGCGCGATCGTTGGCGACCGGAGGCCATGGAGATCGCGGAGCACGACCCAGCGCGCCTCGTGCTCGATCGCGGGATCGGCAGTCGCGGCGAGGTGCGTGTGCGCTGGCTCGTGTCGGGCCCTTCGCGCTCCGCGACGATCGGTTTCACCGCCGAGAAGGCGCGCGACGTTCGACTGCGCTTCGATCTCTGATCAGAAGCCGGCCTGGAAGCCCAGAAATGCCGTGAAATCCGGGCCCGAGGCCGAGATCAGATCCTCGGAGAAGCCCACGAACCACCGCGTGGCCCCGCAACCGTCGATCGCGACGCCCATGTCGAGCTCCAGCACTTCGCCGCTGAGTTCCTCGATCTCGAGCGACTCCGTGACGGCGTTCTCGAAGCGCAGTCCGAGCAGAACTGACCACGAATCCTGCGCGCGCCATTCGGCACTCGCGTGCGCGGCGACACTGTCGTCGGCATCGAGCCCCGCGCGCGCGAAGCTCGAAGGCTGTTGACGATCCGTCCACCCGAGTCCACCCCCCACGATCCAATCACCGAGGTCCGATTCGATCCCGACTCCGAGACCCCAGTCGATCGCACCGTTGCCGAAGCCGCGCTCTTCACTACCGGTCGGAAGCTCGAGTGCGCCCTGCACGAAGACGGCGGGTGATGCTCCGCGTGCATCGACGATGCAGTGAGTGACGACGATCGGCACGTCGCACAAACCGAGGCGATCCCCTTCGAGCGAGTAGGCCTCGACGCCGCCGGCCTCGACGCGCATGTCGTAGTCGAACTGCGGACGGGTCTCGCGGCCGGAATCGGGCAAGCCCAAGATCGAGTGCCAAGTCTCGATGAAAACGTCGAGGAATCCGCTCGTGGCGAAGAGAACGGGCACCTCGATCTCGAGATCGGTGCTCGGCCCGATGCCGGTGCGCAACGCCGCGCTCGTGCGCCAGAGTTCGCCGTCGAAGGACACGGAGCCGAGTGTCCCTTCGCCGACCTCGAAGATGCTCGAGTACGCACTCTGCACGCGAAGATCGACGTCGCCGATAGCTGTGATCGCGGCGCTACGTGGACGAAGCACCATGAAGGTCTGCGCAACCGGCCCGTTCGAGCGCTCGGGCAATGGGCCGCGTGCAGGAGTCAGAGTCCGCTGCGGGTGCGCTGGAGCAGCACACGATGCGGCCAGGACACTCACGATCGCAGCGGCACGCACGACGCTCGCCGGCGTTCTCTGCGTCCATCGATCACGCACGACGGACCTTGCTCGAGCGCGCACGTCGAGTCGGGCTCATCGAGGCGGAGTGCCCGCAGGATCCGAAGCACCGGGTGGAGGTAGCTTCAAGAGTTCCTGGTGTCGCTCGAGGATCACGCGCTCGAGTTCGGCGGCCGCGAGATCGAGCCCCAACGAATTCGGGTGTTCCGAATCCGCGGCGATCGATGGGACGTCGTAGCCGCTCTTCTCGTAGACGGGCAGGATGTCCACGGGCACGAATCCGCGCTCGAGCGCCGCGTTCTTCACCTGTTCGTGGATGTCGTGGAACGGATACTCGGCCCACTCCTTGCGATCGCCGAGCGTCGGGAAAATCGCGATCAAGACGCGCAGATTCCGCGCGTCACACAGCGCTTTGGCTTTGTCGTAGGCCTGGATCAGGGTGGGCCAGTGCGGTCCCTCGGGTGACGCGAGGTAGCGGTACTCCTGCCCTCCGCCGAGTGTCATCACGCCCCACTGTCGACGCCCGTACGCCATGAGCCGCAACAAGTTCCAGCGCTCCCACCATTCGGTATCGCGGAAGACTTGGTGGAGCGGTTGCACCGGCTCCGACTCGGGACCGTTGGGGTGGAAGTCGATGATCACGAGATCGGGATCGAGAGCGAGAGCCTTGCCCTCGAGCGCCGCCACTTCGTCGCGCGTCGCGTAGCCACCGACGCCGAAGTTCAGCACCTCGTAGTGACGCGGTGTCCCTTTCGCGCGATCGTTCAAGCGACGTTCGAGGTGCCCCGGATAGCTCTCCTCGTTCGGAACGGTCCAGCCGAATGCGACCGAAGCACCCATCGCCACGATGCGGATCGTGTTCGGAGGCTTCACGACGCTGATCTCGGGCCCGCGGAAACCTAACGAGTTCACCTCGATCTGTGCGGTGCGCAGATCGGCCTTCGCGCCGGGCGTCAGCTCGTAGCGCAGTCCGGGAACGCTCGACCGACGGTGTACGACCGTCGTCCAAACGTGGTCGGGAACTTCGAGCGGTCGGCGGAACTTGACCGGGGCGAACCAGGCCAACGCGAGCTCGACCAGGAGCAGCAGGACGACCAAGGACGCCGCGGTGAAAGCCGCGAACTGCCACCTGCGCCCGCGCTTCGGTCTGGACTCCTTCATCGGAAAAACGTGCTCGAAAGGCGCGAAATGATGGCTGGAGCGGAGTGACCGGGATCGTCGATGTCGGGTCGGAGGAAGGCCTTCCGAGGTGTATACTTGCCGCGAGCTCGATCCGGCAGGCCAATCCTACCGCGCGCCCTCGCATGCACATCCTCGGAATCTCGTGCCTGGGCCACGACAGCGCCGCTGCCCTCCTCGAGGACGGGCGAATCGTCGCCGCCGCGCAGGAGGAACGCTTCACGCGCGTGAAGC
>CAZKIY010000373.1:0-4046 GCA_964552875.1 uncultured Planctomycetaceae bacterium
GATGCCGCGCCTCCACGTCAACATCGATCATGTCGCGACGCTGCGCCAAGCGCGCGGCGAACCGTTCCCCGACCCCGTCGAGTGGGCCCTGCGGGCCGAACGCGCCGGCGCGGAAGGGATCACGGTCCACCTGCGTACGGACCGTCGCCACATCCAGGACGACGACGTGAAGCGCCTCCGCAAGCAGCTCGCGACTCGCCTGAACTTCGAGATGAGCCTCGAACCGCAGATCGTCGCCATCGCTCTGCGCACGAAGCCCCACGCCGTGTGCATCGTGCCGGAGAACCGCGCGGAAGTGACGACGGAGGGCGGACTCGACGTCGTGCGCGAGGCGCGTAGGCTCTGCGCCGTCGTGCCCAAACTCGCACGAATCGGCGTGCAGGTCAGCCTCTTCGTCGATCCCGACGTGCGCGTAGTCGAAGCCGCTTGCGAGGTCGGGGCGGAATTCGTCGAGCTCCACACGGGCGCGTATGCGCGTGCGAAGGGCCGAGCTCGCGCCAAGGAGCTGGCACGGCTCGAGACCGCGGTTCTCCACGCACGCGCGATCGGACTGCGCGTCAATGCGGGGCACGGCCTCGACTACGAGAACGTCATCGATGTCGCGGCTCTCCCCCACGTCGAGGAACTCAACATCGGCTTCGCGATCGTCGCGCGATCCGTCTTCGATGGGCTCGAAGCTTCCGTCTCGGAGATGGCTCGACTCGTTCGCGGCCGGAAGATCGCCGCCCGCGCGGCAGGGAGGAGCGCATGATCGTGTCGCACGGACGTTGCACGTTCCAAGGCAGCATCGTGGCGCTCCCCACACCGTTCCGCGATGGACGCGTCGACTTGCCGGCGCTCCACGCCCTCGTCGATTTCCACATCGAACGCAACACGGATGGTCTCGTCGTGTGCGGCACCACGGGCGAAGCACCGACGCTCGTCGACTGGGAGCGCCGCGCCATCGTCGAGGCAACGGTCGGGCGCGCTCGCGGTCGTGTCAGCGTGATCGCGGGCGTCGGCACGAACGACACGCGCTCCACCCTCCTGCACGCGAAAGCCGCTGCCGAACTGGGCGTCGATGGACTCCTCGTCGTGACGCCGTACTACAACCGACCGACGCAACGCGGTCTCGACGCACACTTCAGCGCGGTTGCTGAAGCCGTGGCGATTCCGATCGTGCTCTACAACGTGCCCTCGCGGACGGGCTGCGATCTCCAACCCGAGACGGTCGCGGCGATCGCGGCGCGATTCACGCACGTCGTTGCGGTGAAGGAAGCGCTGCCGTCCGTCGAGCGAGCGAAGGCGCTACTCGCCGAAACACCCTGCGGCCTGCTCGCCGGGGACGACGCCTCGATCGCGGACTTCGTCAGCCTCGGCGCAGTCGGTGCCGTGAACGTCGTCGGCAACGTCGCTCCGGAGAAGGTCGCCGAACTCGTGCGGTGCTCGATGCCGGGCCGGGATTCGCGACGCGCCGCCGAGCTCGTCGAATGGCTGGCACCGATCATCCGCGACCTCTACATCGAGACCAATCCGGCGCCGGTGAAGGCGGCACTCGCCCATCTCTTGCCCATGGTCCGCGACGAAGTACGGCTCCCGCTCGTCACGATGACGGACGCGAATCAGAAGAAGCTCGCAGACACGCTGCGATCTGCTGGACTTCTCGGGTGAGACGTGCATTCGCCGCTTGCGCGCTGATTCTCCTCGCAGCTTGCTCGAGCACGCCGCCGCCTGTTCCTGAACGAGACATGCGCGGTCTGCAAAAGGCCATCGCCGAGCTCTGCGATTCGTTCCAGGGCGTCGCGGGCGTGCTCGTCCGAGACCTGACGACCGGCGCAGAAGCCCAGATCAACGCGGATCAAGTCGTGCCGACTGCCTCGATGGTCAAGGTGCCGATCTTGATCGGCGTGTTCGACCGACTCGAGCGCGGCGAGCTGGCGTATCGAAAGCCGCTCGCGTACGAGGTCGAGCGGAAGTACCCGGGCGAAGATCTGCTCGCGCGCTTCGAGAACGGTGCCACGATCCCGCTCGCTGAACTGTGCATGTTGATGAGCGCGATGAGCGACAACACCGCGAGCCTGTGGTGTCAGGAACTCGCGGGCGGCGGCGCTTCGATCAACACGTGGCTCGAGCGGAACGGGTTCGCCAAGACACGCGTGAACTCCCGCACCGAAGGCCGGAAGGACGCGCAGAAGGATTACGGCTGGGGCCAGACGACTCCGCGCGAGATGGCGAACCTCTTGGTCGCGATTCGTGAGCGCCGCGTCGTGTCACGCGCAGCGAGTGAGGAAATGGAGCGCATCCTCTCGCGCTCGTACTGGTCGACCGAAGCGTTGTCGTCGATCCCGCCATCCGTGCACGTGATGAGCAAACAGGGCGCCGTGAACCGCTCACGATCCGAAGTGCTCCTCGTCGATGCCCCGAGCGGCCCGTTCGCCCTGTGCGTCGCGACGATGGATCAATCGGATGAGTCGTGGGAGCACGCGAACGAGGGGTTCCAGCTCATTCGCGACGTGACGGCGGCCGCGTGGAAGTTCATGGAACCGTCGAGTCCCTACGCACCGCCTGCAGGTTCGAGCCGTTTCTGGTAGCGCGTCTCTCAGCGCCGGAATCGCGGCTCGGGCAGCTCGACGACCTGGCTCTCGACTTTCTCGCCGCGCAAGAAGGCGAGGAGCAAGGCCCGAAACTCGGCCGAGAGCATCTCGATCGATTCGTGGCCCGCGTTCTGCGCGATCACGTGCACGTGGTTCGGGAACCACGCACGGATTTCCTCCACGTTCTCAGGCGGAGTCCGAGCGTCGAGGTCTCCGCTGACGAAGAGCACGGGCACTTCGCAGCGAAACGGCCTGTGGAATTCGTCACTCAACCGACTCTTGCCGCAGCCCGAGCACGCACCGGGGTAAGGCCCGTTGACCGCGTCGGACAGCAGATTGAGCGGGTCTTTCCGCTCCAACTCGATGCGTGCGAGCCGCGTTGTGCTGCCACCAGATGCGCAGTCCATTGCGAAGGCCATCGCGGAACCGATCTCTCCACGTCTGCGTTCGAAGGCCACCTCGCGCAGATCGCTCCAGTCCCCCGACGACATGCGCAGGATCGCTGCGGGAACGTCGCGGAACTCGAATGCGAGGCCCAGTCGCCCTGCGAGCCAGATCTGGAAGTCGAGCGGGCCGACCGTGATCGGGGATGCGTCGGATGCCGAGGTCGCGAGGATCGCGGGCTCCTTCACGAGCTTCGCCAAGAGTGATTTCACCGTCCCCACGAGATCGGGTAGCTCTTCCGCGAAGCCCGGATCCGCCGCGACCAGCGCGCCGAGTCGCTCGAGGTGTCTTTGTGTGGTGCTCGGGTACTTCCAAGTCTGATCCGGGCCTTCGACACGGAACATCGCCGATCGATCGACGTGCGCGCCGTGTCGCCGCAAGTAAGCGATCGAGAGGTGCGTGCCATAGCTCTCGCCCCACGTGATCACCTTCTCGATGCCGAGGGCGCGCCGCACGTCGTCCGCGTCGTCGGCGCTGGCGTCGGTGTGATAGCTCGCGAGATCGACGCCGCGTTCCTTCCAATAAGCCGCGCACCGCGCGACGGCCGCTGCCCACGCCACAACGGTCTCGTCGCGCGTGACCGGCCGATCGAGCGGCAATTCCCACGTGAACGGGCCGCCTTCTTCGAGGTTCGGTCGCGACAGTCCCGTGCCGCGCTGATCGATGCCGATCACGTCGTGGTGATCGAGGAGTCGCAACATGCGCCCGGTGGCGGGGCGCACGCAGTACTCGACTCCCGACGCGCCGGGTCCGCCGGCGAAATAGACGATCGGGGGGCCGGGTTCCGGATCCTTCGTGCGGAAGCGTACGAACGCGATCTCGATCTTCGCTCCGTCGGTGAGCCCACGATTCTCGGGGACCGTGATACGACCGAGCTCGCCCTCGATCGGTTGTCTGTCGGAACCAGTCGCCGAGTAAGGCTCCCAACGGATGCTCGGAGGAGACTCCGCTTCGACACCGGGCGAACCGAAGGACGAAGCGAGGAGGACGACGATTTGGAGCATCATGAAAACACCTTTCATTCCCGTG
>CAZKIY010000374.1:0-4043 GCA_964552875.1 uncultured Planctomycetaceae bacterium
CGACTCGGCATCCGACTCGGCGAGCGACTCGACCCGCGCGAGCGACGACGAGCGTTTCCGAGTCTTGGCGCAGCGCGTGACCGGTCGCCCGCTCGACGAGAGCGAGATCACGGCACTCCACGTGGCGTTGGATCGGTTCCGCGCGCGCTACGCATCGAATCCCGACGACGCGCGCAAACTGCTTTCCGTGGGCGAGGCCCCGCTCGACACGACGCTCGATCCGTCCGAACTCGCCGCGTGGACGCTCGTCGCGAGCGCGGTCCTGTCCCTCGACGCCGCGATCACGCGACAGTGACCTCGATGGACCCTCGCCGAGAACGTGCACTCGACCTGACGCGCCGCCGCTTCTTCGGGATCGGCGCGCGATCCATCTCCGCCTCGGTCGGGATGCTCGGGCTCGCGTCCGCGGTCGGGAGCCAACGCGCGTCGGCGCTCGGCCTGCCGTCGCTCGATGCCGCGGGTGGATTTCACCATCCGCCGAAAGCGAAGCGCGTCGTCTACCTCCACATGGAGGGCGCTCCGAGCCAACTCGACCTCTACGACTGGAAGCCGACGTTGCGCGAGCGATTCGGCGAGGAGCTCCCCGACTCGATCCGCGGCGGCCAGCGATTGACGGGTATGACCAGCGGACAGACGAAGTTCCCCTGCGCGCCGTCCATGTTCGCCTTCGAGCGTGCAGCGAATCGTGCGGACGGTGTGTGGCTCTCGGAGCTCGTCCCCCACACGGCGCGCGTCGCTCACGAGCTGTGTTTCGTGCACTCGATGCGCACCGAAGCGATCAACCACGAGCCCGCGATCACGTTCTTCCAGACCGGCCATCAGCAACCAGGACGACCGTCTTTCGGCGCGTGGGCGAGCTACGGACTGGGTTCGTCCAACAAGGACCTCCCGTCCTTCGTCGTGCTCATCACGCAGGGCTTCGGGAACATGCAGGCCTTGTCGGCGCGTTTCTGGGGAGCCGGATTCCTGCCGAGCCAGCACCAAGGCACGCGACTACGCTCGAGCGGCGATCCCGTGCTCCATCTCGCCGATCCGCCCGGTGTCGGGCGCACGGATCGTCGCGCGTTCCTCGACCTCGTCGGCGCGCTGAATGCGCGCGAAGCGGAGCGCTCGTTCGATCCCGAGGTGCGTGCGCGCATCGAGCAGGCCGAGCTGGCGTACCGCATGCAGGCGTCCGTGCCCGATCTCATGGATCTCGCGGGCGAGCCGGCGTCCACGTTCGAGCTCTACGGCGAGGAAGCACGGAAGCCGGGAACGTTCGCGGCGAGCTGTCTGCTCGCGCGACGACTCCTCGAGCGCGGTGTGCGCTTCGTCCAGCTCTACCTGCGCGGTTGGGATCAACACGCGAACTTGCCCGCGGAATTGCGTCTGCAATGTTCGGCGGCGGATCGGGCTCAAGCGGCGCTAGTCACCGATCTGCGCCAGCGCGGACTCCTCGACGAGACGCTCGTCCTGTGCGCCGGTGAGTTCGGGCGCACGGTGTATTGCCAGGGCGATCTCACGCGGGAGAACTACGGCCGCGATCACCATCCGCGCTGTTTCAGCGTGTGGCTCGCGGGTGCCGGTATCGCACCGGGCATCACCTACGGCAAGACGGACGAGTGGGGCTACAACGTCGTCGAGAACCCGGTCGAGGTGCACGACCTGCACGCGACGATGCTGCACCTGCTCGGCGTCGACCACGAGCGGCTCACGTATCGGCATCAGGGCCGGGACTTCCGCTTGACCGACGTTTTCGGTCGAGTGGTGCCCGGCATCCTGACCTGAGAGCGTGTGAAGACATCGAGCCTACACGCTCTCAGAATCATGTGGCGACGCTGCGCAGCGCGAGAGGCCGCGATGGCTTCACGGCCTATCTCGATTCGCGGTTGTAGTGCCGAGCACGTTGAGTGCCCGCTCATGGGCGCCAGCGAGGGCGCGGTGCTACCCGACGCGACGACGCGCATCGGCATGACGCGCGAGCTCGCTTCAAAAGAGGCGAGCCACGACGCGGGGCGCGCGCCGTGGCTCGACCGAGGCCGGAAGCAGGGCTTCCGTCTCCCTGATCAGTTGTCGCCTTGCGGACCGAGCGGCAAGAGCGACCCGTTGTCCTGCGAGCAGACCTCGTAGGGCAGGTCGGCGGCGGCGTAGCCCGCGTGTCGCTCGATGAGCACCACGTAGATCGCCGGATCGTCGATCTGCGTGAAGTTCGAGAACGCGGTGCGTCCGTCGAAGCGGACCCAACCCGTCTCGAAGCCCGGGAGACCTTGGATCTCCTTCGGATCGTTCGACGACAGACCGCTGAGGAACGCGTTCGAGAACGAGCCCGCCAGGTTCGTCAGCGTGATGCACTGCCAGCAGCGGAACTGGTACTGACCGCTGAACGCCTCCTCGTTGTCGTTGTAGACGAGGTAGTCGACGACGGTCTGGAACGCCGGTCCGCTGGTCAGGTCCACGAAGACGAACTCGCTGGCCGACACTTCGGTCTGCCCGAGGAACCGCGGGATGAGGATCTGGTCCGGAGCCTGCGCGTACTCGAGTCCGTCGAGGTCGCGCCTTCCGTCCGAATCGACGTCCGTGTTCGTGTTCATCCCGTTGCCGATGCCTTCGAACGACACGGCGTCGAGCGCGTACTCGAACGTCGTGATGCCGTCGATGGCGAGAGCCTGACCGATCAGGTGGTTGAACACGATCGGCTGACCCGTCGTCGTGCTCTGGGCGTACGCGTACGCGTAGCCCTGGTTCGCCGTCGGGTTCACGGTGCGCGTGAGCAGCGTGATCGTGTCCTTCGGCGTGAGGCGTTCGGAGTAGTTGAACTCGAGGCACGTCGTGCCGTCACGGAAGACGAAGTGCACGTCGATCGATTGCGACGGGTGCGTGTTCGTCACCGTGAAGAGCGTCCTCTGTGCCGAACGGTTGTCGTACTTCGGGAAGAGCAGCAGGCTGCCCGGGCGATGGCGGTCGAGCTCCAGACACTCGCAGGTGTCGGGGATCCCGTCGTCATCCGAGTCGATGGTCGGATCCGCGGCGATGTCGCAATCGTCCGGAGTTCCGTTGCCGTCGCAGTCCTTCTCGCACGTGTCGAGGATGCCGTTCGTGTTGCAGTCGTTGCCGACGAGTTCGCACACGTCCGGGATGCCGTTGCCGTCGCAGTCGTCGAGAGCTTGACACTCGTCGGGCGTGCCGTCGGCGTTGCAGTCGACCTCGCAGGCGTCGATCGTGCCGTCCGAGTTGCAGTCCGTCTGGCAGTTGTCCGGGATCAGGTTCCCGTCGCAATCGTTGCCCGCGATCTGGCAGCGGTCCGGTAGACCGTCGCCGTCACAGTCGGGCTGGGCCTGACAGATGTCGGGCACGCCGTCCGGCACGCACGTCGTGCGGCCGTAGCGGTCCACCGCACCACCCGCGATTTCACAGCGGTCGGGCGTGCCGTCCATGTCGCAGTCGGGCTCGAACTGACACGAGTCCGGGATGTTGTCCGGAGCGCACGTGCCCGGCCCGTAGGTGTCCGGCGTGCCGCCGAGGAGCTCGCAGCGATCCGGGATTCCGTCCCCGTCGCAGTCCGGTTGGGATTGGCACGAGTCGGGGATACCGTCCGCCGAGCATGTCGTCGGACCGTACCGATCGGGCGCGCCGCCGAGGATCTCGCACACGTCCGCGAGGCCGTCACCGTCGCAGTCGGGCTGACAGTTGTCGGGGAACAAGTTCCCGTCGCAGTCGTTGCCCACGAGCTCGCAGCGATTCGGCAAGCCGTCGTTGTCGCAGTCCGGCTGCGCCTGGCAGCTGTCCGGGACACCGTCCGGCGTGCACGTCGACCGACCGTAGCGGTCGGGCGCGCCGCTCAGGATCTCACACGCGTCCGCGATGCCATCGCCGTCGCAGTCCGGCTGACAGTTGTCGGGGAACGCGTTCCCGTCGCAGTCGTTGCCCCCGAGTTCGCAACGGTTCGGGATCCCGTCGTTGTCACAGTCCGGCAGGACCTGACACGAGTCGGGGATGCCGTCCGGGCTGCACGAAGCGCGACCGTAGAGGTCCGGAGCGCCGGCGAGGATCTCGCACGCGTCCGC
>CAZKIY010000375.1:0-4021 GCA_964552875.1 uncultured Planctomycetaceae bacterium
AATCCCTCGGTGCGAGCACGAAAGGCGCGGCTGGTCGTGTCAAGCAACTCCTCGTGCATTGGACCGCGGGCCAGCTGACCGGCGCGGGCGACGAAGGGCGCGCGTCGTGGTTGCGCGAGCAGGATCCGAAGCGGCTCCTCGCGCGGCTCGCTGAAACGGCGGGTTCGCTGCGCGACACGGATCGCAATCCTCTCGCTTCGCAGGTGTCGTTGCGCCAGCCCGTCCTGAAAGAATCCGTGACCGACCGGAACTAGTCCAAAGAAGACCCACGGGGCAAAACGTTGCCACGCGCACAGCCCTCACGGAGTGCAGGAAAAGGGCTTGTTTCTGGGCAACGGCGCGACCGTCAACCTCCGAGCGTGACGTCCTGCTCGCCGTACCAGCGCAGCGCGCCCGCGAAGTCCTCGAGCTTCATGTCGGGCCACATTGCGTCGACGACGTGGAGGTCCGCGTAGGCGCATTGAACGGGAAGGAATCCCGAGAGGCGTTGCCGTCCACCCCAGCGCACGACGAGATCGATGCGGGAAACCTCGTGGGAACCGAGACACGACGCGACTTCGCGCGAGGAGACTCCGCGCTCGATGCGCGTCAGCGCGACGGAGAGATCCCAACTCCATGTGTAGTTGACGATCAGGTTGACGCGCAGATCACCTGCGGACCGCGTCGTGTACGGCACGAGCGCCTTCGGGAACGCGACGGAATCCACGTCGCCTACGACGAGGAGCGCCGATCCATCCGCGGTTGCGTGCCGCACGAAGTCGACGCAGGCTTGTTGGAAGGCGAGGACCTGCTCGCGCGGGCGATGCACGTTCTCCTTGGTGTACCCGTAGATGGAGACCTCCTCGATCCCGAGACGCCTGCAGGCCGCGATCAGGCGCAAGCCGGGCAGGATTCCGGAAGCGTAGCCCTCGCTCTTGGACAGACCTCGCGCGCGGGCCCACCGTCGATTGCCATCCGGGATGAATCCGACGTGCTTAGGCAGCCTCCGGAAGTCGCTCGCGGCCATCCTGCCGCCGCGGTCATTGGCGATCGAGGCGAGCCGGGGTCGTACGGAGGTCTGGTGGCTGGTGATGATGGGGTCGATCATGGGAGGGCGATGTCCGCGGATGGCACCGCGCACAAGCAACATCCGATCCGTATCCGCGCGCGACGCGATACGGTCCGCGATCGAAGTTCGGCCGACTGTGCGCACGCGAAAGCATCATCGCTCTCGCACGTGGCTGGTCCTCGCGATGCGCAGGTCGCCCTTCGAAGACGCTGACGATCCTGGGCTCGGGGCACGAGCCTTGCCGCCGCCAGAGCTTCAGAACCCCTCGGAGGACCTGCCATGATCGCTGCCTATCTGTATGGAAATGCCGCTCTTTACGCCGTTTTCGGGGCGTGGTGCACGCTCGCGCGACGATCGACCTCACAGAATCTCGGCTACGAGCAGTTGTCGAACTCGGGGCACTCCGAGTACTTGGTCGTGTACGGCGGACTCCAGATCGGGCTGGCCGCGTTCTTCGGATACTTGGCGAGCCAATCGAGCCTCCACCGCGCGGGACTGATCTTCGCGCTGGCTCTCTACGTCCCGATCGTTCTCTACCGCGTGATCACCGTCTTCTCGTTCTGGCACGTACGCAGCATGACCCTGGGCGTTGCCGGGCTCGAGGTGGCGCTCCTCGTCACTGCGATCGTGCTGTACGCGCGCACGTCGCCGAGCTGAACGCCTCCATTCTTCGAGCGGACAAGGCCAGGTGCTGCATCTGCACCTGCGACTCAGCGCTCGCGGATCGGCCGTAATTGGCGAGGCGCCGGTACGGCGGACCCATGGGGATCCGTCGTACCGGCGCCGCGATTTGGAGCGTTACTCGCGCTCGGCTTTCACATCCCCGCGATCGTGAAGGGGAAGCGCACGCGCGTGCGCCCGTCCTGCTGGAACGTTTCGACGCGGACGTCGATCCCATTCGACGTGCCCGAGTAGGTCGAGTGGAGCAGATAGTCACCCGTCCGATGGATCGTCAGCGCCTGTGACCACTGACTGGCGTTGCTCGGGAACATCAGCGGGTTGTACATCAGCACCTGCATCGTCGCGGTCGGCGGCAGCTGGCGCAGGAGGAACGTGGGCTGGTCCACCATCGTCACCGGGAACGAAAGACGAACGCCCGCGAGCTGACTGTCGTAGAGGTGGCCGAACAAAGTCACGTTGCTGCCGCCGCCACCGGCTGTCCCGAAGATGAAGTGGCACTCGGCGGAACCCACGACCGTGGTGCAGGTCACCGGGGAGCCCGAAGCGTCGTTCGCAGTGAAGGTGAAGTTGAAACTGCCGACCTGATTCGACGCCGGCGTCCAAGTGATCGTCGTGCAGGCCGGATTCCCGATCACCGGGAACGGCGGATTCGCGGTCGCGCCTGCGGGAAGGACGCCGTTCAGGGTCACCGAATCAGCGCCATCCGGGTCGGTCGCGCAGACCTGGAATTGCAACGGAACACCCACGCTCGCCATCAAATTTCCGGGGCAGCTCACCGTCGGGGGCGAGTTGCCGATGAACGTGTAGCAGACGCGCATGTCGACGCCTGCTGACGTGTCGAACTGCGTGAAAAGGTTCCCCGCTCCCGACGCGGTAGAGTTCGCACGCGCGTCCGCGACGAAATCGATCATCCCCTGGCCGGTGAAGAGAGCCAAGTTCGACGCAGTCGGCGGGACGACGGTGAAGATTTGATCGGAAGCCTGGATGTCCGCGTGCGTCACGCCGGAAGTGCCGGCGGAGTCGAGGATGCCGTCGAAGGCCAGTAGCGCATCCGAAAAGTCGGCGACGGGCACCATGAGGATCGCGATCGGCATGGCCGACTGCGAGACCGTGATATCCACTCCGAAGCGTGTGTTGACCACGCTCGGAGCAGCGTCGAGGCTCTCGACGCTCGCGGTGCCGCGGATGTTCGCGGTGACCTGCAACTCGACGGCGACGAGTTGTCCAAGCGCCGGATCGAACCTCGGCAGGCTTGCCGTGCGAAGGAAGTTCGTCAGTTGCATCGGAATCGCCTGCAGGTGGCAATCCGAAAGCACCTGCGCGGAAGAGACAGTCGATGAAAAAGCGACAGCTGCGGCCAGAGCGATCGACTTGGGGGCATTCATGTTTTGAGTTCGGAGTCGGCGACGACCAGAGAGAGAGGGTGGGTTACCTCGGAAGCGCGGTTAGGCGAACTCGATGACGAGGTTCGCTACGGGGGACCCGTCTCTCGACTCAGGCGGCTTCGAGCCCCCCGTGATCGGCTGGAGGAACGAAGTGCGCGCCGGAGTCAAGTGAGGCGGGACGCGAATGGGGGCGAGGAGCTGAAGGGCCCGAATGCACGCCCTGTGCCAAAGCGAACGGATAACTCGGCGGCTCGAACGGCGACGTAGCGATGCGCGTGAGAACAGAGGTCGGCGTCGCCTGGCACTGCTCGAGGGAACTCGCGGGCGCACGGTCGGCTCGCCTCTCGGTCGCCTGCGGCGGTCACAAGACGCGATTCCAGAAACTACACGGACACACGCTGGCGATGACGTCTTCGGCACCAGCTATCAGCTGGATCTCCGCCGAGCAGTCCGTGGTGAAAGTCACGTCGCGAGGCCGAGCACGCTCGAGCGATGCCAGGAAGGCGACGGAAAGACGGCGGAGGTGGCCTCCATGGCCACTGAGCACGACTTTCCTAGCCTGACGCCGCAACGCTCGAGCGTGCTTGGCCGCAGTAGTGACTTTCACCACGGGCGGCTAGGGCACGGCGATCGGCCCCATCCGGGACGCAACCACACGCGGGTCGACGCGCAGCTCCAGCGGGAGCGAGCGCTGTCTGGGTGTGGAGTGAACCGAGGGTGTGACCGACCCGGGTCGAACGGAGCTTCGATGAGCGTCCGAGCTCCGCGGCTCGCGAGCGGTGGCTCTCGACGCGAGCGATCCGTCCACATTCCTGCGCCGGATCCGGGCCGCTCCGCCGCGGCCACGGAGAGTCTCCCCCACGGCGAAGATTTCGGGCGAGCGGGACAGGCGACGCGGGGCCTGAGT
>CAZKIY010000376.1:0-4020 GCA_964552875.1 uncultured Planctomycetaceae bacterium
CGCGGGCCGCCGTCGCGCAGCTCGTGCGCTTCGTAGGTGCCGGTGCTCGCGCCGGAGGGGACGCACGCTCGACCGGTCGCGCCGGATTCGAGTGCGACATCGACCTCGACGGTCGGGTTGCCGCGCGAGTCGAGGATCTCGCGCCCCTTGAGGTGAACGATCGCGGACATGCGTGTTCCGTACCCTTTTCGGAACGGTTCTGGAAGAGCGAGCGCGTGAGCCTGGTCGCGGCCGACGATCCGGAGTGAAACTTGCCGGGCTCGGCCGTACCGTCCTCGGGTCCCGCGGCCGCGCCGACCCGCGGCTCCCCATGCGCAAGATCCACCTTCTGCCGAACCTCCTGACGCTCGCGAACGCGATCTGCGGACTGCTCGCGATCTGCAAGGGGATCGACGCGCTGGCCTACGCCGGTCCCGATCCGCTGCGCTTCTACCAGAACCTCGAGACGGCGGCTTGGCTCGTCTACGTCGGGATGGTGTTCGACGCGCTCGACGGCAAGGTCGCGCGCATGGTCGGCGGCGGCAGCGCCTTCGGAGCCCAGCTCGACAGCTTCAGCGACATGCTGACCTTCGGCGTCGCGCCCGCGATCCTCACGAAGATCCTGATCGAGCACGAGGCGGCCGCGTGGGGCATGACCGTCAACCCGCGACTCACGTTCGCGGCGGCGGCGCTGTTCGCGACCATGGCGATCCTGCGGCTGGCGCGCTTCAACCTGGAGAACGATCCCGATCCCGAGGCGCACAAGTCGTTCCAGGGCCTGCCGTCTCCGGCCGCGGCGGGCACGGTCGCGTCGGCGATCCTGCTCTACCTCACGCTGCGCGATCCACGTCTCGAGCACTCGGACGGGATACGGACTCCGCTCGGTCTCGTCCTCGACTACTTGCCGGCGAGGATGGAACTCGATTTCGCCATGCCGCTCTTGTGGGTCTCGCTCGTCTCCTTGGGCCTGCTCATGGTGAGCCGCGTGCGCTACACGCACATGTTCTCGGCGCTCACGGGGCGCGGACAGTTCTTCACGCTGGTCTGGGTCGTCGTGGCGGCGCTCCTCTTGCTCACGATTCCGGCACTCTCGCTCTTCGTCGTTTTCCACGGGTACGTCCTGATCGGTCTCGTCCGAGCTGCGATTCGTCGCGGCGGCAAGCGCGCAGCGACGGCGGAGACCGGTACGTGAGCCGATGTCTCGCCGCCATCGCGGTGGGAACGAACGTCGGGGATCGCGCCGGGCACGTGGAGCGCGCGCTCGCGAGCCTGCGTGAACTGCCGACGACGCGAATTCTGGCCGTTTCGGCCTGGCACGAGACCGAACCCGTCGGCGGTCCGGCAGGCCAAGGTCGCTATCGGAACGGAGCGGTGCTGCTCGAGACGGATCTCGCACCGCAGGTGCTGCTCGAGCGACTGCAACGCATCGAAGTCGATGCCGGTCGGAAGCGGACGCCCGGCGTGCGTGACGAGCCGCGCACGCTCGATCTCGATCTCGTCGTCCACGGTTTGTCCGTGATCGAGGAAGCCGACATCGTCCTCCCGCATCCACGAGCACGACAGCGCGCTTTCGTGCTCGAGCCGCTGGCTGAGATCGCACCGGACCTCGTGTTCGCCGACACGGGTGAGAACGTCTTGGAGGCGCTCGCCGCTTGGCGCGATCGACCGCGCGACGTGCGCGCGATCGTCGCGCTCGGAGAGCCGGCCGCCGCGCGTGCGTGGTGCGCGCGCGTGCGCTCGAGCGGTGACCGCATCGGCTTCGTCCCCACGATGGGGGCCCTGCACGAGGGTCATCTCGAGCTCGTGCGCCGCGCCGCGCGCGAGAACGACGTCGTCGTCGTCAGCGTGTTCGTGAACCCGCTGCAATTCGACGAGAAATCGGACTTCGAGCGCTATCCGCGCGACTTCGCGGGCGACGTGGAGATGCTCGCGCGCGCCGGTGCTGCGCTGGCGTTCACCGGCACCCTGGCCACTTTCTTTCCCGGCGAACTCGATGCGGCGGGAGCGTTGCCGCACCGGTTGCTGCTCGACCCCGGACCGAGCGCGCTCGGGCTCGAAGGTGCACTGCGCGCCGGACACTTCGCCGGCGTCGCCACGATCGTCGATCGACTCTTCGACGTCGTCGCGCCGCACGTCGCCTACTTCGGCGAGAAGGACTTCCAGCAGACGCTCGTCGTGAAGGACTTGGCGCGCGCGCGCGGCGGACCGCCGATCGTCGTGTGCAGGACCGCGCGGGAGGCGTCGGGGCTCGCGCGTTCCTCGCGCAACGAGCGCCTCGCGCCGACGGATCGAGTCGCGGCGTCGGCGATCCACCGCGCGCTGCTCGCGGGCCAGGTGACCTGGCGCTCGGGGGAGAGGCGACCGGCGGCACTCGAGCGAGCGCTGCGGAGCGTGCTCGAAGCGGCGCCGCTCGCGATCGAGTACGCGACCGTGCGCGACCCTCATGACTGGACTCCCGAGGTCCCGACCGCGCCCCTCGAACGCGGGCAGGCCCTCGTGGCCGCGCGGATCGGCGGCGTGAGACTCATCGACAATCTGCGGCTCGACGCACCCGAGCCGGCAGGACGCGCCCAGTGAGCGGGCCGTGGTTCCGCGCGCTGGCGCCCGCGAAGGTCAACCTGACCCTCGAAGTGCTCGCGAAGCGGCCGGACGGTTTCCACGAGATACGTTCGTGGATGCTCGCCATCGACCTGGTGGACGTGGTGCGCGTGCGCACGAACACGACGGGGGTCGTGTCGCTCTCGGTGAGCGGGCCCGCGGCTTCGGCCGACATCCCGCTCGACGAGCGCAACCTCGCGGTCCGAGCGGCGCTGGGCGCTCTCGCGGCGGCACGCGCGGCCGGCACGGTCGCGGACGGGATCGGCCTCGAGATCGAGCTCACGAAGACGATCCCGAGTCAAGCCGGTCTCGGCGGGGGATCCTCGGACGCGGCCGCGGCCTGGATCGCGGCTTCCGCGGCGAGCGGGGCGCCCCCCGATTCCGCGCGCCGAGAAATCGAACTCGCGCGGCTCGGATCGGATTGCGTCTTCTTCGGAAAGGCCTACACGGGCATCGGAATCGCAACGAGTCGCGGCGAAGTCGTCGAGGTCGTTACGACCGTTCAGCCGCGCTGGATGCTGGCCGTGATGACTCCCGATTGCGTCGCTGCGACGGCCCTCGTGTATGCGCGAGCCTTGCCTCGCGAATCGCATGCGCCTAGTTTGCGTCCGCGTCTCACCGGAACCGCTCTCGATGCCGCATCCACTCAGCAGAATGATCTGGAACGCGCGGCCATCGCCGCGATTCCCGACCTCGCGGCCTGGAGAGCGCTGCTGGACGACCTGGGCCTCGCGAAGTGGCGCCTCGCGGGTAGCGGTTCGTCGTGGTTCGGACTCTACGACGACAGCGCGGAAGCCGAACGCGCCCTGCAACGAGTCGGGCACGCAGCGCGCGCGAGCGGGCTCGGCATTCGCCTCGCTCGCGCCGTGGGACCCGCACGACACGGCGCGGTGCTCGTTCCGGAAACTTGAACCAACGTTCATCCCGCGCGCGGAATCCACCTCGTGCGTCCGGGGAATGGTCAAGGTCGAGGCGCAACGACGATGAGGATCACCGAGATCCGCATCAAGTTGCTCCTCCAGGCGCGCGACAAGCTGCGCGCGTTCGCGAGTCTCACTCTCGACGACACGCTCGTCGTGCGCGACATCAAGATCATCGACGGCGCGAAGGGTCTCTTCGTCGCCATGCCGAGTCGCAAGCTGTGCGACCGTTGCCCGGCGTGCGCCGCGAAGAACCACATTCGCGCGCGTCACTGCAACGAATGCGGAGGAAGGCTCGCCGACGATCGCGGGGAACTCGACGAGCGTCGCCGTCCGCGTCTGTACGCCGACATCTGCCACCCGATCAGCCAGGACGCGCGCGATTTCGTGCAGAGCGCCGTGCTGCGCGCGTACGGCGAGGAATTCGAGCGCTCGAAGAAGGACGGGTACGTCGCGCAGAGCTTCGACGACCTGGACTACGACTATCTCGAGGACGATTCCTCGAGTGAACTGCGCTGAGGGG
>CAZKIY010000377.1:0-4009 GCA_964552875.1 uncultured Planctomycetaceae bacterium
CGCGCGCGAACGAAGTGATCAGTGTCCTCACGAACGCGGCGGGAGTTCTCCAGGCCGGGAGTCCCGCGCTCGAAGGCAAGAGCGCGATGCCCGTCCTCTTCGACGTCGACAACGACGGCGACCTCGACTTGTTCGCGCTCCAACCGGAGGGCCCGGTGCTCGCCGTGCACGGCGTCGGCGGTCACGCGCGCGTCGATGCGCAGTTCCCCGAGTCGCTCCCGGGCATCACGGCCGTCGTCGCCAGTGACTACGACCACGAGGGCGACCTCGATCTCGTGCTGGCCGGAGCGTTCGGCGTGCGCGTCTGGCGCAACGACGCGAGCTTCGACCGCGCGAAGGACGGATCGACGACGTTGAAGAGCGCGCGGTTCGTCGATGCTTCGGCCGAATCGGGCTTGCCCGCGTCCGGTGACTACACCTGGATCGTCGCGGAGGACTTCGATGGCGACAACGACGTCGACTTTCTCGCGCGCGGGCCCGACGGCGTCGTCGTCATCGACTCGTTGCGGGACGGGAAGTTCGCAGTTCTCCGCGGACTTTTCGCGCTTCCGGCGGGCCTCGTCGACGAGCCGCTCGTCGCGGACTTCGACGGCGACGCGCGGCCCGACCTGTGGTTCGCGGGCACGCCCTCGACGCTCGCGATCCAAGGGAAGGCGCCTGTTCGTGGCGGCACGGCGCACGCGCGGCCCGGTTCGATCGCGGCGACGGACATCGATCTCGACGGCTCGCTCGACGTCCTCTGGCTCGACGTGGAAACAGGCCGTCTGGAAGGACGCTTGGGAGTCGGCCTCACGAACGAACGCGCGCTGGCGTTGGCGGATCCCGTCCCCACCGGCGATCGACTCGTGATCGCCGATTTCGACGGCGATTGCCGCAACGATCTCGCGATCGAGGGCGTGGGCCGGCTGCGCATCTTCCCGAACGGGAACCCAACGGGGCGCGGCGCGCGACTCGCGTGGCGAGGTAACCGCGACAATCGCCGCGCAGTCGGCGCGATCGTCGAGCTGCGCGCGGGCGCGATCTATCGGCGCACCTATTGGCGCGGCGAGCCCGAACTCATCGGGATCGGCCAGGCCACGACGATCGACGTCCTGCGCGTGACGTGGCCGAACGGCGTGCTGACGACGCGGCTCGACACGGGCATCGACCACTGCGGTCTCGCGATGGACCCAGCGGAAGCTCTCGGCGCGCTGACGCAGGGCGACGGCCAGGTCGGATCGTGTCCGTTCCTCTACGCGTGGAACGGGAACACGTTCGGCTTCGTGTCCGACGTGCTCGGCATCACACCCCTCGGACTGCGGATGGCTCCGGGAATGTTCGTCCCTCCCGACCACGACGAGTACGTGCTCGTGACGGGCGAACAACTCGCGCCGAAGGACGGCGAGTACGTTTTCCAGTTCACGGAAGAACTGCGCGAGGTCACCTACCTCGATCACGCTCGACTCGTCGTCGTCGATTCACCCGTCGGCACCGAGATCCTGCCGAACGAGATGTTCACATTCCCGCCGTTCCCGGCCGCGCGGATCCACGCGCTGCGCGAAGTCGTGACGCCGAAGCGCGCGACCGGCAGCGATGGACGCGACTGGACGGCGGCGCTGCAGGGAGTCGACGACGTGTTCCCGCAACCGATGCAACTGCATCCGCCCCAGTTCGCGGGACTCGCGCAGCCTTGGTTCCTCGAACTCGAGTTCGAACCTGAGCGCTTGCGCGGCGCGACGGAATTGCGGCTCGCGCTCACGGGCTGGTTCTATTGGAGCGACGCGAGCGCGAACATGGCCGCGGCCCGATCCGAGGGTGTCGCGTTCGTCCCGCCGATGTTCCAGGTGCCGGACGGGAAAGGCGGTTGGCGCGATACGGGTCCGCCGATCGGTTTCCCGGCGGGAAAGACCAAGACGATGATCGTCGACGTCGCGCCGTTCCTCGATCCCGCGGATCCGCGGATCCGCGTCGCGACGACGCTGCGACTCTACTGGGATCGCATCGCACTCGGGATCGGCGCCGATGCCCTCATCGAAACGCGCACGCTCCCCTGCGCGAAGATCGAGACCTGGCGGCGCGGATTCAGTGCGCCGCTCGAGGCGCTCGCGCCGGGCGAGGCGAATCCCGCGAACCGGCCGGAACGATTCGACTGGAACGTGCTCGCCGAGGAGCCGCGCTGGAATCAACACCCGGGCCTCTACACGCGACACGGCGACGTGACCGAACTCGTGCGCGAGGTCGATGATCGCATGGTGATTCTCGGCGCGGGCGATGCGGCGACGCTGCGATTCGACGCGCGGAGCCTCGCGGTTCCAGGGCCCGGGATGCGCCGCGATTTCCTGCTGTATCTCGACGGTTGGGCCAAGGACCGCGACCCGAACACGATCGAAGCGCTCGAGGTCGAACCGTTGCCGTTCCACGGCATGAGCGGCTATCCCTACCGCGCCGACGAGCACTTTCCCGACGACGAAGCGCATCGCACGTGGCGACGCGAGTGGTTGACGCGCCCGGCGTTCCGCTGGATCGCGCCGGTCAGTCCGGCGCGCGAAATCGAGTGGGTGCTCGACGGGACGTGAGCGGCATGTGGAGCCTGTCGTTTCGACGCTCGTGAGTCAGTTGACGCTCGTGAGCGAGCGTCTACGCCGAGCGCGTGCGCTCGATCGCGGCCCGGAACGCGCTGCTCCACGGCGTTTTCGCGCGGCGCGCACCGTTCCAGCCGACGAGGAGCGCCTCGGCTTCGGCCCAGATCGCGCCGCTCGACGCCTCGCGCACGCGGTAGGCCTGCACGAGCGAAGTCGTTCCGATGTGCGTGGTCGCGAGCTCGACGTCGACCTCCACGCCGCCGCGGCCCGGCGCGACGAAGCGCACGTTCGTCTGCGCGAGGAGGAACGGGAACTCGTTCCGCTCCAGGATCCCGAGACCGCCGAAGAACCGATGGCGCGCTTCCTCGAACAGCGTGAGGTACACGGCGTTGTTCACGACGCCCTGCACGTCCTCGTCGCTCCAGCGCGTCGCGAGGCGCACGCGAAACGTCATCGCGCTCGATTCAGGGACGTGCGGTGCTTCCATCGGGGCCTTTCTGCTGCACGAGACGATTCTGACGCGCGACCATCCAGATTCCGACGAACACCAACGCTCCCGCGATGAGCACGCCGCGAGTCGGCGGCTCATCCAAGAGGAAGACGCTCGCGAGCACGGTCAGGATCGGTTGCGCATAGATGAACACGGCCGTGGTCGACGCCGGCACGCGCGCCAACGCGAACATGTTGAGCAAGTACGCCAGCGCAGTCGGGAAGACGAGCACGAAGGCGAGCGACCACCAGGCTTCCGCGCTCGCAGCTCGGGGCCAGACTTCGTGGCTCGCCGCGATCCAGACCGCCGCCGGCACGGAGAGCAAGAACACCCACGCGATCACGACGAGCGGCGGATGTCGCTTCAACAGCGGTCGCGACCACACGAAGTACGCCGCGTACGACAGGGCGTTCGCGGCCATCAAGAGGTTCCCGACCCAGTGCTCGCGCGCGATCTCGCGATCCTGCGCCCAGAACAGCGCCGAAGCGCCCACCAAGGCCACGAGAATTCCGCCGGCGCGACCCGCCCGCAGGCGCTCTTGCCCTACCGCCGCCGCGATCCCGAACGTGAAGACCGGGATGAGGCACATGACGAGCGTCGCTTCGATCGCCGACGAGCGCGCCAGCCCTTCCAGGTAGAGCAGCATGTTCGCGGTGACGCCGAGGACGCTCGCGACGAGCAGTTTTTTGATGTCCCGTCGCGCTTCGACGAAAGCTCGGCCGTGGATCGCCCAGGCGATCGCGCACAGAACGGCTGCGCCGAAACCCATCCGCCACGCGCCGACCGCGAAGGGTGAGAAACCGCCGGGTTTGAAGGCCAACTTGCCGAAGACCGGGAAGAGGCCGAACGAGATCTGGACTCCGAGCAGTGCGAGGTAGGCCGAGCGCCTCGAGCGTGCTGCAGCCTCGATTCCCATCCCGGTGACGCTAGCACAGCACTTCGCAGCAACGCACGCGCG
>CAZKIY010000378.1:0-2494 GCA_964552875.1 uncultured Planctomycetaceae bacterium
TCCTCGAACGCGAGTGGCGGCTCCAAGTCCGTCACCGACGCGGCCAAGGACATGGGTGGCAAGCTGGCCGATACGGCCAAGCAGTACTCGGGCCAGTTCGAGGAGATGAGGAGGATGGCCGACGGAAAGTTGTCGGGCGTCGACACCACGATCGCCGACCTGAAGACGAAGGCGGACGCGAAGGGCGGCGAGGTGAAGACTCAGATCGAGGGTCTGATAACGCAGATCAAAGCGAAGAAGGACGAGATCGCGAAGACGTTCTCCAACTTCGACATGAAGAGCATCGACATGAAGTCGTTCGACGGCCTCGAGGCCAAGGTCGAGCCCATGCTCGCCGAACTCCAGAAGCTGCTCGAGAAGGCCAAGTCGATGTGAGGTCCGCTGAGCGGTCTTCAAGAGATCGATTCGACGGCCTCTCGGCCTCGAGTCTCGTCAACGCGCGACGCGCGAGTTCGACAACGCTCGACGAGCTGTGAGATCGAGTGATCCTTGCGGACGTCCGACCCGGGCCGGGCGTCCGCCTCGCTTCCTACTCCGCCCAGAATCGCTCGAGCACTTCGAGCGCGTCGTCCGAGCCTCGATTTCCCCGCCATCGGAACGAGTCGAGCAACGTCTCGACTGCTGCGTCCTCGACCGGGTTCGCCAGTTCGGCGCGGCGCAGGATGGGCCACACCGTGCGCCACATCCTCCCCGCGAGTCGGCCGGGAGGCTCGCGCTCACCCGCGGCGGCCAGCGCATTGATCGACAGCGCGACGCGAACTTCCGGATCCTCTTCGCGACCGATCCGTTCGAGCAGTCGACGGAGCACGAGCTCCGAGCGCAGCTTCCAGAGGCCTTTCGCGGTCGCGATCCGTACACCGCGATCATCGTCGTCGAGTCGCTTCAACCACTCGACCTCGGTTTCGGCGGTCAACGTGCGGCGCAATCGATCGCGCGCTTCGACGAGGCCCATGGTTCGACTTCGAGCCGCCCAATCGCGCCACTCGACGCGTCCTGTCTCGCGATAGAGATCGAAAACGATCGCCCAGCCGACGAAATGGACGAGCACATTTTCGCGCAGATCCGTGCCCTGTTCCGCGCGCACGGCCAGCAACCGCGCGAGCTCTCGATCGTCCGGCGTGCGCTCGCGCAACTCGCGCAAGGGCCAACAGGCGAGTCCATCGACGACCCAGCGGTCATCATCGAGGAATCCGTCGCCCAGTACGCACGCGAGTCCTTCCTCGAACCAGAGCGGCAACGTCGGATCGATCTCGGCGATGCGCGCATGGACGAGTTCGTGAACGGCTGTGCCCGGGTCGGCGCTGCTCGCATAGATACCCGCGGCCGGACCGAACGGGCCTTCGCCGCGCGTGTGGTACGCGCGCACCCGAGCGCGACCGATCCCAGGGACCTCGTGCACGGCCCCGACGCCGGACGCCTCGTTGTCGCCCTCGAACGCGTGGATGCGAACCGGCGCGGAGAAGGGACCGAAGACTTCTTCGACAGCAGTGAACGCGGGATCGAACGCGCGCTGGAAGGCACCGACGTCGACGTCGCGCGAATGCTCGGCGTGGAGCGACCAACCGGGGAAGGTCTCGACGCGGTTCCAGGAGGTGCAGGCGGAAGCACCCGCGAGAACGAGTGCCGCGCCGAATCGGATCCACGGAGATCGCGGGCGCGGCATCAGCGGAGTGTACGCACCGGTCGAGGGGGCGGATCCGTCAGAAGTCGGTCTTGTCCCTGCTAACATCCTTCGAACCCACCGGACACCACATGGCCACCTTCCGCACCGAACTCGACGCCCCGAACAACATCGTCCTCGTCATGGTCACCGAGGACGACGGCAGCGAGCACGACTACCAGTTCGACTTCGACCCGCGGTCAGGTCGCTTCGAATTCAGCGAGCGCGACCTGCTCGAGCGCGACTTCGGACCCGACTTCGTCGACGACATCGAGACCAAGGTCCGGTTCACGATCCAGAAGGCGTTGGCAGCCAAGAAGACCCCGTGAAACGCGTCTTCCTGATCGTCCTCGACTCGCTCGGGGTCGGCGCGATGCCCGACGCGGAGAGCTTCGGTGACGTCGGGGCACACACGTTGGATCACCTCGTCGCCGCGGGCGGCGGGTTGGATGCGCCGCGTCTCGTCGAGCTCGGACTCGGTTCGATCGACGGGGTGAACTCGTTGCCCAAGCCGAAGTTTCCTAAGGGCGCTTTCGGTCGCGCGCGCGAAGCGTCACCAGGCAAGGATACGTCGACGGGTCACTGGGAGATGATGGGCTGCCCTTTGGAGCAGGCTTTTCCGGTGTTTCCCGACGGATTCCCACCCGCGATCATCGAGCCCTTCGTCGCGCGTGCGAAGGTCCCCGGCGTTCTCTGGAACCGAGCGGCGTCGGGCACCGAGATCATCGAGCGCTTCGCGGCGGAGCACATCGCGACGAAGAAGCCGATCGTCTACACGAGCGCGGATTCGGTGTTCCAGATCGCTGCGCACGAGACGCATTTCGGGCTCGAGCG
>CAZKIY010000378.1:2594-4005 GCA_964552875.1 uncultured Planctomycetaceae bacterium
ACGGAGTCCGTGCACACCGAGGGCAACCTCGATGGGATGCGCGCGACGACGGAGCTCGCCACGAAGCTCGAGCGCGGGCTCGTGTTCGTGAACCTGGTCGACTTCGACATGCTCTACGGACATCGACGCGATTCGCGCGGATATCGCCGCGCGCTCGAGCAGTTCGACGTGGGCCTGCGCGAGCTCGAGAGGCACCTCGGCCCCGACGACCTCGTGCTGATGACCGCGGACCACGGCAACGATCCCACGAAGCACGAGACGACGGATCACACGCGTGAATACGTGCCGATCGTCGCGGCGGGCGCGCGCGTGCGCGCCGGCGTGAACCTGGGAACGCGTGCGTCATTCGCGGACATCGGGGCGACGGCCGAGGAGGCGCTCGCATCGAGCGCGTCGGGGCCCGGACACTCGTTCCTGGCCGAGATCCTCGGTACACGGCCGGCGGGCGTCAGCGGGTACTGATGGACGCCCGCTCGGTCGTGCGCACGAAACGCGACGGAGGTGAACTCTCCGAAGCGGAGATGCGTTGGTTCCTCGATGCGTACGTGCGCGGCGAGGTCGCGGACTACCAGGCGGCCGCGCTCGTCGCGTGCATCTTCACGCGCGGGATGAAGCCGCGTGAGCTCGCGACGTGGACGCGCGCGATGCTCGAGTCTGGGCGCCGACTCGCCTTCGACGAATTACCCCAGAAGAAGGCCGACAAACACTCGACCGGCGGCATCGGCGACAAGGTCTCGATCCCGCTCGCGCCGGCTGTCGCGGCGTGCGGCGTCGCCGTGCCGATGATCTCGGGGCGTGGACTCGGGCACACGGGCGGGACTCTCGACAAGCTCGAAGCGATTCCGGGTTTTCGCGTGCGACTCAGCGAAGACGAGATGCACCGCGTCATCGGGCGCACCGGCGTCGCGTTCGGTGCGCAGACGGCCGAACTCGTGCCGGCGGATCGCAAGCTCTACCAACTGCGCGACGCGACGGGCCTCGTCGAGTCGATTCCGCTGATCGCGAGCTCGATCCTCTCGAAGAAGCTCGCCGAGGGACTCGACGCGCTCGTCCTCGACGTGAAGTTCGGATCGGGCGCCTTCATGCCGGAGATCGAGCGCGGCGCGGAGCTCGCGCGCGTGATGATCGAACTCGCGGGTTCGATGGGCCTGCGCACGAGCGCGTTCCACACCGCGATGGATCGTCCGCTCGGCGCCGCGGTCGGTCACGCGCTCGAGATCGTGGAGAGCCTCGAGTGCCTGGAAGGGGGCGGACCCGCGGATCTTCGTGAACTCGTCCTGCTGCAAGGCGGCGAGATGCTGCGCCTCACCGGTCGTGCGCCGACGCTCGACGACGGTAAGCGTCAGATCGCCGACGCGCTCGACTCCGGTCGAGCACGCAAAGTGTTCGAGCTCGTCGTCGGCGAGCAAGG
>CAZKIY010000379.1:0-3994 GCA_964552875.1 uncultured Planctomycetaceae bacterium
AGCTGCTCGCGGGTGCCGGCACGCCCGAGGCACCGGGGGCGCTCGTCGGCACCCGTGTCACCGTCGCGGGCCGCATCGAGCTCCTGCGCGACTTCGGCAAGCTCGTCTTCGCGCCCGTCCGCGATCGCACGGGTCGGCTGCAGGTCGGGCTCGAGCGCGACAAGCTCGAAGCGTGGTGGCCCGACCGCAAGCTCCTCGACGGTGGCGATCTAGTCGGTGTCACGGGGACGCTCGGTCACACGAAGAAGGGCGAGCCGACGGTCTGGGCCGAATCCGTCACGTTGCTCGCGAAGGCCGTCGCTCCTCCGCCGGAGAAGTGGCACGGGCTCGTCGACAAGGAGCTGCGCTACCGCCGTCGTTACGTCGATTTGTGGGCGAGCGAAGGCGTCGCCGACGTCTTCGTCAAGCGTTCGAAGACGCTCACGACGATCCGGCGCTACTTGGAGAGCGAGCAGTACCTCGAGGTCGAGACGCCGACCTTGCACCCGATCGCCGGCGGCGCCGCCGCGCGGCCGTTCGTGACGCATCACAACGCACTCGACTGCGATCTTTTCCTGCGCATCGCGCCGGAGCTCTACTTGAAGCGGCTCGTCGTCGGCGGGCTCGAGCGCGTCTTCGAGATCTCGCGCAACTTCCGCAACGAAGGGTTGTCGCAGCGCCACAACCCCGAGTTCACGATGCTCGAGTTGTACGAGGCACAAGCCGATTACCGCCGCATGCAGGAGATCGCCGAGCAGATCGTGGAACGCTGCGCGATCGCGGTGAATGGCACGACGAAGGTCACGTTCCGCGGCAGTGAGTACGACTTGAAGGCTCCGTTCCCGCGCGTCGGGTACACGGATCTCTTCCGTGAGAAGAACGGCTTCGATTTCGACGACGCGACGAAGGTGCGTCGGCGCGCGAAGGACCTCGAACTCCACGACGTCGCCGACCCGTGGAAGCTCATGAACGACGTGTTCGAGGCGACGTGCGAGGACACTCTCTCCGGGCCCGTCTTCGTCGTCGACTATCCCGTCGCGATCTGTCCGCTCGCGAAGCAGAAGCCCGGTGATCCGCGCTTGGCCGAGCGTTTCGAGCTCTACGTCGCGGGCATGGAGCTCGGGAATGCGTTCAGCGAATTGAACGACCCGGCCGAGCAAGAGCGTCGTTTCGTCGAACAGGTTTCCTCGAAGGATCCCGAAGCTCCGGGCCAAGTCGATTGGGACTACGTGCAAGCGCTCGAGTACGGCATGCCGCCCGCGGGAGGTCTTGGCATCGGCATCGATCGACTCGTCATGGTGCTCACGGGCCAGGACTCGATCCGCGACGTGTTGCTCTTCCCGGCGATGAAGCCCGAGTCGCGCGCGTCGAGCGAACCGCGCGCAAACGCCGGAGCGAAGGCCACGTAGTCGACTCGTGTACCGCACCTTCCTCGCTTGGCGCTATTTGTCCGCGCGCCGCACGAACGTCATCGGGATCGTCGGGATCGCCGTCGGCGTCGGCGCGTTGATCCTGATCCTCTCGATCATGACCGGGTTCCTGCACGAGACGAAGAAGAGCCTGCGTGGCACGCTCGCCGATCTCATCATCGAGCCGATTCACATCCCGGATCGAGAGGGCGCGACAGTGCCGTTCGATCCGGCACCGTTGCTCGCCGCCGTGCGCGCGGACCCACGCGTCGTCGCCGCGTGCGCGCAGCTCACGTGGTACGGGATCCTGGGCCAGAGCGGGCGCGATGCGGCGCTCGCGAACGTGCGCATGGCCGATGCGCAGTCGGGCAAGTTGTCCGGCGTGAAGATGGTGGGCATCGATCTCCTGGACGAGTTCGCGACGACGAACTTCAAGAGCGCGCTCGAAGCACGACCGCGTTTCGGCGGAACGAAGGTCGCCGACGTGGACGATCCGTTCGCGGCGCCGCCGGGGTATTCCCCCAGCGGACGCGTGCTCCCGTCCTGCATCGTCGGCGAGCAATTGGCCGACGCCTGGAACCTGCGCCGCGGCAGCGAGATCGAGATCGTGACCGGCATGCCCGATCCCGCGACGGGCAATTTATCCGTCCTGAATCGGGGCTACGTCGTGGCTGGGACTTTCCGGTCGGGCGAGAACGAGATGGATCTCGAGAAGATCTATTTCGACCGCGCCGAGCTGGCGAACTTTCTGTCGTCGCAGCGCCAGTTCAGTCAAGTCCTCGTGAACTTGAAGGACTACGAGCGCGACGGTCGCGCGCTGCGCGACGAACTAGCGACGAAGCTCGCAACGGCTGGTCTCGTGCACAAGCGCGACTCGGGCGAGGTCCGCACGTGGGAGGACTTCCGCAGATCCTTGCTCGGCGCGATCGAGAACGAGCGCGTGCTCATGGCGATCATGCTGTCGCTCGTCGTCGTCGTGGCCGCGTTCACGATCTTCGCGATCCTCTCGATGATGGTCACGGAGAAGCGGCGTGACATCGGGATCCTCTCGGCGCTCGGTGCGACGCCGGGCGGCGTGACGAGCCTGTTCCTGTGGATCGCTTTCCTCGACGCTTTGATCGGCGCGCTCGCAGGTGCCGTGCTCGGCGTCCTCGGCGCACTGAACATCGACGCGATCGAGCGCTGGATCTCGAGCGTCCTCGGCGTCCAGATCTTCAATCGCAACGTCTACCTCTTCGATCACATCCCGGCTGTCGTGAACCCGATGTGGGTCGCGGTCATCGTGCTCGGCGCGTTCGTGTGCACGCTGCTCTTCGCCGCGATTCCGGCTTGGCGCGCTGGTCGTCTCGATCCGCTGGAGGCGCTGCGTTATGAGTGACGCCATCGTCTCCGCGCGCGGGATCGTGAAGTCGTTCCAAGTGGGCGACCGCACGCTCGAAGTCCTGCACGGCGTGTCGCTCGACGTCGCGCGCGGTGAGCTCGTCGGTCTGATGGGCGCGTCCGGCGCGGGGAAGTCGACGTTGATCCAGATCCTCGGACTGCTCGAGGAACCGACGAAGGGCGAAGTGCTGTTCGAAGGCCGCAGCGCGTGGAATGAGACGACGCCCGAGCGCGCGCGCCTGCGCAACGAGCGCGTGGGCTTCGTCTTCCAGTTCTATCACTTGCTGCCGGAGCTCACGGCCGTCGAGAACGTCGTGCTCCCGGCGATGATCGGCCACTCGTTCGGCGCCTGGCGCGGAAAACGGCGCGAGATCGTGCAGCGCGCCGAGGAGACGCTGACGCGCTTCGGCTTGAAGGACCGACTGAAGCACCGCCCTGCGCAGCTTTCGGGTGGCGAACGCCAACGCGTTGCGATCGCGCGCGCGTTGTTCCTCGATCCGCCGCTGCTCATCGCGGACGAACCGACGGGCAACTTGGACAGCGCGACGGGCGAAAAGGTGCTCGAATTGCTGCTCGAAGAGCGTCAGGCGCGCGGCCTCTCGATGCTGCTCGTGACGCACGACGAGCGGCTCGCCGCACGTTGCCACCGCGTCGTGACGATGGCCGACGGGCGGATGTCGGGCGAAGCGAAGGCGACGCCGGCTCGCGCGGCGACGCGCTGAAGGACGGACCCCTGGTTCGAGGTCGCGCGTCCCGGCCCGGACTCCTACGATCCGCGGGCCATGGCGAATTCCACGCTGCGCCGTCCGCTCCTCGGCCTGCTCGCGCTCGCACTCGTCGCGCTCCTCGGCCTCGCGTGGCGCATGCTCGACTCGGACACGAACGCGCCGGTGAGCCCGGAGCGCGTGATTCCGGCGGTGAAGGAACACCTGTCGCTCGATCTCGCCGGAACGCTCGAGCCCGTGCGTGAGAGTGAACGTGCCGTCGACGCCACAGTATCCACGGCACCGCGAGCCGCCGCACGCACGCCCGATCTCGACATCCGCGGTCGCGTCGTCGCGGAAGACGGACGCGGGATCGTCGATGTCGAGGTCACCATCCCCTACGTGAACTGGCTTGCCGATGGCGCGGCGCGCAAGGACGTCGAACCGCCGCCGAGTCCTTTCGCGCGCGCGCGCTCCGCCGACGACGGCCACTTCCAATTGGCACTCGAGATCCCTCCGACT
>CAZKIY010000380.1:0-3982 GCA_964552875.1 uncultured Planctomycetaceae bacterium
ACCAGCGCACGAACCTCTCGACGCCGTCGCGCACCGACGTGTGCGGGTCGTAGCCCAGCTTCTCGCGCGCCTTCGACACGTCGGCGTACGTCACGAGCACGTCGCCGGGCTGCATCGGTTGTCGGTCGAGGATCGGAGTCTTGCCGCACGCCTCGCCGATGATCCCCACCAGCTCTTGCAGCGACGTCGTTGCCGATTCGCCCAGGTTGTAGATCTCATAGCCCTCGCAGCGATCGAGCGCGCGCACCACCCCGTCCACGATGTCGTCGATGTACGTGTAGTCGCGGCGCGTCGAGCCGTCGCCATAGAACGGGATCGGTTTGCCCTCGAGCGTCGCCTTCACGAACTTGTGAATCGCCATCTCGGGCCTTTGACGCGGGCCATAGACGGTGAAGAAGCGCAGGCAGCTCGTCGGGATGCCGTACAGGTGGTTGTAGGTCGAGCAGTGCAGCTCGCCCGCGCGCTTCGTTGCCGCGTAAGGCGAAACGGGATGGTGGATGTCGTCGATTTCGCGGAACGGGACGTCGGCGCGGTCGCCGTAGACGCTCGAGCTCGACGCGAACACGAAGCGCGTTTTCGGCCGTGTTTTCAGCGCTTCGAGGAAGTGGAGCGTGCCGCGCACGTTCACGTCCTCGTAGTGGAGCGGATCGAGGATCGACGGCCGCACGCCCGCCATCGCGGCAAGGTGGATGATCGCGTCGAACCGACCTTCGTCGAGCAAGCGCGTCACGAGCGAGCGGTCGCGGATGTCGCCGGTCACCACCGTCGCGTTGGGAAGAGCGCGCAGGTTCGCGCGCTTGATCGCCGGGTCGTAGTACTCGTTGAAGTTGTCGAGCACCGTCACGCGGTCGCCGCGCGCGAGGAGGTTCTCCCCCACGTGACTGCCGATGAAACCGGCGCCACCCGTGATCAAGACGTTCAGGCCCATCGCGTCACTCCACCGTCACCGATTTCGCGAGGTTGCGCGGCTTGTCGATGTCGAAGCCCTTCAAGTCCGCCATGTGGTACGCGACCAGTTGCAGCGGGATCACGTTCAGGATCGGCGACAACCATTCGGAGCATTCGGGCACGAGCACGTGTTCGTCGCTCTGCGCGATGCTCTCCTTGTCGCTGCCGATCGCGATGACGTGGCCGCCGCGCGCGCGCACTTGTTCGAGATTCGAGCGCACTTTCTCGGCGAGCGGACCGGCGCTGTTCACGACCAGGATCGACATCGCCGGTTCGATCAGCGCGATCGGACCGTGCTTCATCTCGCCGGCGGGATAACCCTCGGCGTGGACGTAGCTGATCTCTTTCAACTTCAGCGCACCCTCGAGCGCGATCGGATAGTTGATCCCGCGACCGAGGAAGAGGAAGCCCTTCTGGCCCTGGTTCTTCTGGGCGATCGCGCGCACTTCGGAGACGGCGCGTTCACCGAGAAGGCTCTCCATCTTCGGGCGCAGGAGGCGCAGCTCGGAGACGAGTTCGCGCCCCTTGTCGAGCGAAAGGACGCCGCGCGCGCGACCGAGGCGGATGGCGAAGAGGAACGCCGCGACGACTTGAGCGACGAAGGCCTTCGTGCTCGCGACGCCGATTTCGGGGCCCGCGTGGGTCAGGATGGTCGCTTGTGCCTCGCGCACGAGCGTGCTGCCCACGACGTTGCAGATGGCTGCGGTACGCGCGCCCAGCGTCTTCGCGAGACGCAGCGCAGCCAACGTGTCCGCGGTTTCGCCCGATTGCGAGATCGCGAGCGCCAACGTGTTGTGCGCCAGCACCGGATCGCGGTAGCGGAACTCGGAAGCGTAGTCGACGTCGACGGGCAGTCGGGCGAGTCCCTCGATCAAGTAGCGTGCGATCCAACCGGCGTGCAGCGCCGTGCCGCACGCGACGATCTGCAAGCGATCGACGGCGCGCAACTCGTGGTCGGTGAACCCGGGCACGCCGAAGTCCACGTCGCCCTTGTCGAGGCGCAAGCGATCGAACGCCGTGCGTGCGAGGACGTCCGGCTGCTCGTGGATCTCCTTGAGCATGAAGTGCGGGAACGAGCCTTTTCCCGCCTGTTCCGGATCCCACTCGACGCGCCGCGTGGGTCGATCGACGCGTGTGCCGTCGATGCGCGTGACGATGGGCGCGTGTCCGAGCTCGAGCTCGGCGACGTCGCCGTCCTCGAGGAAGATCACATCGCGGGTGTGCGAGATCAGTGCGAGCACGTCGGATGCGAGGTACACGCCGTCGGGACCCGCGGCGACGGCGAGAGGCGGTCCCGATCGCGCGCACACGATGCGCACGCCTTGTTCACCTTGCGCCACCGCGGCGATCGCGTAGTAGCCGCGGACGCGCGCCAGGCTCGCGCGCACGGCTGATGCGAGATCCTGGCCGCGCGCCATCTCGCGACCGACGAGGTGCGCCAACACCTCGGTGTCCGTGTCGGAAGCGAACCGCACGCCGGCGGCTTCGAGTTCCGCGCGCAACTCGGCCCAGTTCTCGACGACGCCGTTGTGCACGAGCGCGACGCGACCTTCCTGATCCGTGTGCGGGTGCGCGTTCTCGTCGGAAGGCGGACCGTGCGTCGCCCAGCGCGTGTGTCCGATCCCGGCGCGCGCGTTGTCGAGCGAGCCATCTGACAACACCTGCTCGAGTCGTTCGAGACGTCCCGCCTTGCGCCGGATCTTGATCGCCCCCGCTTCGAGCACGGCGACGCCAGCCGAGTCGTAACCGCGGTACTCGAGCAATCTCAGGCCCTGGAGCAGCGTCTCCACGACGCCGCCATTCCGCTGGATCGCGCCGACGATGCCGCACATGACTAGCGACCTCCGGCCGGGCTCGCGTCCAGCGCCACGCGCGAACGGAAGTGATCGAGCGTGCGCACGAGCCCATCCTCGAGTGCCACCTTGGGCTCCCACCCGAGGATCCGCCGCGCTTTCGTGATGTCCGGTTGCCGCACTTTGGGATCGTCGACCGGCAATGGCTTGAACTCGATACCGGACTTCGAACCCGTCGCTTTCAGGACCGCCTGAGCGAACTGGAGGATCGTCATCTCGGCCGGATTGCCGATGTTCGTCGGCAAGTGCTCCTTCGAGTTCAGGAGACGCCAAATGCCCTCGACGAGATCGTCCACGTAGCAGAAGGATCGCGTCTGCGATCCGTCGCCGAAGACCGTCAGCGGCTCGCCGCGCAAGGCTTGGCTCATGAACGCCGGCAGCGCGCGCCCGTCGCGCAAACGCATGCGCGGCCCATACGTGTTGAAGATGCGGATGATGCGCGTGTCGAGGCCGTGGAAGCGGTGGTACGCCATCGTCATCGCCTCGGCGAAACGCTTGGCCTCGTCGTACACCCCGCGCGGGCCGACGGGGTTCACATTGCCCCAGTAGTCCTCGCTCTGCGGATGCACGAGCGGGTCGCCGTAGCACTCGCTCGTGGACGCCAAGAGGAAGCGCGAGTTCTTCGCACGCGCGAGGCCGAGCGCTTTGTGCGTCCCGAGCGACCCGACCTTCAACGTTTGGATCGGCAACTCGAGGTAGTCGATCGGCGACGCCGGTGAAGCAAAGTGCAGCACCGCGTCGACGGGTCCCGGAACGTGGACGTGTTCCGTGACGTCACGCTTCTCGAAGTGGAAGTGCGGGTCGGCGAACAGATGCTCGACGTTGCGCAGATCCCCGGTGATGAGGTTGTCCATGCAGACGACCTCGAAACCTTCCGTCAGGAATCGCTCGCACAAATGACTGCCGAGGAAGCCGGCGCCGCCGGTGATCAGGACGCGCGGTCGTGTCATGTTCATCTAGTCCCTGCGCCCAGAGCCGGTGAAGAAGTGCCGCGTTCTCGCTTCTCGAAGCGACGCAGCGAGTTCGTGAGAGCGTGTACGTTCGTATTCTCCACCTTCACGAGCAACGCGCCGCGGAAGCGGCGTTGGCAGCGTGTGAGAGCGTGTGGGCTCGTATGCGTCACACACTCTCAGAGCCCGTGAAGAATTCACGGGCGACGCGCCGCGCAGCGGCGCAGATGG
>CAZKIY010000381.1:0-3975 GCA_964552875.1 uncultured Planctomycetaceae bacterium
GCATCGTCGAGAGCCTGTTCGGCTCGATGCTGTTCCCCTTGGTCCTGTGCTTCGGCGTCTTCTGGCTCCTGATCCTCCGGCCCGAATCGAAGCAGCGGAAGAAGCGTCTGGAGATGCTCGCGGCCCTCGCGAAGGGCGACAAGGTCCAGACGAGCGGCGGGCTCTACGGCACCGTCGTCCAGGTGCAGGACTCGATCGTCACGTTGCAGGTCGACGAGGGCGTCCGGATGCGCTTCGCGCAGAGCGCGATCACGGCGATCCTCGACGGCGACGGGAAGACGCTCGAGCCGGCGAAGAAGTAGCGCGCGGACGTCGCGTCCGCGTCGCGCGCATCAGCACCCGTTCGAGCGCGACATCTTGCGCGCGTGCAAGCGTCCGTTCGGTGCCGCGCGAGCTCACGAATTCGTCGTGAACTTCGCGCAGGTCTTGGTTCGGGCGTGGTTCCGCACCGCCCTGCGCTCGCACGCACCGCGCCTGTTCCTCGTTCTGTGTCGCGCGGCCACGACAGCCGAACTCGGCCTCGTCGGCGAGGACTTGGTCGCGCGCGCGTTGCATCGCGGCGGAGCACGGATCGAAGCGCGCCGACTGCGCACTCCGTGGGGCGAGCTCGACCTGCTCGCGCACGATGAGCGTGGACTCGTCGCGATCGAGGTGAAGTCCGCGCGCATCGCCCCGCGACCGCGCATCCGAGGCCAGGCCGCGATCCCTCTCGGTGAGCGCGATCGCCCCGGCGCGCGGGTCGACGCCCGCGGTCGGGAACGACTGGGACGGATCGCCCTTGGAATCTCGGCGCGGCGCGGCATTCCGGCGCGCGCTGAAGTCTTCGAAGTCCTGGTCGGGCCTGGCCGTTTCCAGCTCGAAATCCAGCGCAAGTCGGGTGACTGACCGATTCTTCACGAGAAGCGCCCAGAGGGCTTCATGGCGAGCGAGGGCGCGGACGATCACAATGATGCGACCGGGTGAGGCCTCCCGCGTGCGTCCCCGGGCGTGCGGCGAGGGCTCAGCCGGAAGTCCCCGCATGCTGCGCGTCCTCCGCCATTACCTGCCGTTCCGGAAAGCTCTGCTCATCCTGAGCGAGACGATCCTCATCACGGCCGTGTTCTCGGCCTGGATGACGGCGCATTTGTGGCGACCGACGGAACTCGTCCTCGGCGAACTCTACGACCGCATCCCGGCGTTGAGTGTCGACGACGCGCTCGCGCGCAGCGTCTATTCCTGCTTCCTCTTGTCGATCCTGGCGCAGTTCGCGATCGGCTTCAACGAGCTCTACGACGTGCGCGTGTCGGGTTCGCGCGTCGATCGATCGGGACGTTTCGTCGAGTCCGCCGGGTCGGCATTGGCGCTCGCCTTGATCGCGATCATCGTGCTGCCGTCGTGGGGCTTGCCGCAGGTGCTCGACTTCCCGCCGCTCTCGACGAGTCAACGCATCCAGACGCTCGTCTTCGCGATGCTGTCGGCGTTCGTCGTGCTGTACGGCTGGCGCAGCGTCTTCCACTGGGGACTTCGCCGCGCGAACTTCGGCGAGCGCGTGCTCATCCTCGGCGGTGGCAAACGCGCGCGCGAGTTGGCGCGTGAGATCCGCGAGCGACCCGACATGGGTTACGAGCTCGTGGGGCTCGTCCCCGAGGCCGGCCAAAGCCGCAGTCCGATCGGCGTGACGCGCGCGGCGCGTGCCGACGAAGGCAAGGCTCCGATCCCGATGCGGCCGCGTCTCGTGGGCGCGCAAGCGCTCGCCGGCGTGGGTGAGGCCGAGGACACGCGCGAGGCGGGATTCCGGCTCGAACGCCCAGAGGCGCTGACGCCTACCGAGCCGGCGACGAACGAACCGATCGAGTCCGCGCCGACGCTGTCGGCTCTGGTGCTGCGCGAACGCGTCGACCTCGTCGTCGTGGCGCTCGAGGATCGACGCAAAGCGTTGCCCGTCGACGATCTCCTCCAGTGCCGACTCGACGGCATCTCCGTGGTCGAACAGGAATCGCTGTACGAAAGGATCACGGGCAAGATCGCCGTCGAAGCGCTGCGTCCGTCGTACTTGATCTTCAACGAGGGCTTCTCGCGACATCCGTGGGCGGACCTCACGAAGCGCGCGTTCGACCTCGGGATGGGCATCCTGATCCTGCTCTTGACTTGGCCGCTCATGGTCTTCACCGCGATCGCCGTGCGCTTCGATTCGGCCGGCTCGATCCTGTTCACCCAAGAGCGCGTCGGCCGCGACGGACATCCGTTCGTGCTGCTGAAGTTCCGCAGCATGCGCGCCGACGCCGAGAAAGCGACGGGTCCCGTGTGGGCCAAGCAGGACGATCCGCGGATCACGCGCGTCGGCCGTTTCATCCGCAAGACGCGCCTCGACGAACTGCCGCAGCTCGTGAACGTGATCGCCGGTCACATGTCGATCGTGGGCCCGCGTCCGGAGCGCGAACATTTCGTAGCGGAGCTGGCGCAGAAGATCCCCTACTTTCGCCAGCGTCACGTGGTGAAGCCGGGCCTGACGGGTTGGGCGCAGATCAACTACCGGTACGGAGCGTCGTTCGAAGACTCGCTGCAGAAGCTCCAGTACGACCTCTACTACATCAAGAATCAGTCGCTGCTCTTCGACCTCTCCATCCTCTTCAACACAGTCAAGATCGTGCTGCTGCGCAAGGGCACGTGACGCGACGCGCAGAGGGACGCGAAGTTGCTCTCCCGCGCGAGAGGTGAACGGGTGTCGGAGCCCTGGGTCGCGGAGGTCACTGGGTCGCGAACGATATGGGTCGCGAACGTCCCCGCTCAGCGAATGACACTGCTTGGCGAACCACACCGCGCGGCGAACGGGTTGCGCGGCGAACGGATCGCGCGGCGAACGGGTTGCGCGGCGAACGGGTTGCGCGGCGAACGGGTTGCGCGAGGTCGAGGAAAAGTGCGCGGAGCCGTCACCGGCTCCGCGCTGAGGGCTCTCCTCCCCCAATCAGTACTCGTTACGAACTGCAGTCATCAGCTCTGCACCACGTACACCGACTGTGTCTCTTGCGCCTTTTGCGCCGCGAGCCAGCACGACAGGGCGGCGAATGCGCACCAAGTCAGCGGCCAAGTCACGAATCCGATCAGCACGAACAGCAACACGAAGTTCACGACCGACGCGATCCAGTACCCGAACATCAGAACCAAGCCCCAGGCAAGGTTTCCGGCGTAGAGGTTCCCGATCCCGAACGTGTTGAGGAACACTCCGGGCACGAGTTCGAGGATCAGCGCGATCCCGGGGTCCTTCGGAGGGCGGACGAAAGTGGTCGGATAGGCGGTCTGAGTCATGACGCGATTCCTTACGCGTCGTCCCTCCGGATCTTCGCGATCCCGCCTGGAAACTCAGGGAGTTTCTCGACGCACCGCGAAGCGCTCGCGGCGCAGGCGCTCGACGTGGACGGCGACAAGCGCCACGTCAGGCGGTCGGACCCCGGCAATCCGGCCTGCGGCGCCCAGCGTCCGCGGGCGGAGGCGACCGAGCTTCTCGCGCGCCTCGTTCGCCAGGCCGCGGATCGTCTGGTAGTCGAGTTCGGCCGGTATTTCCAAGGCGTCCTGAGAGCGCAAGCGCGCCACGTTCTCCTCGGCGCGCTCGACGTAGCCCTGGTACTTCAGCCCGACAGCGACGGCGCTCGCGACCTCGGGGTCGAAGTCCGCGGCGACGAGTTCGGGCGTTTCGGCGCAGAGGCTCGCCCACGTCACCTCGGGGCGCAGGAGGATCTCGGCCAGGCTCTTCCCCTCGCGCCGGATACGCGTGAGGGCGGCGAGCACGCGCAGGGACTCCGCGCGACGCGCTTCGAGCCGAAGCACAGCGTCGTCGCCGACGAGCCCGACCGCGCGCGCCCGCTCGACCAGCCGTTCCTCGGCGTTGTCGCAGCGCAGGATCAAGCGGTGCTCCGCTCGGCTCGTGAACATGCGGTAGGGCTCGGTCGGATTCGACACGACGAGGTCATCGACCATCACACCGATGTACGCCTCATG
>CAZKIY010000382.1:0-2803 GCA_964552875.1 uncultured Planctomycetaceae bacterium
GCGCGCACGACGCGCAGGTTGCCGATGGCGTCGATCTCGTTGACCTCACCGCGCCGGCTGTTCAAGTCGCCGACGACGCCGCCGATGAACTCTTCGGGCGCGCGCACTTCGACCTTCATGATCGGCTCGAGCAGCACGATGTTGTTCTCGGCCGCTTGGCGGAACGCGAGCACGCCGGCCAGGTGGAAGGCCAGTTCGTTCGAGTCGACTTCGTGGTACTTGCCGTCGAACAGCGTCGCGCGGATGTTGACGAACGGGAAGCCTGTCTGACCGCCGCCCGCGAAGCCTTCGCGCAGGCCGTTCTCGACCTTCGGAATGTATTCCCGCGGGATCGAGCCGCCCTTGATGCCGTCGACGAACTCGAGGTCGCCCTCGGGCGTCGTCACCGGCTCGAACTTGACCCAGATGACGGCGTACTGACCGCGGCCGCCCGACTGGCGGATGAAGCGCGCTTCGGTTTCGAGCGCCTTCCGCAAACGCTGCTTGTAGGCAACCTTCGGCTTGCCGGTCGTGACCTCGCACTTGAAGTCGTTCGTGATGCGGTTCGTGATGATCTCGAGGTGGAGCTCGCCCATCCCCGAGATGACGAGCTCGCCCGTCGCTTCGTTCGTCTGCGCGCGGAAGGTCGGGTCTTCGCGCATGAGCTTGCCGATGACCTCCCCGAGCTTGTCGCGATCCGACGACTTCTTGGGCTCGAGAGACATCGAGATGACCGCGTCGGGGAAGATGATCTTGTTCAACGCGATCGGCTTGTCCTCGTCGCACAGCGTGTCGCCCGTGACGGTGTTCTTCAGGCCGATGACCGCCGCGATGTCGCCGGCGCGCACTTCGTCGATCGCTTCGCGCTTGTTCGCGCTCATCCGGGCGAGGCGCGCGATGCGCTCGGTCTTACCGGTGCGCGTGTTGAGGAGCGCCGTACCCTTCTGCAGAACGCCCGAGTAGACGCGCACGAAGGTCAGGTCGCCCGTGCTCTCGGCGATCGTCTTGAACGCCATGAGGCAGACGGGATCCGTGTCGACTCGGCGGCGCGTGGTCTTCTGCTCGGTGCGCGGGATGAGACCCTCGACGTCGGGCATGTCGAACGGCGCGGGCAGGAAATCGACGACAGCGTCCATCATGAAGCGGACGCCCTTGTGCTTCAGCGCCGAGCCGCACAGGACCGGCGTGATCTCCATCTTGACGGTGCCGCGGCGCAGCGCGCGCAGGACCATGTCCTCGGGCGGTTCCTTGTCCTCGACGAAGAGGTCGAGCAGCGCTTCGTCGAATTCGGCCGCGTTTTCCAGCATCGCGTGACGGTGGAGCTTCGCGTCCCCCATCATCGACTCGGGGATGTCGTCCTCGATGTACGACTGGTCCTCGGCCTCTTCCTGGAACGTGTACATCTTCATCCGGACGAGGTCGATGACGCCACGGAAGTCCTTCTCGTTGCCGACCGGGATCTGGATCGGGACGGGTCGGCCTTCGAGACGCGTGCGGATCTGATCGACGCAGGTCCAGAAGTCCGCGCCGACGCGGTCCATCTTGTTGATGAAGCACAAGCGCGGGACGCCGTAGCGGTTCGCTTGGCGCCAAACCGTCTCGGACTGCGCTTCGACGCCCGACACCGCGTCGAACACGGCGATCGCGCCGTCGAGGACGCGCAACGAGCGCTCGACCTCGGCCGTGAAGTCGACGTGACCCGGCGTGTCGATGATGTTGATCGAGTGACCGTTCCACTCGCAGAACGTGGCGGCCGACTGGATCGTGATGCCGCGCTTACGCTCCTCGTCGAGGAAGTCCATCGTGGCTTCGCCGTCGTGGACTTCGCCGGTCGTGTGGATCCGCTTCGTGAGGAAGAGGATGCGCTCCGTCACCGTCGTCTTGCCGGCGTCGATGTGGGCCATGATGCCCATGTTCCGGTGCTGCTCGACGTTGCCCTTCCGGGCTTTGAACGTGCGGGGGGATTCGGTCTTGAGGACGGTAGGCATGTCGTGATTTCCGGAGCGGCGACGCTCGAAACGCGGAACGGGGCCGACCCTAGCTCTCGGGCCAGCCGCGCAGTTTTCGAGGCAAAGAGGGTAACGAGAGCCCCCGAGTCGTCAAGGCGAGTGCCGGTTCAGACCGCCGGAGGGCGGTTGCGCCCGAGTCGTTCGTGGGCCTCGACGAACTCGTGCGCCGTGAACGCGGCCATCAGGGACAGGTCGCCGGCCAGAACGGTGGCCGCCAGGATCTCGGCCAGGGTGTTCGCGCCGCCCGCGCCGCGCACGCCGAGCAGATCGAGGCACTCGGCGGCGGTCCCCTGCCCGCTCCCGCCGCCGACGGTGCCGACGAGCAAGGACGGGAGGTGGACGCTGGCGTACAGATCGCCGGCCGGAGTCACTTCGAAGTCGAGCATCCCGGTGGCGCTCTCGGTGACGTAGGCGACGTCCTGCCCGCAGGCCAGGAAGACGGCCGCGATCCCGTTCGCGGCCTGGACGAGCCAGTTCTGCGTGCCGAGTTGCGCGAAGCCGACGCTGTACGTGCGCAGCGCCGCGACCATCTTCTCCGGGGTCGTCCGCGCGAGCGACTCGAGAGCGGCGCGCGGGATCGTCGCGTCGGCCACGGCGCGTCGGCCGCGACCTTCGACGAATGAACGGGCGCTGGCGCGCTTCTCCACATCCTGCCCGTGTACGTAGCGCTCGAGCGCGTTCGTGCGCGCCGCGAGTTCGACCGAGACGAGTTCGGCCGCGCGCGCGGCCATGTTGATCCCGATCGCGTCGCCGGTGCGGAACACGAGGCTCAGGATGAGTCGCCGACCGATCGCTTCGGGCCGCAACGCGACGAG
>CAZKIY010000382.1:2903-3969 GCA_964552875.1 uncultured Planctomycetaceae bacterium
GGGACCGGATCTCCTCCGACGTGTCGCGGACGCGTGCCCGACGCCTTCTCCCACACGTCGAGGCGTGCTTCCAGTGCCGGTCTCGACCAGTCGTCGTCCCCGCGCGAACGCGGGATGTGCGGCAGCTTCTCGGCCATGCTTGAAGGCGCGAATGCTAGCCTCCCGGCCATCCAGTTCGAACCCGTTCCGAGAATCAACCCGTCATGCTCGCACTCCTCTTTGCCCTCGTGCTCGCCTCCGATTCGTCCGTGAAGGTCCGCGAGCCACAGGAACGCCAGGTGTTCCAGCGCACGGATCGCTCGACGACCGAGGTGCCGATCGAGGTGACCGCGACGGCCGGCATCGGGCGCCTCGTCGCTTCGGCGCGGCTGTCGGCCGGGGGACCCGAGATCGCCAACGTCGAGCTCGATCGGAGCCGCGCGGGCGCCGCCGATCCAGTGCAGGGCCGCTACCTGGGCAACCTCGCGCTGCCGGCCGGCGGTTGGTACCGGTTGAGCGTGACCGTCGATGGCATCGCCGGACCGGTCGAGGTCGCGCACGTCGAGCACTTCGGCGTCGGCGAAGTCTTCATCGTGGCCGGACAGTCGAATTCGACGAACAGCGGCGAGGTGAAGATCCCCTCGCAGGACGATCGCGTGTCGGCCTTCGACGGCACGAAGTGGTCGCTCGCCGCGGATCCGATGCCGGGCGTGCAAGACAAGTCCGACGGCGGCAGCCCGTGGCCGACGTGCGGCAAAGCGCTCGTCGCCGCGTTCGGCGTCCCGGTGGCGTTCGCCTCGTGCGGATACGGCGGCACGTCGCTCCTGCAGTGGCAGAAGGACGCGCAGCCTCTCCGCGGGCTCGACGAACCGCTCTACGCCGAGCTCGTGCAGCGCGTGAAGTCCCTGGCATCGTTCCGCGCGATCCTCTGGCACCAAGGTGAATCGGACGCGGCCGCGGGGATGAGCACCGCCGAATACGTCGCGAAGTTCCTCGCGCTGCGCGACGTGTTGGCCAAGGACACAGGCGCCTCCGCACCGTGGGTCGTCGCTCACGCGAGCTTCGTGCCCGAACTCGAGAAGCCCAA
>CAZKIY010000383.1:0-1457 GCA_964552875.1 uncultured Planctomycetaceae bacterium
CAATCGCGTCACGTCGCCTCTCTCCGTCCGCAACCAGAGCCGGCTCGGCCTGCACGGACCAGCGCGACATGGACCGGAGTACCAGGATCGATGACGCTCGCGAGGCACGCTAGTCTCTGACGTTCCATGGTCCGCCTACGCGCCGTCGTCGTGCCCCATACGCACTGGGACCGCGCGTGGTACCTCACCTTCCAGCAGTACCGGGTCCACCTCGTCGAGTTCGTCGACGGGCTGCTCGAGTTGCTCGAGCAGGACCCGACGTTCCGCTCCTTCACGCTCGATGGCCAGATGGCGCTGGTCGAGGACTACCTGGCGATCCGACCCGAGGCGCGCGCCCGGATCCGCGCGCTCGTGGCGGACGGTCGACTCGAACTGGGCCCATGGTTCGTCCTGCCCGATGCGTTCCTGCCCAGCGGGGAGGCGCTGATCCGCAACCTGCGCCGGGGGCTCCGGCTCGCGCGCGCTCTGGGCGCGGAGCCGCGTGACGGGTACATGCCCGACTCGTTCGGACACATCGCGCAGATGCCGATGATCCTGCGCGGCTTCGGGCTGCGCTCGTTCCTGTTCATGCGCGGGCTCTCGCGCGAACAGTGGGAGCGTCTGGGTTGCGAGTTCCGCTGGCGCGCCAGCGATGGCAGCGAGGTGACGACCATCTACCTGCGCGACGGCTACCTCGATGCGAGCGCTCTGGGGTTGCCCGAGGCGTTCGGCGACTTCGAGGGGCTCGAGCCGCGCGTCGAACTGGCCGTCGAGCGCGTGACCGCGTCGCTCGCGTCGCGCGCGGGTCGCCTGCCGTCGGGCGGCGCGATCCTCCTGAACGGATGCGACCACATGCCGTTCCAGCCAGAGTTGCCGACCTTGCTCGCGGATGTGCGCGCGGCGCTGCCCGAGATCGAGTTCGTGCACGGCGGCATCGCCACGTACCTCGACCACGTCGAAGGATCCGGCGCGGCGCTCCCGGTGCACACGGGCGAGCTGCTCGGGAACGAGCACAATCCGATCCTCTCCAGCGTCTGGTCCGCGCGCGTCTACCTCAAGCTGGCGAACCACAGGGCGCAGTGGCTCCTCGAGCGCGTCGCGGAGCCGCTCGCGGTCGCCGCGGGTCGTCGCGGCGAAGCGCTGATGGCGCTCGTCGACGAGGCCTGGCGGCTCCTGATCCTCAATCACGCGCACGACGACATCTGCGGGTGCAGCATCGACGCCGTGCACCTCGACGACGTGGCGCGCTTTCGCGAGGTCGAGGAGATCGCCGCCAGTGTGGCCGCGGAAAGCGTGCGCGAGCTCGCGCGGAGACTCGATCTGCGACGCGACGGTTCGAGAACGTGGTTGTGCGCTCTGCGCACGGCCTCGGTGAACACGCCCGAGATCGTGGAAGCCGAGGTCTTCGTCCCGCGCGTCGAGGGCGTCGTCGCGCCGAGCGCGGTCGAGGTGTTCGACGCATTCGGCCGGCGGATCGC
>CAZKIY010000383.1:1557-3961 GCA_964552875.1 uncultured Planctomycetaceae bacterium
TCGAGCACGAGCCCACGCGGACCCTCCTCCGCGATGCCGTCGCCTTCGAGAGCACGGCCGACCTGGGCGACGAGTACACGTACGGGCCGGTGCCCGAGGAGGCGCCGCTGCTCACGCGCGAACTCGAAGCCACGGAGATCGGAACGACCACCCGCGGTGCGGTGTACTCGGAGCTGCGCGCCGCCTGGCAGATCCGGAGTCCGCGGATGATCGCCGCGAACGAGGCCGGGGTGAGCGTCTCGATGCGGATCCGCCTTGCGCGCGACGGCGGGCCGCCCGAAGTGCGCGTCCGCGTGCACAACGAGGCGCGCGACCATCGGCTGCGTTTGCTCCTCGCGACGGATGGTCGTGCCACGCGGTCACTCGCCGGCGGGGCCTTCGAGATCCGCGAACGTTCGATCGTCCACCCGGAGACGCCGGAGAGCGCGCCCGAGCGCTACGCGGCGTTCCCGGGCGAGTTCGAGTATCCGACGCAGTTCAGCCGCGATTTCGTCGCCGTTCCGGGAGAGCGGGCCTTCCTCGTGGTCGCGCACCGCGGCCTGCACGAGTACGAGCTGATCGAGGGCGAGCGCACGCAGCTCGCGCTCACGCTCGTGCGCTGCGTCGGCAAGCTCTCGCGCGGCGACACGCGCTGGCGTCGGGTCCAGGCCGGGCCGAGCGTCGACACGCCGGATGCGCAGTGCCTCGGGACGCACGTGTTCGAAATGCAGCTCGGCCTCGAGGCTCCGTCTGTCCCTCCGTCTGTCCCGCCGTCCGCCCCACCGTCCGCCCCACAGTTCGCCCCACAGTTCGCCCCACAGTTCGCCCCGCCGGCCATCCCACCGTCCGCCCTAATGTCAGCCCCAATGTCCGCCCCAATGTCCGCCCCAATGTCCGCCCTCGCATCGCGCGCGCTCGCTTGGTCCCAGCCGAGCTTCGTCACCGAGGCGCGCCTCGTCCCGTTCGGTAACACGAGCACGGAGCACCCGGAGATGCGGCGGCTCGTGGAGATCGACGGCGACGACGTCGAGCTGTCCGCGCTGGAGCTCGACGCAGCCAACGCGCGCATCCTGCTGCGCGTCTGGAACCGCGCCGCCGCACCAAGTTTCGCGCGGATCGCGCTGCGCGAAGCCGCGCTGGCCGGTCGCACGATCACCGGCGCGGCGCACGTCGGTCTCGACGGGCGCGAGGGACCGGACCTGCCTCTCTCCGACGGCTGGGTTCGCGTCGATCTGGCTCCACACGGACTGGCCTCGCTGGCCTTCACGCTCGAACCGCACGCATGATCACCGGCACGTTCCTCGACGAGATCAGTCACGACATCCCTTCCGCGAACTGGGATCGCGAGGCGTGGACCCGCGACTTCGCGGCGATGCGCGCGTTCGGGATCGACACGGTCGTGCTGATCCGCGCCGGCTACCAGGACCGCTGCACGTTCGATTCCGCGGTGCTGCGCGGACGGTACGGCTACCTCATCGTCCAACAGGACCTCGTCGCGTTGTTCCTCGAGCTGTGCGAGCAGTTCGGTCTGAAGCTCTTCTTCGGAACCTACGACTCGGGCCGGCACTGGACGGCGGGCGAGCACCAGGCCGAGATCGACGTCAACCTGGCGTTCACCGAGGAGTTCTTCGCGCGTTACGGGCAGAGCCCGGCTCTCGCCGGCTGGTACATCAGCCACGAGATCGACGCGTTCGACGACGGCGTGATGCGCGTCTACGAGTCGCTCGCGCGCCACCTGCGCGGTCTCAAGCGCGTGCCGATCCTGATCTCGCCCTACATCCGCGGCGCGAAGCAGTTCGGCTCCACGATCTCGCTGGAACAACACGAGCACGAGTGGGACCGCGTGTTCGCCCGCATCGAGGGTCTGGTCGACATCGTCGCTTTCCAGGACGGGCAGGTGGAGTACGCGAAGCTGCCGGATTTCCTGGCGCTGAACGCGGGCCTCGCGCGCAAGCACAGCCTGGTCAGCTGGTCGAACGTCGAGAGCTTCGACCGCGACGTCCACATCAAGTTCCCGCCGATCGCGTGGCCCAAGCTGCGCTACAAGATGGACGCCGCGCGCTCGGCCGGCGTGGACAAGCTGATCACGTTCGAGTTCTCGCACTTCCTCTCGCCGAACTCGATGTTCCCGTCCGCGAAGGGGCTGCACGGTCTCTACATGCAGTGGCAGCGCGAACTGGAGAGCCGACGTGGCTGACATCGCGCGCGAACGGGTCGAGTCCTGGCGATCCCGAATGCACGCCGAGTTGCACCAGAACGTCGTGCCGTTCTGGATGCAGCACTCGCTCGACCGCGAGAACGGCGGGTACTTCAACTGCCTGGATCGCGACGGACGGCGCTTCGACACGAAGAAGCACGTGTGGTTGCAGGGGCGGCAGGTGTGGATGCTCTCGAAGCTCTGCGGCGCAGACCCGTCGCGCGCCGA
>CAZKIY010000384.1:0-2124 GCA_964552875.1 uncultured Planctomycetaceae bacterium
GTCGCCAACTTGCCCTACGCCGTATCCGGACCGGTGCTCGCGATCGCGGCCGCGCTGCCCATCCCGCCCCGGACGATGACCACGTTGGTCCAGCTCGAACTCGCGGAGCGCATCGTCGCGCGGCCGGGCACGAACGATTGGGGCCCGCTCTCGATCCGCTTGCAGGCGGCTTATTCGGGCCGGATCGTGCGCCGCGTGCCGCCGGACCTCTTCTGGCCGCGACCCCAGGTCGACAGCGCGCTGCTGCGCCTCGATCGACTCACAGCGCCCATCGAGCCGGCGGACCGGGCCGCGCTCTCCGTGCTGGTCGACCGGCTCTTCCAACGACGCCGTCAGCGACTGGGGCGCGTGCTGGGGGAGGTGGCCGGTGGGGGGGCGCTCGGGCGTGCCTGGGCCGAGCGGGCCGGCTTGACCGGTGACGAGCGGGCGGAGGACCTGGACCTCGCGACCCTCCAGGCCTTGGCAGCCGCCTGGCCACGGGAGGACGCGACCTGAGCGAACTCCATTTCGAGAATCCGAGAGACGAGACCCTAGATCGTGGGTTTCCCCGGATCTACACTCGGCCTTCGTACGTCGAAGGAGTTGGCGATGTGTTCGGGAGCGCTGCGGCGGCCGACCTCGCCCTCCTCGAAACGGCAGATCTGGGGGTCCTCGATGGTGGTGGCACTGCGCTGCTGGCTTGCCCCAGGAGTGCGGGTCCAGCGTCGGTGGAACCTCGAGAGAGCAGCGACCCGAGCGATTTCGACGGAGTAGTCTTCGAATCGCACGTGCTCGCGCCTGTCGTTTCTTTCCGCACTTCCTTCCTCGACGTCCTGGAGGCTTCGACCCCACCCTCGTTTTCCTCATCCCCTTCCCACTTTCGCGGCGCATCCTGCCGCGGACGTCCCCGAGTCCTCGACATCCCCGCGCCCGCGACCCCGGGCGTCACCCCGCCGTGATCCACGACGAGTTCCGCCGAGCGCTCGAAGCGATCAAGCTGCGCGCGCCGATCGAGGACGTGGTCCGTGAACGCGTGCCGGCCTTGAAGAAGGCGGGCGCGTTGTGGGTGGCGTGCTGTCCGTTCCACGACGAGCGCACGCCTTCGTTCAAGGTCGATCCGCGGCGCGGCACGTGGCGCTGCTACGGATCGTGCGGAACGGGTGGGGACGTGATCGGGTTCGTCGAGAAGAGCGACAACGTCACGTTCCGCGAAGCGGTCGAGATCCTCGCGGCCCGCACCGGCGTCGATCTCCCGCAGCGTTCGTCGGCCTCCCGCGAGCGCGACGCCGAGCTCGATCCGGTACGAGCCGTCCTCGACTTCGCCAGCCGCTTCTTCCGCGCGGAAATTCAGGGTTCCGAGGGCCGTGCTTCGGCGCGCTACCTCGAGGAGCGCGGGCTCGACGCTTCGACGTCGGAGGCGTTCGCGATCGGTCACGCACCGGCGAGCGGGACGGCCTTGGTGGCCGCCCTCCGCAGCGCGAACTTGCCGTTCGAAGCGGCCGAGCGCGCGGGGCTCGTGCGCCGCTCGGACCAGGGCCGGCCGTACGACTTCTTCCGCGGCCGCATGACGATCCCCATCCGCGACCTCTCGGGTTCCGTCGTGGGCTTCGGCGCGCGACGACTCGACGACCGCGACGAGTCGGGGCCGAAGTACGTGAACACGCCCGAGACGGACCTGTTCAAGAAGGGCCGCCTCGTCTACGCGCTCGATCGCGCACTTCCCGAAGTGCGCAAGCGCGGCCACGTCGTGCTCGTCGAGGGCTACACCGACGTGATGGCCGCGCACCAATGCGGCGCGGGCAACGTCGTGGCCGTCCTCGGCACGTCGACGACCGAGGACCATGCAGCACTCCTGCGGCGCACGGGCGCGCGCCGGATCAGCCTCGTTTTCGACGGCGACGATGCCGGACGCAAGGCCGCTTGGCGCGCTTTGAACGGCCTCCTCCACCTCGAGGTGGAGATCGACGTCGTGGGGCTCGCGGGCGGCGTCGACCCGTGCGATCTGTGCGTCAAGGACGGCGCGCAGGGCTTCGCGGCCGAACTCGAAATGGCGCGGTCGTGGTTCGATTTCGTGTGCGCCGGCGTGGAGGAATTGCGCGGCACGGCCCTGGCGAAGGAAGTCGAGCGCATCCTCGAACTCCTCAC
>CAZKIY010000384.1:2224-3959 GCA_964552875.1 uncultured Planctomycetaceae bacterium
CGCGAGCTGCGCCTGGCCTTCGAGGAACTCACCGGCGCCGTTCTCGTCGATCCCGCGCTCGCGCCGGTCCTCGAGCGCTGGCTCGAATACTGCCCCGACCCGGACCTCGCGCGGATCACCGACGCCGTGCTCGCGCTGCGCGAGGAGGGGGCCGAGGTGATCGACGAGAACTCGGTCCTCACGTGGCTGGCCGACGACCCCGCGCGCGCGCGCGTCCTGCCGCTCGCGGAGTACGTCCGCATCGCGCAGACCTCGGACGAGAATTGGAGCGCCGCGGCGGCCGTCGAAGTGCAGATCCAACGCGTGCGCGAGATCTTCGATCGTCGCGCACGTCGGGCGACCTATATCGAGCTGCGCTCGCGTGAAGCGAGCCTGCTCGGTGCCGAAGGTCCCGAGGTCGCGCTGCACGATCCCGAATCCCTGGCCCTCGTGCGGAGTCTCTACCCGCAGAACCGGCCGACCGCGGCACGCAGCCCGGCTACACCGAACAAGAACACCCTGAAGTCCAGCACGGAAGCCTGAGCGCTTCCCACGAAGAGTCCCCGAGAAGAACCGGACGAAAGACAATGGCCGAGAAGATCGAGGAGATCGTCAAGCACCTCATCGAGGAGGGTCGGAAGAAAGGCTTCCTGACCTACTCCGAGATGAACAAGATTCTGGAGGACCAGTTCGTCCCGCCGGACAAGATGGACGCCATCTTCGTCGCGCTGGAGGACGGCGGTGTCGAGATCCAGGACGACGTCGACCCCGCTTCCGAACGCGTCGCCGAGGGCGACGAGGAAGTGCGCGAAGTCGCGCTCGACGAGGGTTCGGATTCCGAGGACGACGACGGCCCGCCCGAGGCGTTGTTCCCGAAGGGATCTGTCCCCGAGAAGATCGACGACCCGGTGCGGATGTACCTCACCCAGATGGGTGAGATCCCGCTGCTCACGCGTGATCAGGAGATCTTCCTCGCGAAGACGATCGAGATCACGCGCAAGCGGTTCCGCAAGAAGACGATGGGTTCCGGCATCGCCATGCGCGAGTCGATCAAGGTCCTCGAAGCGGTCGAACGCGGCGAGCTGGCCTTCGATCGCACGCTGAAGGTCAACCCCAACCCGAAGATCGACGACGATCCGAAGATCGTCGAGACGCTCGGCAAGAACTTCCTCCAGAAGCGCTTGCCCGTGAACTTGGCGACGATCAAGCGCCTCTACGAGCGGATCCGCGAGGAGTACCGCCCGTTGCTCGATGTGGAGCTCTCGAAGAAGAAGCGCAGCGAGAAGCTCGAGACCGTCCAGGCTCTGCGCCGCAAGCTCGTGATCCTCATCGAGGAATGCCACCTCCAGGTCAAGAAGGTCAAGCCTTCGATCGACAGGATGGACGAGCGCTTCAAGGAGATGCGCGCGACCGAGCGCAAGATCTCGGCGCTCAAGGGCAACAAGAAGGCGGCCGTCCAGGTCAAGCAACTGCAGGACGAAGTGCGTGAGTTCGAGTTCGAGTGCCTCGAGCCCTCGAGCCGCCTCAAGCGTCGTCTCGAGCAGGTCAAGCTGCACTACGCCGAGTACGAGGACGCGAAGCGCAAGCTCAGCTCGGGCAACTTGCGCCTCGTCGTGTCGATCGCGAAGAAGTACCGCAACCGCGGCTTGTCCTTCCTCGACCTCATCCAAGAGGGCAACACGGGCCTCATGAAGGCCGTCGAGAAGTACGAGTACCGCCGCGGCTACAAGTTCTCGACGTACGCGACGTGGTGGAT
>CAZKIY010000385.1:0-3944 GCA_964552875.1 uncultured Planctomycetaceae bacterium
CTCACGGCTCGGCTGCAGCGCCCGCACACCGATCCGCAGGATGCGTCGATCGCTGGCTTCGAGCACGCGGAACTCGGCCGTGCCGGCGTGCACGATTTCGCCCTTTTGCGGGACGTGTCCGAGCTCGGACAGCACGAATCCCGCCAACGTTTCGTAGCCCTCGGCCTCGGGGATATCCGTCCCGAGTGCTTCGTTGACGTCCGACACGTGCAGCGACGCGTCGACGTCCGACGAACCATCCGGGAGCAACTTGATCGGGATCGTCGTGTCCTCGTCGCGCTCGCTGGCGATGTTGCCGACGAGTTCGATCACGATGTCGCCGAGCGTCACGAGCCCCGCGGTGCCGCCGTACTCGTCGAGCACGATCGCGACCTTCTTCTTCTCGCGACGGAACTCGGCCAGGAGTTCGCGCACGCTCTTCGTCTCCGGGATGAAGTGCGCCGGCGAGACGATCGCGCGCAGGCTCTCGTTCGCCAGCCTCTGTTCCGCAGCGACCAGCACGACGTCGCGCGCGCTGACCATGCCGAGGATCGTGTCGAGCGAACCGTCGTAGACCGGAATCCGGCTGTGTCCGCATTCGGCGAGCACGCGCGCCGCGCCGACGAGCCCCTCGCGCACCTCGACCGCGAAGATCTCCGTCCGCGGCGTCATGAGCGTCGACACTTGGACGTCGCGCGTCTCGATCACGTTGCCGATGATCTCGCGCTCCGTCGCGTCGAGGTCGCCCGAGATCTCGGAGTCCTCGATGACCTCGCGCAGGCCCTCGACGATCTGCCGCGTCGCGGCGGGGTTCTGATCCAGTCCCACGGCGCGTTGCAGGCCGGCTCGAACGCCCTCGAACGCGCGCACGACGAGCCGCAGCGGGAGTTGGAAGAAGTGGAAGGTCGGCAGGACCGCGCGGATCACCGCGTCGCCGCGCCGCGCGGCGACGGCGGCCGGGATGGCGTCGCAGAAGACCAGAATCGCGGGCACCGACAGAAGCAGCGCGAGGAGTGCCTGGACCCACGTCCCGACGTCGTCACCGGACAGGGCGCGGTAGACGAGGATCGGGATCGCGGCGCGGCAACTGACCTCGAAGACGCCCGCGCTCGTCGCCAGCGTGTCCGCCCGCTCGACCAGTGGCTCGAGGCGCGCGCGCCGCGCGGCGGAAAGGTCCGCCAATAACCGCGACGGGGTCGACCGCTGGAGCGCGACGCGTAGGGTCGCGAAAGCGCACGCCCCGACGAGGAAGGGCAGCAGCGGCAGCGCTCGACCCGCGGCCTCGACGAGGGCGGGCAGCACGTCGGGCGGTGGACTCGTGGCGTACAAGGCGAGGAACGTCGGCCGGATCGTCGAGCGACCTGTCCGGAAGGAGATCGTACCTTCCGCGGAAGGACCGGACCTCGACGTGGCCGTTACGGACTCGGAACGGCGCGCGGCCACCAGCCAGGCGCATCGCTCTGGCCTCCCGTCCCACACTCGGGAAAGTCCCCGCCGGAAGTCCTTTCCCACGTGAGGTTTGGGCCGCTGCGCCTGGGCGCTCCGCACGCGACGCCGACGCGGGCACGAGCCTCGCTTGCCGGGCGGCGTGGTCACGCGCCCCCTCACCGAAGTCCTTCCTGTCCGCCTCCCGAAGCACCTGTCCGCGCTCCAGCGGCTCTGCCAGCGAGGAGTCGCGCTCGAGGCCGGCGCCGGGGAAAGTGTGGACGAGCATGCCGCGCGCCTCGAGACCGAGCTCATGCGCGCGTTCCAGGAGAACGGTTCGAGCGCGGACTTCGAGGCGCTCTACGACCAAGCGCGCGGACCCCTGCTCCTGTGGATCGGTTCCCTCGCGAGCGGACGTCGGGGCGGCGTCGAGCCGACCGAACTCCTCCAGGATACGTTCGTGAACATCTACCGCTACGCCCGGAGCTTCCGCGCCAGCGGACCGCGTAGCTTCCGCGTCTGGTCGCGGACGATTGCGGGGAACCTCGTGCGGCGCTCGCGCTTCGAGCGCCGCCGCTCGTTCCAGGACATGCCCGAGGGTCTTCAGGAGCCGACCGATCGCCAACCCACCCCGGCGACCGCTCTCCTCGACGCCGAGGACCGCCGACTCCTGGAACGCGCGTGGATCCTCCTCCTCTCGCGGTACGCGGCCGCGTACGAGCAGCTCTCGCCGCGGGACCAGCGCGCCCTGGTCCTCGTCGAAGTCGAGAATGCGAGCTACCAGGATGCGTGCGTGACGCTCGGAGTCGGGCTCTCGAACCTCAAGATGATTCTGTTCCGAGCGCGCCGTCGCATCCGCGCGGCGATCTCGGCCGACTTCCTCGAGCTGCCGGTCACGGCGCGCCCGGCGCTCCGACGCGCGAGCTGAAACTCGATTCCCTTGACGCGATCTCCGCGCGCCCGCGGGTCGCGATGCTGGCGAGCCGCGAGTCGCGGTGCCATCCTGCCGAACCCGCTCTCCGCGAGCGGCGGCGCAGTCGATGCAGAAGAGCCTCTCGCTTTCCGTGATCCTGCCGGCGTTCGACGAGCGGCATCTCGTGGCGGAAGCCGTGCGCCGCGTACTCGCACTCGAAGACTCGCGGATCGCGCGACTCGAGCTCATCGCGGTCGACGACGGTTCCACGGATGGCACGCGCGACATCCTGCGACGCCTCGCCGCCGAAAACCCCGGGCGGATGCGGCTCGTCGAGCACGAGCTCAATCGCGGCAAGGGCGCGGCGGTCGTGTCCGGTATCGCGCTGGCGACCGGTGACGTGACGATCGTGCAGGACGCGGATCTCGAGTACGACCCGCGCGACATCCCGCGGATCCTCGAACCGTTCTTGTCCGGCGAAGCGGACGCGGTGTTCGGCTCGCGCTTTCTCGTCGGCGAGTATCGGCGCGTCCTCTACTTCCGTCACACGCTGGCGAACAAGGCGTTGACCGGTCTCGTGAACGTGCTGACGGACCTGAACTTGTCCGACGTCGAGACCTGCTACAAGGCGGTTCGGACGAGCCTGCTGCGCTCGATCCCGATCCGTAGCACGGATTTCCGCGTCGAAATCGAGCTGATCTTCAAGCTCGAGAAGCGCGGCGCACGCATCTTCGAAGTGCCCATCCGCTATTCGGGTCGCACTTACGAGGAAGGCAAGAAGGTGCGTGCGAAGGACGGGTTCCTCGCGCTCGTCGCGATGCTCCGGTACTGGCTCGTCGACGACCTGTACAAGCCCGACGAGCACGGTTCGAACATCCTCGTCTCGATGTCGGACGTACCGAATTTCAACCGCTGGATGGGGGACGCGATCCGGCCGCACTGCGGCGACCGCGTGCTCGAGATCGGGGCTGGGATCGGGAACATGACGCGCAACCTGTGTCCGCGCGACGTGTACACGGCGACGGACGTGAACCCGCTGTACCTCGAGTACTTGCGCGGCGCGTTCCAAGGGCGGCCGTACCTCGACGTGCGGCACTGCGACTTGGCGAATCGAGCTGATTTCGAGCCTGTTTCCGGGCGCTACGACACGGTCGTGTGCCTGAACGTGCTCGAGCACGTGCCCGACGAAGCGGGGTCGCTCGCGAACGTGCGCAATGCGTTGGCGCCGGGCGGCAAGTTCGTCGTGCTCGTGCCGCAAGGGCCGGGCCTCTACGGATCGCTCGACGAGGTCCTTGGTCACGTGCGCCGTTACACACGCGCGTCGCTCACGAAAGCACTCGTCGATGCGGGTTTCGAGGTCGAGACGCTCTTCGACTTCAACCGCGCCACGACTCCCGCCTGGTGGTGGAACGGGCGCGTGCTGAAGCGTCGTCACTTCGGCCGCGTCCAGTTGAAGATCATGAACTCGACCGTGTGGCTGATCCGCCGTTTGGACCCACTCCTGCCCTGGCACGGGACGTCGATCGTCGCGGTCGCGCGACGGAAGTGAACGCGGTTCTCAGAGCGTGTGAGGAAATCACACGCTCTCGCGACGCGAAGCGGCGCCGCATGAATCTGAGAGCCCGTA
>CAZKIY010000386.1:0-3923 GCA_964552875.1 uncultured Planctomycetaceae bacterium
TGCTCGGGAAGAAGTTCCCGAAGGCCCAGTTCTGCATCACGGGCGTGCTCGGGCCGCACAGCAACGCGCACGGACCGAACGAGTTCCTGCACCTCGCGACGGGCAAGCGCCTGACGGCGTGCGTCGCGCAGGTCGTCGCGGATCACGCCGCGCGCAAGAGCGGGAGCTGAGGCGCGGTCGGCGCAGGGTACGGAGTCAGACTCCACTCCGCCGTTCTCGCACCGCAGCGCGCATCGACCTGCACGGGAAAGTACGGAGTCAGACTCCACTCCGCCGTTCTCGCACCCCAGCGCGCATCGATCTGCACAGGTGGGCGCCGAAGTACGGAAGTACGGAGTCAGACTCCACTCCGCCGTTCTCGCGCCCCAGCGCGCATCGACCTGCACGGGTGGGCGCCGTGACGCCCGATGTCTCGCACGAACACTGCCAGTTCGGATGATCGCGACTCGGAGCCCGCTTCGGTCGACCGTCCTCCGCGCGGCATGAGTTCGCCCGTGCCACGAGTCACCTCGGCGCGTGCCCGCTTGCCTGGCGATTCAGGCGCGGCACGTGCCTGCTCGCGCCGCGAGTCACCTCGGCGCCGGCGTGCTCGTGCCGAGCCCCGGGCCGTACACGACCGCGTTCGCGAAGAGCCTCCCCGTGCCGCGGAACCAGCCGCGAAACACCGGTGACGACGCGAACAGGATCACTTGGCCCGCGCCCTGGCGCTCGACCGTCAACCACGCGGAGTCGGCGATGCGCTCGCGCGCTTCGGGCCACAACAGGCCGGAATGGCGCAGTCGCTCCGCCGCCGCGAGCCTCACCGCCGTGCGCGTCGGCGGTCGGGACAGGAGCCCATTGCCGCCTTCGAAGTAGACGGGCAGTTCATCGCGGCAGCCGACGGTGATCCACGCGTCGGTGTTCACTTCGCCGCGCAGGATCACGCCCTGCGGCGAGAACGTCGAGGCCCAGCGATCGCGCTCCTTCGCTTCGTCGCCCTTCAGCTCCTTCGGCTCGTCCTTCGAGTCGACCTTCGAGTCGACCTTCGACTCTTCCTTCGGTGCTTCGACCGGCTTCACAGGCCTTCCGTCCCACAGAGCTTCGAGGTCGATCACGGTTTTGCCCGCGTCGCGTTCGCGCTGCACTGCGCGGCGGTACGGGCCGAGGTCGTCGAGCACATCGGAGCGGCGACGCACCGACGACAGCCCCATCTTCTCGTCGGCCAGCGCGCTCGCGGCATCGCCGCCGAGCGCGATCAGCGTGCCCCCGGCGCGCACCCAGGTGCGCAAGTCCTCGGCGTGATCGGTCAACACGGACCCGCCGCCGTCGGGCACGACGAGCACGTTGTAGCGGCGTAGATCGGCGTAACCGAAGCTCTGCGCGTCCATCAGCGACACGGACACGCCGTACAGGACGTCGAGCGCGTGCCACGCATGTCCGAACGAATCGGACGAAACGGGCGCATTCGAGAGCAGCGCGACGCGCGGACGTTCGAGCAGGTCGAAGTGCCGGCCGCCGAGGTCGGGACCTTCGTCGCGGCTGCGCGCGGAGGTCACGGGCAAGACCGCGACGTGGGAGGCGAGTGCCGCACGCTCGACGCGCTCGCGCACGTCGGATCCGTTCTCGACACGGCGGACGAGCAGCGATCCGCGCGCGAACTCGCGTCCGTCGGCGCGGAAGGGCTCGTCGGAGATCTGGACGGCGAGGCCTTCTTCGAGCGCGCGCGCCGCGAACGCGACGGATGCGTCCGTGCCGCCGTCGACGACCCAACCGTAAACGGGTCCGGCATCTTTCGGCAGGACGGCGACGCCTTCGTCACGTGCCGCACGCTCGAGGTCGTCGTACCGACGCAGACTCACGCTCGGCGTCGCGCACCACAACGCATCGAGATCGTACGCATGCGCCGGCGACCATCCGGTCACGTCGTAAGCCTTCGAGCGACCCTTGCGCTCGAGCTCACGACGTTCGCGCTCGAGCGAAGCCGCGTCGTAGCGCGGATCGAAGGCCAACGCGGCTTTCACCAGCGGCGCCAGCGGCTGTCGAGCCGGGATGACGAACGAATTCGCAGGGATTTCGCGCGCCGCCGTGATGCCGTGCACGCCCTCGGCGTCCGCGACCTGGAAGGCGTCGTCGTTGAGATAGACCTCGACGCCCTGCTCCATCAGTGACTCGACGAGGTGCTCCTCGCGCGCGGCTTCACGACCGCGAGCGATCACGAACACGCGCGCGTTGCCATCCGTATCCGCAGAGACATTGCGCTGCTTTTCGGCCAGATAATCGCGCAAAACCGCCTCGCGGTTCTTCGCCAAAGTCGTCACGTTCGCGATCGAACCGACGGCTTGGCGCTGCACGGCTTCGCGGTACGTCGCGATCTCGCCCGAGCGACGAAGCACCGATCCGCCGGCATAGCGCGCTTGCTCGTACAAGATCCCGCACGCGCCCTGGAACGTCGCCCACGAATCCGTGTAGCCCGGGTACCACGAGTCGGCCCACTCGCGCGTGTAGTAGCTCCAACCGTGCGCGTCGAACGCAGCGGCCTGATCGTCGCCGTAACGCTGCCACCACGTGCGGGTGAACGCGGGGAAGTGCGGCGTCAGGGGATCCGTCGCGGGATAGAACAGGAACGTGTCTTGCGAGCCCATCTCGTGCGCGTCGACGAGCAGTTGCGGATGCCAGGCGTGGATCGCCTTCCAACGTGCGCGCGTCTCCGGCTGCGTGCCCCACAGCCAATCGCGATTCATGTCGAACAGGTAGTGGTTCTCGCGGCCGTACGGCCAACGACCGCGGCGCATGCTGGCCGTGTCGAGGTCGGGCACGTAGCCGCTGCCCTGTTCGAACATCGCGAGCACGCGCTCGCGCCCATCGGGGTTCTGACACGGATCGATGACGACCACGACGTCGCGCAGGATGTCCGTGACGTCTGCGCTCGTCCCTGCGGCGAGGTGGTACGCGACCGCGACCGAGGCGTCCGTGCCCGAAGTTTCGTCGCCGTGGATGCTGTACGCGAGCCACGCGATCGCGGGCGTCTTTTCCACGATGTCGTCGAGTTCGCTCGCGTCGATCCCGCGCGGATCGGCGAGCTTCGCGATGCGCCCGCGGATGTCCTCGAGACGCGCCATGTTCTCGGGGCTCGCGATGACGACCTGCACGAGTTCGCGGCCTTCGTGCGTGTTCCCGAACGGAGCGATGCGCACGCGATCACTCGCCGCGTCGATGGCGCGGAGCGCAGCAAGCACTTCCGCGTGGTGCGCCGTGAACGTGCCCAGCGGCTGACGTAGCAACGTGTCGGGATGCGGCACGCGCGCGTCGTACGTGCTGGCGGGGAAGAAGGCGGGCAGCTGGACCGTTCCGCGCGCGTCGCCGAACGCGATGCCGACGGCAGCGGTCGTCGACGTCGCGGTCGGAGCCTGCGCCGGCGCTTCGAACGCGATCGGCGCAGGCTCCGAGCGCGGCTTGAAGGCCTCGCGCTCGACGCGCGAAGCGGAGCAGGCGCCGAGGAAGAGGAGGGGAAGAACGAGGGCGGTGTTCGAAGTCATGCGGGTGACGATGGGGGGTGCGCGCGCAGTCTAGCCGTCTCCTCGAACCGGGCCGGCGATCGAGATTCGCCGCTCGCGCGCCTGATACGATCCGCGCAGGCGGGCCCCTAGCTCAGTCGGTTAGAGCAGGCGACTCATAATCGCTCGGTCGCAGGTTCGAGTCCTGCGGGGCCCACCACGTCCATCACTCGATCGGCGCGCCACTTTTCTCGGACCGACGGCGGCAGACGATTCGGATGGTATCGTCCGCGCTTCCAGCCATGCCTTCCCGTCCGTCCGTGCAGGGCTCGTCGAGCCACCGGTTCACGGCCTCGGAGCGTCGCCCGTCTTGAGCGCCATTCCGACCGCCGGTGCGCCGGCTGCGAAACCCGGCGCGCAGGTAGGCGAAGGCAGCCTGCGCCAGCTCAC
>CAZKIY010000387.1:0-1590 GCA_964552875.1 uncultured Planctomycetaceae bacterium
CCTCGTCCGTGCCCTGGCCGCGTGTGCGCTCCTCCTCGCGACGTCGTGCGATCGCGCACCCGGCGTGGGCAGCGCGCCGGGCGCGGAAACTGCGCAGGACGAGCGCTTGGCGCATCTGCTGGGACCGTGCGCGCGTCCCGATCCCTTCACCGCGGACACGACGGACTTGCTGCCGGTTCTCGTTGCGAAGCTCAGCACCGCGGAATCCGACGTCGCGTCGCGTGCTCGCGCGGACCTGATCGAAGCGGGTCGCGCTGTGCTCCCCGAGTTGCGCCGCGCGCTCCAACGCAACTTCTCCGAACCGGGACACGCGCCGCGTCTCCTCGTGTTGCTCGAACTCGCCGCGCAGGCGGGCGGACCCGAGGCACGTGCGATGGGCCTGGAGGGTTTGGAGCATCCTTCGGAGTCGGTGCGCTCGGCGGCGATGCGCGCGCTCGAGGCCGCGGGCACGCCGGAGGACTACGACCGCGTCGCATTGAACACGGCGCGGGGCGGTGAAGAGATGGTTCAGCAAGGCGTGCGCACACTCGTGGCTTGCGATCCGGCACGCGTAGGACGTGAGTTCGCGACATGGAGCGAAGACGGCGGCCTGGCGCGTCTCATGGATCTCGCGGCACCGCTCGCGGCGCGACACATGGAGCCCGCCATGCGCGCACAGCTCCTCGACGACGTGCGCGTGTCGCCCGTGGCGAAGACCTGGATCCTCGCGGCATCGGCGGCGGCCGGCGACGAGGATGCGCGCCGTGCTCTGCGCGCCGCGCTCGTCGACGAAGTCGCTCTCCAACGTCAACTCGCACTGCAGGCAGCCCTCGGATCGAAGTTGGTCGCAGAAGTGCGCGCGAGCGCGTCGAACGATCCCGAACCGACGCTGCGGATCCTGGCGCTCCAATCGATTGCCGCGGAGCCGGACTCTTCGGATCGACGTGCCGAGTTGAGTGCCGCTCTCGCGGACACCGACGAAACCGTGCGACTCACGGCGCTCGGTGCACTCTGCGCTCGCGGCGATACGTCCGCGATCGATCTCGCGCTCGAGATGCTCGCCGGCACGAACGACGACGTCGGCAACGCCACGCGGGCCCTGCGTCCCGCTCTCCTCGCGAGCGCCGATCTCGCGCGACGCGTGCTGGCGCGTCTCGAAGAACTGCAAGCCGGCGGAGCGCGGTCCACCGGACGCGCGATCGAACGCGCGATCGGGCAAGTCCCGCTCGCGCGGGCGGCAGAGATCCTCGTCGGTCTCGCGCGGACGGAAACGGGCACGATCCAGGACATCCCCGCGCATCGCTGGTACCTCGTCCAGGCCGGGAACACGGGCGTCGAGGGACGGGCCTGGATTCGCGAGCAGTGGGAGACGGAGACGGACGCCGGACGTCGCCTCGACATCGTCTCGGCCGGAGCTCAGGAAAAATCCGCGGCCGCTGCGGCGTTCCTCGAGTCGGTCCTGTCATCAGTGCGAGCCTCGGACCTCGAGCGTTTGCTGGCTGCGGACTTGATCGCGCGTTCCGTGCGCGCCGAACGCGCGGCACCGATGCTCAAGCGGGCCGTGCCGGGAATCGTCGATCCGAAGATCCAGCGCGCGCTGAACTGCCTGCT
>CAZKIY010000387.1:1690-3920 GCA_964552875.1 uncultured Planctomycetaceae bacterium
GCGTGTCGTGCGCGCGGATCGCGTCGCTCTACGTCCTCGTCGGAGCACTGACTCTCTGCGGCGGCTGCTCGGAACCGCCGTCGCCGGATTCCGGGGCGAGCGGGACCCGCGACGGCATCCGTCCGTCGCCCGTGCCGCTCACGTTCGACTCCCGTTTGGCCCGGGAGCCGCGCTCCTACTTTCCCGGACGCGTCGGCAAGTTGCCGCCCTGGGGCGAAGCTCTGCGCGCGCGACTCGAGCCGCGCCGCGACAGTTGGCCCGGCGAAGCGATCGTTCCGCGGCTCTCGGTCGATCTCGGCGCCGCTCTCTCGGCCGCACTAGGGAGTCCGCCGGATCTCGCACCGCTGCGCGCGTTGCTCGCGCCCGGCGGCGTGATCTCGCAGGAGCTGCTCCCGAAGGTTCGCACGGAACGCTTGCGCGGATCGGTGCACGTCGATACGGCGCGTGAATTCGGTGCGGCGGCCGACGTGGAGGGCGCACTCGCGGGCCTCGGCGCCGCGCTCGACGTCGGTGGAACTCCGCGCTGCGAGGTCGTGTTCGAGACGCTCGAGCCGGACGCGAGCGGCGGCTTCGAGGCCGACCTCGCCCTGCGCGCGTCGTGCGTCGGCGCGTCGCGTGTGCAGGCGACACTCGAACTGACGAGCACGTGGATCCGGATCGACGGGAACCTACGGCTCGCTCGACTCGAACCGCGCAGCGCTTCACTCGTGTCGATCGGCGCGCCGCTCGTTCTCGACGCGACCGAAGGAGCGCTCGGGCGCGAACCTTGGTTCCGTGACGACATCCTGCTGGGCACGGACACGCGTCACGGTCGTCGCGATCGCTTGGGGCTCGACCCGTTCCTCGGCATGCAGGGGCTCGCGGTCGGAGACGTCGACGCCGACGGGCTCGAGGATCTGTACGTCTGCCAATCCTCGGGGATGCCGAACCGACTCCTCGTCCACGCGGCCGACGGAACGGCGCGCGACGTCGCCGCCGAAGCGGGCGTCGCGTTCCTCGATGGGTCCTCGGGCGCGATCCTGGCGGATCTCGATGGAGACGGCGACGAGGACCTCGCCGTCGCGACGGGCAACGTGCTGCTCCTCTCTTGGAACGACGGGAGCGGGCATTTTCCCGAGGGTCAGACGCTCGCGGCCCGCGACGCTCCGGAGATCTATTCCATCGCGGCGGGTGATCCCGATCAGGACGGCGATCTCGACCTCTACGCCGCGCGCTACGCCGAAGGCGGCGTCATCGGCGGTGCTCCCGTGCCGTATCACGACGCGCACAACGGGGCCGCGAACCTCTACTGGCAGAACGAGGGCGCTCGTCGATTCCGCGAGTGCGCGGCCGAGGTCGGGCTGGATCAGGGCAACGACCGCTTCTCGCTCGCCAGCGTGTTCGAGGACCTCGACGACGACGGTGACGTGGATCTCTACGTCACGAACGATTTCGGCCGCAACAACCTCTACGAAAACCGCGGAGGTCGCTTCGTGGACGTCGCCCGAGCCGCGGGTGCCGAGGACATCGCGGCCAGCATGGGTGCGGCAATCGCCGACGTCGACCTGGACGGCGACCTCGACATCTATGTCACGAACATGGAGAGCGCTGTGGGGTCACGTATCGCGCGATCCGAGCACTTCCTCGCCGCTCGGCCCGCGGATCGCCCGGCGTACGTCCGGCATGCGCGCGGCAACACACTGCTCCGCGGATCCACGGGACTGCGGTTCACCGATGCGCAGGAAACGAGCGGCGCGCGGCGCGGGGGTTGGGCTTGGGGCGCTACGTTCACGGATTGGAACGGTGACGGGCTCCCCGACGCGTTCGTCCCGAACGGCTTCATCACGGGCTCGCGTCCCGACGACGTCGAGAGTTTCTTCTGGCGCGCGCTCATCGCCTCCTCGCCAGCGGCGCCGCCCGCCGACGAGGCCTACTTGCACGCGTGGCAATTCCTGCGACACCTCACGGTCGTCGAGGGGCATTCGTGGAACGGTCGCGAACGAGACGACGCCTACGTGAACCTCGGCGGAGGTGAGTTCGTCGATGCATCGCGTGCCTTGGGCCTGGACTTCGAGGGCGACGGTCGCGCGGTGGCGCGCTGCGATTGGGATGGCGATCTCGCGGAGGACTGTTGGCTCGCCGCTCGCACCGGCCCGCGACTGCGACTCCTGTTGTCCGCGGACGCGCACCCAGAGCGGAGCGTCGCGTTCGAACTCGCCGGAACGCGCACCAACCGCCAAGGCGTCGGCGC
>CAZKIY010000388.1:0-3917 GCA_964552875.1 uncultured Planctomycetaceae bacterium
AGAGCCCGTAGACTCGATTTCTTCACGGGCTCTCAGAACACCTGTCGCGTCGCTCCGCGGCGCTCTACGCGCAAACTGCCATGACCGCTGCTCCGTCGCTCGCCGTTCCGAACCTCGACTCGCTCGCGCTCGAGGGGAAACGCGTCCTCGTGCGCGTCGACTTCAACTGCCCACAGGACGACGCGGGCGCGATCTCCGACGACACGCGCATCCGCGCGGCGTTGCCGACGATCCGTGAGCTGCTCGCGAAGTCGGCGCGGCCCATCCTCCTGAGTCACCTCGGTCGACCGAAGGGCAAGGTCGTCGAGTCGATGCGGCTCGCGCCGATGGGCGCGCGCTTGCAGGAACTCTTGGGTTCGCCCGTCGTGATCCTGAAGGAGAGCACCGGCCCGGCCGTCGTCGCCGCGATCACTGCAGGACCGAAAGGCAGCGTGATCCTGCTCGAAAACGTGCGCTTCCACGCTGGCGACGAGAAGGGCGACCCGGCACTCGCGGCGCAGTGGGCCGCGCTCGGGGACGTGTTCGTGAACGACGCGTTCGGCGCGGCGCACCGCGACCACGCGTCGGTCTGCGGGATCGCGCGACTCCTGCCGTCCGCGGCCGGACGCTTGATGGAGAAAGAACTCGCCGCGTTCGGGCGCGTGCTCGATCATCCCGAACGCCCGCTCGTCGCGATCCTCGGCGGCGCGAAGGTCAGCGACAAACTGCCCGTGGTCGACCACCTGCTCGACAAGGTCGACGCGCTGCTCGTCGGCGGGGGAATGGCGTACACGTTCCTCGCGGCGCAAGGTCGAGGGGTCGGCAAGTCGCTCGTGCAGAAAGATCAACTCGACGCCGTGCGCGCCGCTCTGAAGAAAGCGGAGGCGCGCCAGGTCGAGATCCTGCTCCCGGTCGATCACGTGTGCGCCGAAGCTTTCGACGAGAACGCGAAGCCGATCGAAGTCGGCGCCGACATCCCCGACGGACTGATGGGCCTCGACATCGGGCCGAAATCGCGCGAGCTCTACTCCGGGCGAATCCTGTCGGCCAAGACGGTCGTCTGGAACGGCCCGATGGGCGTCTTCGAATGGCCCGCGTTTCGCGCCGGGACCGAAGCCGTGGGGCGCGCCGTCGCGGCCTGTCCGGGCTACACGGTCGTGGGGGGCGGGGACTCGGTCGCGGCGGTGGAACTGCTCGGCCTCGGGCCCTCGATCCGGCACATCAGCACGGGTGGCGGGGCGTCGCTCGAACTGCTCGAGACGGGCACGCTGCCCGGGATCCAGGCGCTGCAGAGACAGCCCGGCGCCTGATCGACCTTCTGAGGGAACTTGCAGGGTCGTTCACCGCACCTTCGGCTTCCATGATCACGTCGCTCTCAGCGCAATGATCTTCCTGTGCTGCTCAGGCATCGTGCTCAATCCGCCTCTCCCGTGACCCACAAAACGTGGAGGAGAGCCTCTTTTGGTCGCGCACCATCGGGCCCGTGCCGTAGTCCACCTGCGCTTCCTCGCCGGCGGCGGTCTCGATCACGCAGAATGCCTCGGGCGAACTCCTGCCGCGGCTGTGCGCGACGAAGCACTTGACGCTCGCGTATCGGCCGGCGAATCCGTGCTCGTCGACGAGGTCTTGCCAGATCGCCATCGCATTGCGACCGCGTGAGAGTGCGAGTTCGATCGCCCCTCTCGGGGCAAGCGCGCGGCGTCTGTGGGATTGATGGACAACGGCGGCAACCTTCAGCCCTCGACACTAAACCGGATGGAAGAAAGTGTCTCGCTCACGTTGGCAAGGAGGGTCCAGGCGCAACCCGTTCACGCGGTCGATACCCGCGCGGAGCATGCTGATCGTGTTGTCGGGATGCGGCGTCGCGGCCTCCGCTAGAAGCGTCTGCGCCTTCATTCAACCGGCATCGTAGCCTCGGTCAAAGTTCTCTCGCCGCCGTAGCCCGGACTGGATGCGTGCTGCAGGTAGGCCCTAACCGGCGGTAACGGAGCGGGTTGCGTGAACTCGATCGTTGCGCCATGCAGCTTCAGCACCAGATCTGGGGTGCGGTGCGCGCCCCATCCCGAGGCGGTGGCCGTCAGCGCGCGACGGGCAGCCACCCGGCTCGCTCGCTTCGGTGTGCCGGCGCAGTCTTCGCCCCCGGCCTGCCCCGCGGCTAGAATCGCCCTCCCGGCTCGAGTTCGCGCTCGAGTCGCCGCTGACCGCGGACGCCCGTCCCGTCCCGCCGTCCGTGCCGATCCAACCCCGCATGCCCCGACGTCCCATCCTGATCTCGCCCTCGCTCTTGTCCGCCGATTTCGCGCGGCTCGGGGACGAGGTCCAGCGCGCGGAAGCGGCCGGAGCCGACTGGCTCCACGTCGACGTCATGGACGGGCACTTCGTCCCGAACCTCACGATCGGTCCGGTCGTCGTCGAGGCCTTGAAGAGGCGCGCGCGGATCCCGCTCGACGTCCACCTGATGATCAGCGAGCCGCGCCGTTATGCGCGTCAGTTCGCGCAGGCCGGGGCGCACGTCCTGACCTTCCACGTCGAGACCGCGCGCGACGCGGCCGACGCGCGCGAGACGATCCAACTCTTCCGCGCCGAGGGCGTGGCGAAGGTCGGCGTCTCGCTGAATCCCGATTGTCCCGTCGAGCGGGTGATCCCGCTCCTCGGTGACATCGACCTCGTCCTCGTCATGAGCGTCTACGCCGGTTTCGGCGGACAACGCTTCATGCCGGAGATGCTCGCGAAGACACGCGCCATCCGGGCCACCGGATGGGACGGCTTCGTCGAGATGGACGGCGGACTCAACGCCGAAACGATCCCGTCGTGCGCCGCGGCGGGAGCGGATGTCCTGGTTTCTGGTTCGGCGCTCTTCGGCGCTCCTGATCTGGGAGTTGCCTTGAACCGCTTTCGTGCCGCGGCCGAGTCCGCTCGCGGGGAGACGATCCATGCCTGAGTTCGCAGCGAATCCAGAAGCCCAGGAACCGAAGCGCGCCAAGGGCGAGGCCGATCTCCAGCGCGAGATCGTCCCGCCTGCACGCGCGGGCGATGCCGCGATGGGCGAGCCCGAAGCCGTCACCGAGGAAGGTGTCGACAAGCGCGGACGCCGTCTGTGGAAGAAGCGCGAGATGCCCGGTGGGCTCTGGCTGAAGTGCGAGAACTGCGGGCAGATGATCTACCGCAAGGAACTCGAGGAGAAAGGGCGCGTGTGCCCGGCCTGCGACTTCCACTTCACGTTGCCGGGTCGCGAGCGCGTGCGCATGGTGCTCGACGAGGGCAGCTTCCGCGAGCGCTATGCGGAGCTCACGGCGATGGATCGTTTGCACTTCAACGATGCCGTGCCCTACGCGGAGAAGATCAAGCGATCGGTGACGAAGCTGTCGCAGAACGAAGCGCTTCTGTGCGGCACGGGCACGATCGAAGGGCGCGACGTCGTCCTGGCCGTCCTCGATTTCTCGTTCATGGGCGGATCCATGGGTGAAGTCGTCGGCGAGAAGATCGCCCTCGCTTGCGATGTCGCGCGCAAGGAGAAGAAACCGCTGCTCGTCTTCACGAGTTCGGGCGGTGCGCGCATGCACGAGGGCATGCTGTCCTTGATGCAGATGGCGAAGACCAGCGCGGCCCTTGCGACCTTGAACGAGACCGGCGGATTCTCCATCTGCGTCCTCACGAACCCGACGACGGGCGGTGTGACGGCGAGCTTCGCGTCCGTGTGCGACATCACGTTGGCCGAGCCGGGCGCGCTCATCGGTTTCGCCGGTCCGCGCGTCATCGCGTCCACGATCAAGCAAGAGCTGCCGCCGGGGTTCCAACGCGCGGAGTTCCTGCTCGACAAGGGGCAGGTCGATCGCATCGTGCGCCGCAAGGATCTGCGTGGGGTGCTGGCGTCGCTGATCGACTTCGGCTCGGGTGCTTTCGGTTCGCCGCGCGCCTGAGGGCAGCTCGGAGAACGG
>CAZKIY010000389.1:0-3917 GCA_964552875.1 uncultured Planctomycetaceae bacterium
GTCGCGCCCGCGACCATGTTCTTCACGAAGCGCTCGTGGCCGGGCACGTCGACGACCCCGACCGTGCGCCCGTCGGGCAACTGGAAGCGCGCGAAACCGAGGTCGATCGTCATCCCGCGCTCGACTTCCTCCTTGAGGCGGTCGGGATCGATGCCTGTGAGCGCCTTCACGAGCGTCGACTTGCCGTGATCGATGTGTCCGGCGGTGCCGACGACGATGGGCTGGATGTGCATGGGGCGGGCGAAGTCTAGCGACCGGCGATTCCCCCGCGTTCCGCGCCACGAACGGGACGGCCGGGGCCGAAGGTGACGAGCGCGGAACCGGCTCGGACCCTGCGCCTCGTGCTCAACCTGTCGAACTCCGCCGCGCGGACTCGGATCCCTTTGAAGCGCGATTCGCTCTTCAACGCCCGGGCTCGGGCGCCGGCGGAAGTCGGTGACAGTCGATCGCGGGTCCCCACGCTCGAGCGCGCAACACCCGCTCGAGTCCGTTGAATCCGAATTCGAAACCCGAACCACCGAGGTCCGAGTGCCGCGGGCCGAAGGCTTCGATCCGGAGTTCCGGCGGGCCGCTGATCGCGTGCACGGCGTCGTTCGTCCGGTCGAATGCGGCGCTGCGACCGCGCCCGGCGAGGGTCACGGCGAGCGTGCAGTTCTCTGCGCGAACGAGGCTGCTCGCTTCCGCCAGGTCGATCGTGCGGTCCGCGAACGCGCCCAGCCGGTAGACGGGGACGAGGCTCCAACGCGGCAGCGCGGGCGATTCCGGAAGATCCAACAGGTAGTGCTCCCACGGCCCGAGCGCCCACGCGGGACTCTGCGCGATCGAATCGCGCGTCCGCGGCAGCGGGAGCGCGAGCAGAACGTTGTGCGCCACCCGATCGCGCGCGGGATCACCGTGCTCGACGATCCACCGCGACGCGAGGGTCAGCGTGTCGTCGCTGGCACGCCACAGGACGAGACGCACGCTGGCGTAAGTCGGCAGGGCGAGAGCGACGATCGACGCCGCGACGAGGACTCGCCGGCGTGACTGCGTGGAAGCGCACGCGCGCGTGCACGCCACGACCGCGATCGCGGCCGCGACGGCCAGGAAGGGCACGAGCGGCACCGTGAAGCGCGAGAACATGTGGGACATGAAGCCCCAGAAGAGCAGGAACGCCGAGGGGAACGCCGCCGCCACGGCGAACGCACGCGGTCGGATCGAGCCCCGGCGCGCATGGACGATGGCGATCACCGCTCCCGCGGCACCGAGGATCGCGAGCACGGGATCGAAGCCGAAGAGCCCGCGAGCGATCCGTACGAATCCGACGGGAGAAATGCGTTCCAAGGCGATGACTTGCCCGCCGATGTCGAGCTCTTCGGTGCGCGACTCGACGACTCCGGGCGTGAAGAGGAAGGGATAGAAGCGCCAGAACGCGAACGCGACGAAAGCGATGGGCCAGAGCCATTGCGTCAGCGAACGCCGCGGTGCGAACCACCACGCGAGTCCCAATGCGGGCAGCGCGAAGACGCCGTTCTGGAATGCGCCGATCCCCAACGCGACGACGGCGGAAGCCGCGGCGAAACTGGCTTGGCCGCCGCGCCGCGCATGTCGGAGCGCGAGCGCGACGGCGACGGCACTGATCGCGGCGCTCGCGGCGTGCGGCCGCGCCTGCTGCGCATACGAAGTCGTCAACAAGCTGGTCGCGGCGAACGCCGCCGCGAGGACGGACGGAGAACGATCCAGGAACGAGCGTGCGATGCGATAGACGGCCGGGATCGCGAGCACCGAGAGGACCGCGATCAAGATCCGCGCGCGCAGATGGGGCTCGGACGCCGCGGTGAGGTGCTCGGCGAGGGACGCATCGGCGGGCAGGACCACGGGGACCGAACTACCGGGCAGCCACTGCAACGTCTCCGCGAGGAGGATCGGATAGAAGGCTGGCAACCCGCTCGATCCGCCGGGCAGGACGTGCGGCAAACCCGAGAGCCACGCGGCCTGCCACACGATGACCGCATCGGGCTCGGGCTGGTGCGGCAGCATCGAGTCGATGCCGACGCAGCGCAGCGCCAGTGCAGCCAGGGTCAGCGCGAAGATCGACCACGCTGCGGCGCGGCGCGACAGGAGCTCGACGACGCCTTCGATCGTTCTCATCGCGCGCGACCTGGTCATCGCGCGCGGAGAGGATAGCCCTGCGATGCGATCCAGGCCAACGATGGCGCAGCGGTCGCAGTCGGGCGCGACACGAGGACATCCCGTAGCGGACGGTCGGAGGCGGACGATCGCGGGCGGCGCGAGGACGATCCGCTGCGCGCACGATCCGAGGCCCGCGCGTTCGGCTCGAGCGCTGGTCGCGCGGCAGTTGGACCGCGAGTGCAGCCGATATACTGCGACCGTGCAAGCTCGGCGCCTCTCTGTTCCACGTCACCGTACGCCCCTCGGACTCGCGCTCCTCACGACGCTCGTTGCGTGCGGAGCGAAGCCGAAGCCGCCGAACGTGCTGATCGTTTCGATCGACACCCTGCGTGCCGATCACCTCGGGTGCTATGGGTATCCGCGGGCGACGTCGCCGGAGATCGACGCCTTCGCCGCCGAGAGCTTGGTGTTCGAGCAGGCGCATTCCAGCGCGCCGTGGACTCTCCCGGCTCTCGCTTCGATCCACACGGGCCTCTTCACGGCGACGCACGGCTGCGACCGGATCGAGACGCGCCTCGATCCGGAGTTCGAGACGCTGGCGGAACTCCTGCGCAACGCCGGTTGGGACACGGCGATCGTCGCTTGCCACGTCTTCCTCGGCGGCGCTTACGGGTTGCAGCAGGGCTTCACGCACGTCGACGAGGACATGATCGCCATGGCCGGCGACCTGGACAACTCGATCAGCTCGCCGGGGATGACGGACCGGGGCTTGAGCTTCCTGGAGAGCAAGTCGCGTGCGGCCGACGGAGTCCCGTGGATGCTCTGGCTCCACTATTTCGATCCGCACGCGGAGTACTTGGTGCATCCCGGCGTGTCGGAACCGTTCGGCACCGTGAATGAACTCGATCGGTACGACGGGGAGATCGCTTTCACGGATCGACACGTCGGCCGACTCCTGCGCGGTTTGTCGGACCTGGGTCTCGCCGACGAGACGATCGTCGTCCTCGTCGCGGATCACGGCGAGGAGTTCGGGGACCACGGCAACTACCGGCACGGGACGAACCTGTATCAAGAGGTCATCCGCGTTCCGTTGATCATCCGCGCGCCGGGACTGCCGGCCGGACGCGTGGGCGACACCGTCGGCAGCGTCGACGTCTTCCCCACGCTGCTCGATCTGTGCGGAGTCGAGTCGGAACGTCCCACGGCCGGACACAGTTTGTTGCCGCTCGCGCGCGGTGAACGCATGGATCCGCGCGAGCTCCTGCTCGAGGTTCGTTGGCGCGAAGGACAGGACCTGCGCGGAGTGCGCGCCGAGGACTGGAAGTACTGCGAGTACAGGTTGAGCGGCGTCGGCCCCGACCTGCTCTACGACCTGGCCTCGGATCCGCTCGAAAAGGTGAACCTGGAGCCGGAGGATCACGAGTCGGCCGCGACCATGCGTGCTCGCCTCGCGCGCGTTCAGGAACGAGCGTTCGAGGAAGCGCGCGCCTATCCCACGCCGATTCGGAATGCGCCGGCGCCGTCCGATCTCGAGCACCTCCAGAACATCGGTTACGTCGGCGAAGACGGACGCGCGGCCGACGAGGACCCCAAGTGAAGGCGCTCGCGGGCCACGTGATCTCGTCGCGAGTCCGGGGCGCACTCCTCGCGCTGTCCATCAGCGCGCTGCTCGCCGGCTGCGGGAGCGACGTGCGACGAACGTTCTGGCCCGACGGACGCGTATGGTCCGAAGTCCACTTCGTGAACGGCTTGCCGAACGGGAGCTGCACCACGTGGCACGAGAACGGACGCACCGCGCGCGAGGG
>CAZKIY010000390.1:0-1342 GCA_964552875.1 uncultured Planctomycetaceae bacterium
AGTCCGATCGCCTTGACAGGTTTTTCCCATGGGGGGACACTTCGAGGTCCAGGGTTCCGGATCACCCTCCTCCGAACCCCTGCGTCCCTATGCGGCACGTCCACGGCGTTCTCGTCGCTCTCGGTTCCCTCGTGCCCGGCTTGCAGGCCGCGGAGACCGTCGGTGTACCCCTCGCGCCAGTTCCGTCGGCTCCCCAATGGGACGCTCGGCTCGCCGAGCACCTCCTGAACCGCGCGGGGTTCGGTGGCGACACGGCCGATGTGGAGCGCCTCACGACGCTCGGGCGCGAGCGCGCGGTCGCGACCTTCTTCCCCGATGCATCGGCGGCGCCGGAACCCGACATCCTCGAGGGTGCGAATCTCCACGGCGGTCTCGATGATCCGTCCGAGCGCCTCGATTTCGTCGTCCGTCGCCGCGAGAACTACACCGGTCACCAGATCGAGATCATCGTCGCGCTGAACAAGTACGGCGATTGGTGGATCGAGCGCATGATCCGCGGCGAGGACGCGCTGCGCGACCACATGGCGATCTTCTGGCACGGCCACTTCGCCACCTCGATCAAGGAAGTCGGGAACAGCCAGGAGATGATCGAGCAGATGCGGTTCCTGCGGGACAACGCGCTGGGCTCGTTCCGAACGCTCGCGAAGGGGATCGGCAAGACTCCGGCGATGCTCGAATACCTCGACAACGCCGAGAACGTGAAGGCGCATCCGAACGAGAACTGGGCGCGCGAGCTGATGGAGCTGTTCGCTCTCGGCGACGGGAATTACACGGAGACCGACATCAAGGAGTCGGCGCGCGCGTTCACGGGTTGGACCGACGAGGAGCGTCGGTTCACGTTCCGCCGTTTGGACCACGATTTCGGCCAGAAATCGTTCCTGGGCGTGACGGGACAACTCGACGGCGATCTGTGCGTCGACATCGTGCTCGAACAACCGGCGTGCGCGCGCTTCATCGCTCGCAAGGCGATCCTGTACTTCGAGGGCATCGCGCCGGACGAGGAGCGACTCGAGGATTACGCGCGCTTCCTACGCGAGGCGGACTACGACGTCAGCGCGTTCCTGCGCCGACTGTTCCAGGACGACGCGTTCTACCGCGAAGAGGTCGTCGGCTCGCGCGTGCAAGGGCCGGTAGAGTTCCTCGTCGGCGCGTGTCGCCGCCTCGACTTCGATGTGCCCGGGCAGTTCCTCCTGAACGGCGCGGACATGCTCGGCCAGCGACTGTTCTGGCCGCCCAGCGTGAAGGGTTGGGACGGCGGCATGGCGTGGATCACGACCTCGACTCTGATGAATCGCAGCAACGTGACCGGCGCGATGCTCGGTCTCGTCGACATGGGCAGCCT
>CAZKIY010000390.1:1442-3905 GCA_964552875.1 uncultured Planctomycetaceae bacterium
CCCGTGGAAAAATCGATCCTACGGTCTCTCCGTTTCTCGTGGCGCCGCGCACGGCGCTTCGAGTGCGCGCGGTGGTCACCGAACACATCACGGACGAGCACGCCATGACCGACCAACACGACCACTTCGATCGCCGCAAGCTCCTCACGGGAGCCGGTGCTTTCATCGGCGCGAGCTGGCTGATGTCCGGTCGCACGCGCGCGTGGGCCTCACCGTTAGACGCGAAGCTCTCCGGTGCGGCGCCGCGCACGATGCTCCTCCTCGAGCTGAACGGCGGCAACGACGGTCTCGACACCGTGATCCCGTACGGCGAGGACGTCTACCACAGCTCGCGTGCGCGCGTCGGTATTGCGGCGAAAGACGCCTTGCGTCTCGACGATTATCGCGGTTTTCACCCGAGCCTGAAGTCGTTGCGCGGGATCTACGACGAGGGCGGCTTGGCGATCGTCGAGGGCGTCGGATACCCGACACCGAACCACTCGCACTTCACGTCGCTCGACATCTGGCACACAGGTCAGCTCTCCGGTCGCGCGGCGGGCGACGGTTGGATCGGGCGCCTCATGTCGCGCCTGTATCCCGAGGATCGTTCCGAGCCGCATGCCGTCCACGTCGGCCAATCTCTGCCGTACTCACTGCACAGCTCGACGCATCCGATCGTCTGCTTCGATTCGCCGCCGGCATACCGCTGGGCCGAGAACGGGCAAGCGATCGCGGCGGCAGCCACGAAGAACTGCGACACCGCGATGAGCGGCGGCAAGGGGGTGGGAGCCAAGTCCCTCGACACGATTCGTGGGATCGCCGCGAACGCGCGCGTCAGCTCGGCCGAGGTGCGCAAGGCTGCCGCTCAGTACGTTCCGCGCGTCGAGTACCCCAAGTCCGAAGTCGCGCAGGATCTGAAGACGGCGGCCGCGCTGCTCGCCAGCGGCATCGGCGTGCGCGTCTTGTCCGTCGCGCAGTACGGTTACGACACGCACGAAGACCATCGCCGCCGTCACGACATCCTGATGGGCGAGCTCGACGGGGGATTGGCCGCTTTCCTGCGAGATTTGCGCGGAACTCCCGCCGGCGACAACTGCCTCGTCGTCGTCTACTCCGAGTTCGGGCGACGCGTCGCGGACAACGCTTCGAACGGAATCGACCACGGCACGGCGGGGCCGATGTTCCTCACGGGAACGCCGGTCAAGGGCGGGCTCTACGGGAAGCACCCCTCGCTCGCGGATCTCCACGACGGAGACCTCGTCTACACGACGGACTTCCGCACCGTGTACGCCGGGGTGCTCGAGCGTTGGTTCGGCGTCGAGAGCGAACCGATCCTCGGCGCGCGCTACGACGCGCTGACGGGCTACTTCGCATGAGGAATTCGTGCGCACGGTCGATGTTCGTGCTCGCGGCCCTTTCTGCGTGCAGTTCGCGCGAACCCCGCGCCGACGATGTGGTTCGGCCCGCGGTCGAAGTCATCGTCCCGACGATCGAGACCGAGCCGTCGACTCGCGTCGCCGTGGAGTCGTTCACGAACGGCGGTCGTCGCGAGGAGCGAACCGAGCGGCGACTCGACGATGGTTCGTGGGTCGTGGACGGGTTGACGCGCACGTTTCACCCGAGCGGTGAAGTCGATTCCGCCGGCGACTACGTCGAAGGCGCGAAGCACGGCGCTTGGTCCTACTGGTATCCCAGTTCGCGGATGGAAGCCGAAGGTGCCTATGCGCACGGCGAACCGCAGGGTCCGTGGCGTTTCTATCGGGAAAACGGGCGCTGCGTGCAGACGGGCTCGTTCGAGCGCGGCATTCCGCGCGGCGAATGGATGTACTTCTGGCCGTCGAATCGCCGCCAACGCACGCGAGGTGAGTTCGTGGACGGGCTCCAACACGGCGTGTGGAGCACGTGGGACGAAGACGGTCGCCCCGCGGAGGAAGTCCTCTTCCGCGCCGGCTCGATGCACGGCTCGTCGAAGACGTGGCACAAGAACGGCGCTGTCTCGTCGAGCGGTGAATACCTCGAGGGCTCGAAGAGCGGCGAGTGGACGAGCTGGAACGAGGACGGTTCGGTCGCCCGCAAGGGAACGTTCGTCCGCGGTCTCGAGCAAGGTCCGTGGCTCTACGCGAGCCCGACCGGATCACCGCTCCAGGAAGGTGACTTCCGTGCCGGCCTCGAAGAAGGCGCGTGGACCTACTGGCGCGAGGACGGGACGAAGTCCGACGAAGGCTCGTTCGTGAACGGCCGCGCGAACGGGGTGTGGACGCACCTCCAAGCTGACGGGATCGCGAAGGAGTCCGAGGGCGAGTACCAGGATGGTCGTGCCCACGGGCCGTGGACGTACTGGAACGCCGACGGGACGGTGAAGGAAGAGGTCCGGTTCGAGGCGGGTCGACGCGTGCAGTCGTGATGCACGTCGAACTCGGTCCCCAACCTTCGACTCAGAGCCTGTGAAGAATTCACGGGCGACGCGCCGCGCAGCGGCGCAGA
>CAZKIY010000391.1:0-1404 GCA_964552875.1 uncultured Planctomycetaceae bacterium
ACGCGCAGCCGGCTGCGCGTGCAGCACGAGCGAACCGATGAGTTCCTCGATGGATCCGATCCCGGCGCCGTCGAGCAACGCTTCGAGCTCGGCCGCGAGTCGTCCGAGTACGGCCGGATCACCGAAGCTCGCCGTCCCCACTTGCACGGCACGACAGCCGACGACCAGGAACTCGAGAACATCGGACGCCGTCACGATGCCGCCGCAACCGATGACGGGGATCTTGACGGACCGCGCGCATTCCCACGCGCAGCGCAGCGCGATCGGCTTGATCGCGGTCCCGGAGTACCCGCCCTGCGTCGTGAAAAGGCCGGGCTTGCGCGTGCGCCAATCGACCTTCATGCCGAGAACGGTATTCACGGCGGTGATCCCGTCCGCGCCGGCCGCTTCGACCGCGATCGCCATCTCGGAGATCCGTGAGACGTTGGGCGAGAGCTTCGCGAGGATCGGTTTCGACGTCGCCGCGCGCACGCGCTCGATCACGCGCGCGGCCATCGCGGGATCCGTCGAGAACGGCAACTTCCCGTCCTGCACGTTCGGACACGAGAGGTTGACCTCCAGCACGTCGACCGCGGATTCGTGATCCAAGCGCGCTGCGAGCTCGGCGAACTCCTCGACGCGCTCCGCGCCGATGTTCGTGACGATGATCGTGTCGGCCGATGCGACCTCCGGCAGAACGGCACGCACGTAGTGATCGATGCCTTTGTTCTCGAGGCCGATCGAGTTCAGGAAACCCGCCTCGGTCTCGCAGATGCGCGGCGCGGGGTTGCCCGGGCGCGGGCGCAAGGTGACCGTCTTCGACACGAGACCGCCGACGAGTCCGGGCGGCACGATGTGACGCATCTCCAGCCCATGACCAAACGTCCCCGAGGCCGAGAGGATCGGGTTCGCGAGCCGAATGGGCCCCAGATCCACGGTGAGTCTCGCCACGGGAGCCGCGAATCTAAGCCCTCGCGGCGCGCGGAGCAACGCGAGTCACGCGCGTCGCACGTCGGTAGTCGTCTTCGCGCTGCCCTTGAAGAACCCCGAACCGATCAACAGGATCGCGCCGACCGTGATGCAGGAATCGGCGACGTTGAAGGTCGGGAAGTGCCAGTTCCAGACGTCGAAATAGACGTCGATGAAGTCGCGCACCGGTCCGAACGGGAAACGCTCCACGGGGTAGAAGCGATCGAGCACCAGATCGCGCGTGCGCACGAGGTTGTCGTAGAGGTTCCCGAGCGCTCCGCCCAGGACGAGCACGAGCGCACTCGTGAACCACGGTCGCCCGCGCGGTGTCTTCACGAGCAGCCAGATGACGAACAGCACCGCTGCGACGCGCCCACCCACGAGGAGGTACGGAATCGAATGGAGCTGCCCGAAGGCCGCGCCGGGATTCAGGTTCAGCATGAACGTGAACCACTC
>CAZKIY010000391.1:1504-3905 GCA_964552875.1 uncultured Planctomycetaceae bacterium
TTGGCAGACCTCGCAGAAGCCGTAGGTGCCGTTCTTCACGCGGTCGAGCGCTTCGAGGACTTCGCGCACGGTCGATTCGTCGCGCTGGATCAACTCCAGGCTGAATTCCTGGCTGTAGCTGTCCGTGCCACCTTCGCCCGAGGAATCGATCTTGATGCCTTGCTCGCCGATCGCTTCTTCCTGGAGGAGATCGATGTCGCTGCTGAGCAGGGCGAGCATCGCGCGCAGGCGCGCCGCGTGCTCTTCGAGTTCCTTCGCCGAGAGTCGCTTCATGGAGCAGGCTGCGGGGGCAGGTCGTGGCGCGGGTCGGTCGTCCCGAGAGGGACAGGCCGGCGGTAAAGACGAGTCGGCGGGTAAAGACGAGTCGGCTGGTATCGGCTCGCACCGGGGTCGAACCGCACTCCGAGGAGCACGATCCAGCCGGGACGAAGGGCGAAGAGTCTAGGAAGGCGCTTCGGGCCCTTCAAGAGCTCTCGGACCTTGATCCGGCGCGCTGGAAGGCGGACTTTCGCGGGCACGATGGGCGGTTCGAGTCGTGTGCGGCGCGCGCGTGGCCGAGCGGGCGAAAAAGTGGCCGAGCGCGCGCTGCCCCCGGCGCTCGCCGCCGATGTCGCGGACTTGCTGGTCGCACTCCGGGCCGAGGCGGGGCTCGCCGCGAACACGTTGCGCGCTTACCGGCGCGACCTCGAGCGATTCTTGCGCGCGGCTGCCGAGCGCGGCGTCGTGGAGTTCGTGGAAGTCGATGCGAGCCTCGTCGTCGACCACTTGGGCGAGTTGCGCGCCGCGGGATACGCCGAGACGAGCGTCGCGCGCGCGTTGGCGGCCCTGCGCGTCTTGGCGCGGCATCTGGTGCAGGAGCGCGGGCTCACGAAGGATCCGACCGCGCTCGTCGCCGCGCCGCGGCTCGCGCGACCGTTGCCGAAGTCCATCGCGCCGCTCGACGTCGAGGCGCTCCTCAGAGGCCCGAAGTCGCCGTCGTGGTCGCCGCGCGAACCGTGGCGTGCCGAGCGCGACCTGGCCTTGCTCGAAGTGCTCTACGCATGCGGGGCACGAGTCAGCGAAGCGGTGAACTTGCGGCTCGACGGGCTCGATCCGACGTTGAGCGTCGTGCGACTCGTGGGCAAGGGTTCGAAAGTTCGGCTCGTTCCGCTGGGAGCACGTGCGGGATCGGCCGTATCGGCTTGGATCGGCGCCGGGCGACGCACGCGACCGAACGCGGCGCGCTCCGTGCACGTGTTCCTGGGCGCGGGCGGCGTCGTCATGACACGCACCTCGGCCTGGCGCGTCGTGCGGCGCGCGGCTCAGTTCGCGGGGCTCGCAGTCCCCGCCTCGCCGCACGCGCTGCGCCATTCGTTCGCGACACACCTCGTCGAAGGCGGCGCGGACTTGCGCTCCGTCCAGGAGATGCTCGGCCACGCATCGATCAAGACGACCGAGATCTACACGCACCTCGACGCGGATGCGGTCGCGGCCGTGCACCGACTGCACCATCCGCGCGCATGAGCGATCCGGGAAGAACGCGCACGCGGCTCGTCTTGGCGCTACTCGCTGTGTGGGTCCTGTGGGGCTCGACGTACTACGCGATCGGCGTCGCCGTCGAAGTCTTGCCGCCGTTCCTCATGGCAGGCACGCGCTTCGTGTTCGCGGGCGTCTTGCTCACGGGCTTCGCACTCCTTCGCGGCGATGCGCTTCCGCGCCGCGAGCACGTTCTCCCGGCGTTCATCTCGGGCGCGTTGCTCATGCTGTGTTCGAACGGGCTCGTGTGCTGGGCCGAGACGCGCGTCGAATCGAGCATCGCGTCGCTCGTCGTTTCGTGTGTGCCGCTGTGGATGCTGCTCTTCGATTGGATGCGCCCGCGCGGCGTGCGACCGACGGCACTCGGCCTCGTCGGCGTCGCAGTCGGCATCGGCGGCGTGGCTCTGCTCTCGGCGCCCGATCCGGAGCACCCGATCGACGGGCTCGGAGTCGCAGCCTTGCTCGGGGCGACGATTTCTTGGTCGATCGGTTCGCTCTACTCCCGCGGCGCGCGACAACCCGCGTCGCAACGACTCGCCACCGGCATGCAGATGCTGGCGGGCGGATTGCTGCAAGTGCTCGCAGGACTCGCATTCGGCGAGGCCACCCGCGTCGACATGGACCTCGTCGAGCTGCGTCACGTGATGAGCTGGCTGTGGCTCGTCGGCGCGGGCTCGCTCCTCGGATTCAGCGCGTATTTGTGGCTCCTGAAGCACACGTCCCCCGCCGTCGCGACCTCGTACGCATTCGTGAACCCGCTCGTCGCGTTGACGCTCGGCGCGGTGCTGGGCGGAGAGATACTCTCGCAGCGCGCGTGGGTCGCCTCCGCGATCATCGTAGGAGCCGTGGCGATCGTGGTCGCGGGCCGCAAACGCGCCGCGCCGAC
>CAZKIY010000392.1:0-3896 GCA_964552875.1 uncultured Planctomycetaceae bacterium
GCGTCGCGGCGGGGAGTCGAGCGCGAGCGCTTCCCCCAAGGCTCGTGCGTAGAGATCGAGCTGGGCCGTGTGCTCGCGCGCGGCGACTCTTGGATCGCGACCGCCGAGCGCCTCGGATTTGAAGTCGACGACCGTCCAAGCATCGCCGTCGCGCAACACGAGGTCCGCAGAGCCCGTGAAGGCCTCGATCGGCGCGTCGCCGGCGCGCGCGGGCGCGAGCAGCGCGAGTTCCCGCGCCGCGATCGTCGCACGTGCATCGCGGAAACGCGCTGCGAGCGGACCGCGCTCGACGGCATCCAGGATCGCGCGTGCGGCGGCAATCGCCGTCACGTCGGCGCCCGAGGCGAGGGCGACTGCCGCGAGACGGGCGCGCGCGGCGTCGAAGTCCGGCGCGAGTTCGAGCGCGCCGTGCACGAGCGTCCCGGCGACGCGCGCATCCTCGCGCGGGATCGCGGACGCGACGAGCGTGTCGGCCCAACTCGGCACCATCGGCCCCGAGGTCTCGGCTTCGAGCGCGCGACTCGACGCCGTCGCGACCCGAGGCCGGTTCGCGCGCAGGTCGGCGAGCGGTGCTAGACGCGCCAGCACTTCGGACTCGCGACGCGCGCGTTCGATCAGCCCGGAGTCGACACGTAATACGGTCCGGCGTTCGCCGCCCGAGGGCTCGGTCGGGACGACGCGCACGACGAAGCCGTCCTCGACGTACTCGCGTGTTCCCGCGGCGAGCGCCGCTTCCGCGCGCTCGCCGAAGCCCTTCGGGCATCCGTGCTCGGCGAGATCGCGGAAGTTCGCGGCGGTTCGCGCAGCGCGCAATACCGGGCTCGTACGCCACACGGCGGACAACACGAGCTTGTGCTTCGCGCGGGTCATCGCGACGTAGAGCAAACGTGCTCGTTCCGCCGCGTCGCGCCGCTCCGTGGCTTCGACGACCGCGGTGAAGTTCGGACTGGCCATGCCGCACACGCGCAGCGCGCCCGTCTCGCGGTCGAGGCCGTCACGCGCCTTGCCGCGCTTCGTCCCCGAGGCGAGACCGAGAAGGAACACGGCGCCGAACTCGAGCCCTTTCGCGCCGTGGATCGTGAGGAAGCGCACGGCGTCCTCGACGTCGCTCGGCGGACGCGCCTCGCGCTCGTCCTCGGCCTCGTCGATCGATCTGCGCAACGCGCGCAGGACTCCCGTCGCGTCGCCCGACTCCTCGAGCGCTTCGCCGACACGTCGCAGGAATCGTTCGAGGTTCGCTGCGCGGAAGTGCCCCTGGTAGCGGCACGACTCCGCGGCTTCGACGAGGACCAGCGCGCGCAGGTGCTCGAGGAATCGGTCGGCGGGATCGTCGACCAGACTCCGGCGCAGGATCGCGAGCGACGCGAGTGCGTGTTCGAGCGAAGCGGCGAACTGCGGGATGCCGCGTCCGCCTGGGAACCCGCGCGACTCCAGCGCGCTTTCCACCGTGCGCGCGGACTGCACGATGCGAACGAGCGCACGTTCCCCGCTCGGCCCGCCGAGGAGTTGCGCGTCCGACGCGAAGCCGTCGGCCCACAGTGCTTCGAGCGCGGCGTCAGGCAATCCGCACGCGCTGGAACGTAGAAAGGCCAGGAGCGAGAGCACGTCGCCCGGATCCACGATCGCGCCGAGGAGCGCCGCAGCGTCGACGACCTCACGTCGTCGGTAGTAGCTGCGATCGCCTTCGACTTGGTAGGGGATCCCGGCCTCGCGCAGTGCGTCGAAGCACGGCTCGAGGCCGGTGCGCGATCGTGTCAAGACGGCCATGTCCTTCCACTTCGCGCCCGCGACACGTTCCGCCGCGAGCGAGCGTGCGAGCTGCGCGGCTTCGATGCGTCGCGCAGTTCCCATCGTCGTCTTCGCGAGGGGCCTCTCCGCGGGAGCCGCTGCCCACGTCACCCAGAGTTCGACTTCGGGGCCCTCGTCCGTTCCGATCGGTTCGAGGCGCTGGAATCCGGGTTGCACGCCGTGCTCGGCCGACATCACGGGAGAGACGAAGCGTTCGACGGCCGCGAGCACCCGCGGCGTCGAGCGGAAGTTCTGCACGAGTTCGAGCGTTTCGCCGCCGGCCGCGCGGACTTCGTCGACGAAGCCGTCGTAGGCAGCGAGGTCAGCGCCGCGAAACCCATAGATCGATTGCTTCGGATCGCCGACGAGGAAGAGCCCGGGCCGGTCGCGCTCCTCGCCGAGTGCGAGTGCGCGAACGAGACGGACTTGGACGTCGTCCGTGTCCTGGAATTCGTCGACGAGGATCTGGCGATAGCGGCGACGCAACCGCTCGCGCGTGCCGCGATCTCCTTCGACGAGTCGCGCCGCGCGCGCGAGCAGGTCGCCGAACGTGACCGTCGCAGCCTCGTCGCCCAGCGCTTCCGCGCGCTCGAGCACCCGGCGCACGATCGTGCGTCGCGCGCGGAATCCGTCGAGGTCGAACTGCGCGAGAGGCCGGAACGCCGCTCCGAAGTGCTGGGCAATGACGCCTGCGGCGTCGAACTCGTCACCCAGGACTTTCCGTGCCGAGTCGTCGAGTTCGCCCGTGCCCCACTGCTTCAACTTCTCGAGCGGCCGGCCTTCCGCGATCCCGGCGATCCGGCGGACGAGGTCCGCGATGCTCGGGCTCACCTCCTCCTCGAACATCGCCGCGAGAGCGATGACTGCCTGCGCGGCGGCGACGATGTTCACGCCGCGCAGCTTGGCCAGGATCCGACACGTCGGCACGAACGCGCGCACAGCGGGTTGGAGTTCGTCGACGAGCCGCTGCAGCTCTTCGTCCGACGCCGGATCCCGCGCGAGGTCGGCCGCGCGCACGCCCTCGATGCGTAGCGCCGTCACGCAGCCCGCGACGACATCAGGGCCCACGCCGTCACGCGCGAGAGTGAGCCAATCCTCGTCGCGTGCGTCGCGGAACGCGAGACCGAGATCCTCCGTCGCGGCGCGCCGCGCGAATTCCCCGACGAGATCCTCGTCCGCGTCGACGGCGAATCCGGGCGCGAGGCCCGATTCGAACGGATGCTCGGCCAGCAACGACTGACAGAACCCGTGGATCGTCGTCGCCAACGGCCGATCGAGCGCGAGGCGCAACATGCGCGCACGCTCGCGCACGAGGTCCCCGGGCAGGGCGGCGTCGAACGGCAGGACGACGCCGGTCGGTCGCTTGCCCGATTCGAGTTCGCGCAGCGCGCCGCGAACGCGCGCGTCCATCTCGGCGGCGGCGGCCTTCGTGAACGTGATCGCGAGCACTCCGTCGAGCGCGCGGTCGGCAGCTCGCTCTGGATCACCTTCGCGCGCGCGCGCTTCGTCGAAACCCGGTCCGACGAGCCACGTCGCGACGCGCGCGACGAGCGTCGTGGTCTTGCCCGTGCCCGCGCCGGCGACGACGACGAGCGGGATCACGAATTCCACGCATGCGCGACGCCGTGCAGCTTCGTCCGCGATGACCGTCACGATGCGTCCTTCGGCTTGCGGCTCGACGGCTTCTGATTCACGGTCGATTCGGCCGCGGACGGCGACTTGCCGGGTTTCTGTTCGGGCTTCTGCAGCGCGAACACTCGGCGCACGAGCGCTTCGTGCGAATCCGGCGGCAAATCATCGGTTCTTCGCACGAGTGCCGCGAAACGCTGTCGCGCGCCGCTGTCGCCGCGCACACACGCTGCGGCGAGCTCGCAGTGCGCGCAGCTCGAGTTCTCCTTGTGGACGTCGTACTCGACGAGGCGCGGGAAGAACGCGCCCGTGTCCCACGCGGCGAGCAGCTCCTTCAGCGCGCTCTCGTACGCCGCCGTGCACGCCGGATCGTCGCCCGTCACCTCGAAAAGACGCCGATCGTCGGCCGCGAAGTGCGGATGCAGCGCGACGTAACGACCCGTGCCGCCGACCAACGCGTAGACGAACGCCTGGAGCTG
>CAZKIY010000393.1:0-3857 GCA_964552875.1 uncultured Planctomycetaceae bacterium
GTGGCGGGTCGAGAGGTGGCGGGTCGAGACGTGTCGGATCGAGACGTGTCGGGTCGAGATCTGGCGGGTCGAGATCTGGCGGGTCGAGTCGTGCGACGAGATGGGGTCGGGTCGTCCGAGGGCGGGTCGCGAGCGCCTCAGAGACGCTCACGAGTCTCGTCCGCGGGCGGTCCGAACGAGTTCAACGAGGTGATGACGCTAAGGGCAACCTCGAAAACCGTCAAGATGGTGAGGCGTCCCACTTCTGCGACCACAACCCGTTGTGGAACTGTTCGCGGCTTGGCGGATCCTTCACCGGATCGTCCGACGGTGGAAAGCGTGAGAGGTCCGATAAGCCGGATCCTGTTCGCTCTCGTTGCCGAGAGCGTGGCGACCATTTCTCTGGGACCGACCTCGCGGCCGGCCTCGAACGACCTACCCGGATAGCGCTCGGTGGGGGTCACACCGGAGGTCGTTGCCGACCTCGACTATCCCTATTTGGTCTTTCTCCAGGTGGGGTTTGCCCTGCCACCGCGGTCACCCGCGGCGCGGTGCGCTCTTACCGCACCGTTTCACCCTTACCGACGTCACGAGGACGCAGGCGGTTTGTTTTCTGTGGCACTTTCCCGGGCCTTGCGACCGGTTGTCGTTGACAACCACCTCGACCCCGAGGAGTCCGGACTTTCCTCCCCGCCGGTCCTGTGAAGAACGCGATGGAGCGGCCGCCTGGACCTCTCACGCACCACGCATCGTAGCTCGTTCCCAGGCGCATTGCCTCTTCGGGCCGGTCGCCTAGGTTCGCGGAGCGCGCATCCCTACGCTGTGCCGTCATGGCGACGACCCTGCCCACCGTCACCTACCTCGAGTTGCGTGAGTCGAATGCGGACGGCACTGCGGCTGCCGGCCTCTCGCACACGGGGAAAGGTCTCGTCCTCCTCCACGTCCAGGAGTTGGCCGCCGACGGCGTCCCCCGCGGCGCCGTCACGATCGTCCACGATGCCGGAGGACACGGCGGGCAGTTCCTGCGCCTCGGCCGCCGACTCGCGGAAGCGGGCTGGGCCGTGGCGCTGCCCGACCTGCGCGGCCATGGACGCAGTGAAGGGCCGCGTGGTCACTCGCACGGTGTGCACGAGGTCGTGCGCGATCTCGGCGACGTCCAAGATCACCTCGCCTATCGACAGCCGGATGCGCCGCGCGTGCTCGTCGGCCAAGGTCTCGGAGCGTTGTGGTGCTTGGCCTTCGCGAGCGAGCGTCCGGACGGCATTGCGGCAGTCGTGCTCGCCGCGCCGCTCATCGACCCCTTCTTCGACGTGCCGGTCGCCGCGGGCGGGTTGATGAAGCTCTTCAAGAAGGTCGTTCCGGAGTCCGCTGGACGCATAGGTTGGGATCCCGCGTCGCGGACGAACGACGAGGAGGGGCGCGCGGTGCTCGTCGCCGAACCGGCGCACGACGTGATCACGGTGCGCGCGAGCGAGGAAGCACGCGCCGCCGCGCGGACCTATCTGCCGAAGCTCGCGAACATCGCGATGCCGGTGTTGGTCGTCGTCGGCGTGGACGATCGCATCGCGCCTTCGGCCAAGGTTCGAGTGCTCAGCGGTCCGCGCGTCGAAGTGCGCGAGTTCGCCGGCGCGCACCACGATTTGTTCCTGGACGGCCGCGCGAGTGATGTCGCCGAAGCGATCGTGCGGTGGCTCGACGCGAAACTCGCGCGATAACAGTCGCTCGACCTCTGTCCGCGACCGCTCGACGAACTCTGGCGCGCCGGTCGGATCAGGCCGACGACGCGGATTCGGGTTCGCCCGACTCCAACCAATCGCGGAGCAGGACCAGCGCACTCATCGAGTCGCGCCTGCCCTTCCAATCCGTGCGACGTGTGCCGGCCTCGCGCAGGAGTTCCTCGGCGGCCTTGGTCGTCAGGTGTTCGTCGTGCAGGACGACCGCGAGCCGCGGGAAGCGCGCTGCGAGCCTCGTCGCGAATGCGCGTACTTCGAGCGCACGCTGTCCCTCGCTGCCATCCGCATTCCGCGGAAGTCCGACGAGCAGGACACCAATCGAGCGCTCGTCCAGGAGTCCGGCGACGTGCTCGAGGATCGCAGCGGCATGGCCGTCGCCGTGATACGCGCCCAGGGGTACGGCTGCGATGCGCAAGGAATCGATGACGGCGAAGCCCGTGCGCTTCGTGCCGTGGTCGATCGAGAGGACGCCGCTCTTCATGCCGACGAGACCAACCGCGCGTCTTTCTCGAGAGCGCTGCTCCGTGCACGGGGGCCGAAGAGCCACACGGAGGCGACGAGTGCCAATGCCGAGCCCGCGCCCGCGAGAAGTAGCGCGAGGTTCAAACCCGGCGGCCAGTAGTCGACTTCGACGCGCGCCGATGCATCGAGCTTCAGGTCCCACGCGCACAGGACATTGGCGAACGGTTGCGGCGGAAGCCCGTTCATGCGCCAACCGCGCGCATAGGCCTGCGCCACGACGAGCACGCCGTCGCACGGACCGGGGACGTGGAAGGACAACCCACGTGGGCCGAATTCGAACCCGGTCACCGCCGCCGCTGAGGTCAGTTCGCTCTGGATCGCGAGCAGTGTCTCCCCGATCGGGACGAGGCCTGCAGTCGCGTCGATTCGCTCGACGGCTTCGCGCGCGAGCACATACGCGCGCGGGAGCACGCCCTCGAGGACGTACAGCCCCTCACCCACGGCCCGGACTCCGCGTGTCGTCGCCAGGGCGTGGCCGTGGACGGCTTGGGCACCGAGGAACCGCGCGGCGTCCAGCTCGCGGTCGTCGAGCCCTCCGTCGAGGCCCTGCGGATGCAAGCTGAAGCCGGCGTTCTCGACGCGGAATGCAGTCGGATAGAAGCGATGGATACTGAGTCAATGTACCGGATCGAAGAGCGAAATCGACTCGATCCCGATCAACGCGTTCTGGTTCGGCGGGAGAGAGGTGAGCACGCGGACGCCGTTTCGCTCGTGCGAGAACCTCCGCTTCGTGCGGCGTCCAGAACTTCTCGAGGCGCGCGGGCCAGCCGAGCGGAGCGACCTGCTCGGCTTGAGCGACGACGACGAGCGCGGCTCCGCGCGCAACGTGCACGGCCGCCGCGAGCTGCCATGGGAGCCAGTTGAAGCTCCGGTAGTGCACCATGTCGAGGTGCTGGTAGGTGACGCCGGAAAGGCCGATCACGAGCGCCAGGACAAGAGCTATCGGCAGGCGCGCGTACAGCCGCAGGAGCACGAAGAGCCCGGCCAGGAGGAGCTCGATGTGCAGCAGCACGAAGAGGTCGAAGCACCACGGCGAATCGCCGGGCAAGAGCCTGAGCACCAGGTTCGGCGGATACCACGCGCCGGACTGGAGCGACTCGAGGAGCGGCGCGCCCAGTCCGTTGTTCATGTTGACGACCGGCAGCTCGCCGGTGAGCAACGTCCTCCGGATCAGCATGAGCCACGACTCGTCTTGCGCAGCGGCGGCACCGGGATCCAGGACAGGCAGCGTGTCGATGTCGCCGGATGTCCGGCCCGGATCGCAGGCGAACGTGCTGTACGAGAAGGTGAAGCCCCCGAAGAGGACTTCATGGAAGACCGCGAGGGGCGCGAGGAGGAGGACGATCCAGGCAGCCCACTTCGCGACTCGCACTAGGGCCGTCGAATGCGGCGCGGGCTGGATCTTGCGGCTGAACTCCATGGCGTCAGTGTGCGCGGGCGCGGCAACGAATCACGACGAGTCGCAGTCGGATCTGGCCCTCGACGCCGCCGCGCATCGTCGCAAGTCTAGCAGGCCGCGGTGCGAGTTCGGTTGCTCACCGAAGCACGACGACGCGCCGGCACTCATCGCTAAGATCCGGCGATGCAAGTCGAACGTCTCGGGAGACTGATGCACGCGCTGCA
>CAZKIY010000394.1:0-3854 GCA_964552875.1 uncultured Planctomycetaceae bacterium
CACGACGTCGGTCAGAACGGCAAACCCTTCGTCCCGGGCGTCGTTTTCACGATCGAGCCGGGCGTGTACGAGCCGTCGACGGGCATCGGTGTGCGCATCGAGGACGTCGTCGTCGTGACCGAAACGGGTTGCGAGGTGATCTCGGCGGGCGTCACGAAGGATCGCGCCGAGCTCACGCGGCTCATCGCGGAAGAGGGGATACTCGATCGCTGGCCGGGTGGCGGCGCACCAGCGCCGGACGTGGTCTCGACGACGAATTCGCCGCGCTGAAGTCACGTGGGCCGACGCGCTGCCCGTTCCCAGTCGAGCGCGCGGACGAGCGCGCTGGGGCCCGAGCACGCGTCTCGGTCCTCGAAAGTCCTTCGCGGTCCTACGGCTCCCCGCCCGGCCGGCCGACAGGGCCCGTGCGTCGGGGCGGCGCGCCCGCTCGGAGCCCGCGTGGCTCCACCGGGTCTCGATCGACACCTTGGACGTTGCAACTGCGCCGGGTCGGACGCACGCGAGCTCTCCTTCGGGAGGGCTCGCGTCTTTTCATTCGGGCCGGCGGCCTTAGACTCTCCGCCCCCATGGCTAGCCTCAAAGACCTGATGGAACGGGCGACGACCCTCGAGCGGCGATTCGAGCAGCTCAAGGAGAGTCTTTGACTACCCCACCAAGGAACGACGTTTCCGCGAGATCGAGGAGCTCCAGCTCAATCCCGACTTCTGGACGAACGCGGAACGTGCACAGCGGTTCGTGACGGAAATGAAGGACGTGCGCTCGGTCGTCGAACCGATGCGGCAGATCCAGACGGCGTACGAAGAACTCGCGATCCTCACCGAGATGGCCGAGGAAACGGCCGAGTCCGAGCTGATCGCCGATGCCGAATCCGCGGTCGCGACGATCGAGAACGCGGTCCACGACCTCGACTTCCGCGTCATGCTCGGCGGGCCGAACGATCGCTGCGGCGCGTACGTGCAGTTCACGCCCGGCGCGGGCGGCGTCGATGCCGGTGACTGGGCGGGCATGCTCGTGCGCATGTACGTCCGCTGGGCCGAGAAGAAGGGCTACAAGGTCACCGAGGTCGAGCGCGTCGACGAAGACGCGGGCGGCATCAAGTCCGCGACGCTCGAGATCGAAGGCGACTACGCCTTCGGTCGATTGAAGGCCGAAACCGGCGTGCACCGGCTCGTGCGCATCAGTCCGTTCGACGCACAGGCGCGACGACAGACGGCGTTCGCGAGCGTCGACGTGACGCCGCTCCTCGACGACTCGATCGCGATCGACATCAACGAGAAGGACGTCGAGATCGAGACCATGCGGTCGGGCGGCGCCGGCGGTCAGAACGTGAACAAGGTGGAGACGGCGGTGCGTTTGCGGCACTTGCCCAGCGGCATCGTGATCCGCAGTCAGAGTCAGCGCAGCCAGCTCAAGAACAAGGAGATGGCGTTCAAGCTGCTCAAGGCGAAGCTCATCCAACGCGAGGAGCTGAAGCGCGAGATGGAGTTGAAGGGGCTGTACGGCGAGAAGAACGAGATCTCGTTCGGCAGCCAGATCCGCTCGTACGTGCTGCACCCGTACCAGATGGTCAAGGACCACCGGACGGACGTGGAGACGGGGAATATCCAGGCGGTGCTCGACGGTGGGCTCGACGAGTTCATCGAGGTGTACTTGCGCAATCGCGGCGCGCAGCCGAAAGCGACGTGAGATCGGCGCGGCGGCTGAATCCGCCGCGCGATTTCGGCGCGAAGCTGTCCGGCGCGTGGATTGAAGGACGGTTACCTCCGCCCAACCACGGCTTGTGCTCGGATCTACGATGACCGCATGAGCTCGAGAACGCTGAAGTCCGTCGTCGACACGTTCCGTCCCGCGTCCACGCACATGGTCGGCGAAGGCTTCCACGTCCGGAATCTGTTCCCGTCGAATCCGCTCGGCGAGGCGATCAGCCCGTTCTTGATGCTCGACTACGCCGGGCCGACGAATTACGGCCCGCGTGATCCGTACGGCGATGGTCCGCGCGGCGTCGGCGAGCATCCGCACCGCGGTTTCGAGACGGTGACGATCGTTTACCAGGGTCGCGTCGAGCACCGTGATTCCGCCGGGAATTCCGGCGTCATCGGGCCGGGCGACGTGCAGTGGATGACGGCCGCGTCGGGCGTCGTGCACGAGGAGTTCCACGAGGCAGAGTTCACGAAGCAGGGCGGCGTGCTGCAGGTGGTGCAGCTCTGGGTGAACTTGCCCGCGCGCTCGAAGATGTCGAAGCCGAAGTACCAGGGCATCGTCTCGAGTGACATCCCGAGCGTGCAGGTCCAAAACGGCGCGGGCGTCGTGCGCGTGATCGCAGGCGAGCACGCGGGAGCGCGCGGACCGGCAACGACCTTCACGCCGATCAACTTGTGGGACGTGAGGCTCGTGAAGAACGGCACGCTCGACGCGGCCATTCCGAACGGTCACAACGCGGCCGTATTCGTGCTCGAAGGATCCGTGAGCGTGAACGGATCGCAGCCGATCGAGGACGCCGGGCTCGCGTTGCTCGACCGCGACGGCGAGCGCGTCGAGATCCGCGCCGGTGCCGACTCGAAGGTGCTCGTGATGTCGGGCGTTCCGCTGGGCGAACCGGTCGTGCAGCACGGCCCGTTCGTGATGAACACGGGCGCCGAGATCTATCAGGCGATCAAGGACTTCCAGACGGGGAGAATGGGGCGGCTCGAGTGAATACGCGCCGCGCGGCGCGAGGATCGGCTGGTCACATCCCGACAGAGCGCGGAAAGGCGATCACATCCCGCGGCTCGCGACCGGCACTCCGAATAGCGCTTCGTAGCGCGCGCCCTCGACGTCGGCCTCGATCTCGAGGGTCCAGCGCACGCCGCGGCTCGACGTGCTCGTGCGGATCGGCTGACGCGGGAGTTGGAACTGCACCGGAACGCCGTCGTGTGCGCTCGATGCGATGCCGACGAGTACGCGCTCGGCTTCGAAGGTGATGCGGTCCTCGTTGCGACCCTGCGACGATCCGGCCGAGTCGGCGACGCGCACGGATTCGATGCAGCGCAAGCGCAGACGAAACCCGGTGGCGGGTGCGAGATCGCGCGCGGTGAGCACGCGGCCGCTCAGCAAGCCGTCGGAGCCGACCTGTCCTCCAACCATCTCGAAGGCCGACGGCCCGAAGCGCCGCGCTGTGCGGCCGCCGCGGAACGCTTTCACGGCCTGCACGACGCCGACGATCGCGAGCAGGATCGGGACGAGGATCGCCGGGTTGAAGGCCGGATCGTTCGGATCGACGACCAGCGGGAAACCGAGCCACATCAGCACACCCCCCGCGGCCAGGAGCGCGAGGACGGCACTGATCCAACTCGTGCCGGCGTGGTACGGCGTCGAGTCCTCGATGCGGCGAATCGTGGGGGCGGGCATGGGCGGCCTCCGAGGAGAATGGGCGAGAACCACGGCCCGTTATGGACGGATCAGGCGCGCGCCGGGACGCGCGCCTTCTTGTGAGTCGCCAAGTGCTCTTGGATCGTGCGCACCTGGTAATCGCCGCGGTGGATCGCCGTCAGAGCGCTGACCACGGCGCTGATGCCGGCGCGCGTCGTGATGCACGACACGCCGGCCATCACGGCCGCCGCGCGGATCGCGGAGTCGTCGACGCGCTGTTGCTTGCCGTAGGGCGTGTTGAGCACGAGCACGACTTCGCGGTTCTTGATCAGGTCGACGACGTGCGGGCGGCCTTCGTGGACCTTGTTCACGCGCTCGCACGGGATGCCGATCGACTTCAGCGCGCGCCACGTGCCTTCCGTCGCCATGAGTTCGTAGCCGAGCGCCGCGAGCGTGCGGCATTCGGGCACGATCGCGCGCTTGTCGGCGTTCTTCACCGACACGAA
>CAZKIY010000395.1:0-1764 GCA_964552875.1 uncultured Planctomycetaceae bacterium
CGGGCGCGGATCGATTCGGCTTTCGGCTCATCGAGTACTCGATCCAATCGAACCACCTGCACTTCGTCGCCGAGGCACAGGACGAGATCGCGCTGGCGCGCGGCATGAAAGGGCTTCTCGTCCGCGTCGCGAAGGCGCTGAATCGCGCGTGGGAACGGACGGGCCGCGTCGTCGGCGACCGCTACCACGCGCGTGCCTTGAAGACGCCGCGCGAGGTGCGCAACGCGCTCGTCTACGTGCTGCAGAACGCGCGCAAGCACGGCGCGCGCATCGTCGGAATCGACGCGCATTCGTCGGGTCCGTGGTTCCGCGGGTGGATGGATCGGACGCCGCGCAAGGATCGTGCGTTGCCCGAAGCGAGCTCGTGGCTGCTCCTGTTCGGATGGCTGAAGGGCGGACGCATCGCGACGAGTGAGGCGCCGCGGCCGGATCCAAGTGCGGCAGGCCGAGCGGGGTGCAGAGTTTGATCCGACGGCGGCGCTCACAGCCGGGCTCGTCGACGCGCACGCCGAGGCGCACGGCGAGGCGCACGGCGAGGCGCATGGCGAGGCGCATGGCGAGGCGCATGCCGACGCGCTCGGCGACGCGCTCGGCGACGTGCATGCCGACGCGCTCGGCGACGCGCTCGGCGACGCACATGCCGACGCGCTCGGCGACGCGCATGCCGACACGCACGGCGACACGCACGCCGACACGCACGCCGACGCGCACGCCGACGCGCACGCCGACGCGCGCGCCGACGCGCACGGTGAGACTTCGCGCGAAGCGCGGGTCGCGGCTCCGGGCAACGCGCCCGGACGCAGTGGATCCACAGAGGTCAACCGCGCTCGAGTCGTGGTCCCCGAGCGCGGCCTTGGCGGGCCGGCACGCGGGCGCTGACCCACACGAAAGCCGGATGCTCCAGAAGTCGAGCCTACGGGCTCTCAAATGCCTGTGGCGACGCTCCCCGTCGCGAGAGCGTGTGACCATTTCACACGCTCTGACCTCCCAGCTTGACGTCCGCGGGCTTTCGGCGCGGACTGGACACGTCGTTCGGGGTCCGGTGTAACGGCCGAGGCCCCCCGAGCGGTGTCCATTCATGCAGGGGAAATCGCACGAGATCGAGTCGCTGGAGGCGCTCTTCCTTCGTTGGCGCGACGCCGAGGATTCCGAGGCTTTGGCCGAGGTGCTGGCGCGCTCCGAGGACGAGCTCCTCGTCATCGCGCGGCGGCAAGTCCGCGACGAGTCGGCCGCTTGGGATCTCGTGCAGGAAACTTGGCACACCGTGTTGCGCGATGCGCGTCGGTGGGACGCGGAGCAGCGGCTCATGCCGTGGCTCGTCGGCATCCTCCAGATCGAAGCGCGGCGCGCGCGGCGTGCAGCGACGCGGATCCCGGATCCCGCACGTGTGACGTCGCCGACCGTTCCGGAAGCCGACGCCCATCTTCCCGAAGCCGAAGTGCGCGAGCACGTCACCGGTGCGTTGGCGCGCTTGCCCTCGATGTACCGCGAAGTGCTCTCGATGCACCTCTTCGAGGACCTCACGCACGCGGAGATCGCGCAGCGCACGGGTCGTGAAGCGGGGACCGTCCGCGTGCAGGTGTTCCGTGGTCTCGCGCAACTGCGGAAGCTCGTGCCCGCGAGTTTGTCGCTCGGAACCGCGCTCGCGATCCTTGCGCCGCGCAGCGAAGCGGCGCGACTCGCACCACTACTCGACGGCGCCGCGCGAATCGGCAGCGGCGCGGCAGGCAGCGGCGCGGCAGGCAGCGGTGCTGCTGGCAGCGG
>CAZKIY010000395.1:1864-3848 GCA_964552875.1 uncultured Planctomycetaceae bacterium
GGCAGCGGCGCGGCAGGCAGCGGTGCTGCTGGCAGCGGAGCGGGCGCGGCCGGCGCGGCGAAGACCAGCGCGGCGAAGACGAGCGCGACGAGCGCCGTGAAGCCGAGCGCTGCGCTGACCAGCACGACCGCGGGCGGGATCTCGTCCGGCGTCGGAACCGCTTGGCTCCTCGGTGCCGCCGTCGCGACGCTCGTGACCGCGACCGTGTGGTTCGTCACGCGTGACGAGGCCGCAACACTCACGACGGATCGCGCGGTCGCAGTCGTCGGCCCCGCAGGCTCGAGCGCGCGCGCTGCGACGTCGAGCGGGACAGACAGCGGCCTCGCGGACGCACCGGCCCAAGGACGCAGCGGTTCGACCTCGACGCCGATCGTCGCGCCAGGACTCCAACCCGGCGTCCGCCTCGTCGCACGCGTGGTCGGGCTCGAGACCCTGCCGAGTGGCGCACCGACGCTCAGGCTCCGCGCCGACGCCCGCGGACCGCGCGTCGTGAAACTCGATGCCGCGGCGTCGTTCGAAGTCGACCTCACCGATTGGTATGCGCCGACGGGACTCGCGCCGCGCGAGTTCATCGCGGAGTACGACCATCCCAACGGCCTGCCGGTGCGCGTGCCCGTGCTCTTCGACGCCGATGCGCTGACGCGTGCGCGGACCGCGGCGGAAGCGGGAGCGCGGCAAGAGATCCCCATCACGTTCCGCGTCGAGCCGCCCGCGGCGCGCGTGCACGGACGTGCCGGTTGGAACGACGACGCCGGCGCAGGCTCCACGTTCGGGCGCCTGGCGGTTCTCTTCGCCGTGGACGAGCTCGGCGGACTCTCGACGGACCCTGTCGAAGGCGTCGCCGTGCGCGACGACGGCACGTTCTCGCTGCGCGCGGCACGCACGGGCCGACACGTCGTCGTCGTCGCCGCGTTCGGCGGTGCCACGCGACCGGAGACGTTGCGCCTCGATCTCGTGGCCGGCGAGGACCGCGACCTCGGTCGCATCGCGCTCGGCGCCGGATCGAGCGTCACCGGCGTCGTCCACGCGGATCCGAATGCCGCGAATGCCGGCCTCGAAGCGGTCGTGCGCTGGAATCTCACGGAGGTCGAGCGCGTGCTCTCGGTTCACGGCACTCCGCTCGCGTGGACGGGTCGTTCCTTCGAGCGCGCGGGCGGTGAAGTCGCGCCGGAGCACGACGGTCGTTTCGCGATCCGCGGCCTCGGAACCGGCGCGATCGAATTCGAGCGCGGCTACACGAGCGCCACGAAGCAACCGATGGTCGAGTTCCCGATCGGTCCTGAGTTCGTCGTCCGCGTCACGCCGCCGCTCGCGGGTCTCGTTCTCGAACCGCCGAACTCGATCGCGCGCGTCACCGTTCGCGCCAACGGGCGACTGGTCGAAGGCGCCATCGTCCGCTTCGAGCCGGCCGATGGTTCGGGTCGGAGCATGGGGACCGATGCGCGCGGCTTCGTGGACTTGATCGGCGCCCGCGCCGGCACGTTGTCGGTCTTCGGGCCGGGTTTCCTGACCTTCACGAGTCGGTATGCCGGCCCGTTGGAAGGCCCGATCGACGTCGATCTACAGGAGGCCGTCCCGCCCGGTTTCCTCCAGATCCGCGCGCCGGACGTCGCCTGGAAGGACGTCGTCGCGCGCGTCTTCCCGGCCTCGGTCGTCGACGACACGACGCGCGCCGCTCTGCGACGTGGTGAGCTGCCGAGCAGCCTGCGCGAGGTGCGCATCGTTCCGTTGGACGAAGTCGGCCAACTGACCGACCCTTTGGACGCCGGCTCGTGGTGGATCCATCTCAGCGCCCACCGCGACGCCGTCGACGGCCCGATCGCGCACGCGCGGCCGTTCGTCGCCGAAGTCGAGATCGATACGGGCGCGACGACGCAAGTCGATGTCGCGTTCGATCTCGCGGGCCGCATCCGCTTCGCGCCGGTCGCTGCGTCGGCCGACGCGCCGAGCGGAGGAGAGGGGATCGCGCTGGAGCTGATCGACG
>CAZKIY010000396.1:0-3830 GCA_964552875.1 uncultured Planctomycetaceae bacterium
GGGAACGCGCTGACCGGCACTCGGATCGATCTGGATCCGCAGGATGAGGCTCGTGACCTCGTCCTCGATCGCGTAGAGCAGCTTCTCGAAGAGCTGGAACCCTTCGCGCTTGTACTCGGTCTTCGGATCGACTTGCGCGTATCCGCGCAGGCCGATGCCGGCCTTCAGCGCATCGATCGCGAGCAAGTGGTCGCGCCATTTGTCGTCGAGGGCCTTCAACAGCAAGTAGCGTTCGACTTGTCGCAGCAGATCGGTACCGATCTCGGTCTCGCGCTTCGCATACGCGTCGAGAACGAGTTTCGTGATCGGCCGATGATCGCCGACCTTGGCGGTCGCGTCGGCGGCGAGACCCGCATCGACCTCGAAGCCGAAGCTGCGCTGGAACCAAGTGCGGAAGCCCTCGGCGTTCAGCACGTGGATCTGCCGCGCATTGCGCTCGACGACGCGCCCGAGCATCGCCTGGATCTTCTCGGAGAGCTCGATCTTCAGCAGGACGTCTTGGCGTGTGCCGTAGATCTCCTTGCGCTGACCATTCATGACCTCGTCGTATTCGAGGAGCGAACGGCGACTCTCGAAGTTGCGGTCTTCGACCTTTTTCTGCGCGCGTGCGATCGCGCGCGTGACCATCCCCGACTCGATCGGAGTGTCCTCGGTCATGCCGAGCTTCTCCATCGCGTTCTTGACCCAGTCGCGATAGAAGATCCGCATCAGGTCGTCTTCGAGCGACAGGAAGAAGCGGGATTTCCCGACGTTTCCTTGCCGCCCCGTGCGGCCGCGCAACTGGTTGTCGATGCGACGGGCTTCGTGTCGCTCGGTGCCGAGGACGTAGAGTCCACCCAGGCCGAGCACCTCTTGCTCGTCGGCGTCGCACTGCTTGCGCAACGATTTGCGAATCACGTCGATCTCGGCCAAGTGCTCCAGGTCGCCGAGGGAGAGCGACGCGGCTTTCAGCGCCTCCTCGAGACGGTGCTCGAAGTTCCCACCGAGTTTGATGTCGGTGCCGCGCCCGGCCATGTTCGTCGCGACCGTGACGGCACCGCGTTCGCCCGCGCGCGCGACGATCGTCGCCTCGCGCTCGTGGTTCTTCGCGTTGAGGACTTCGTGCGGGATCCCGCGGCCGGTCAAGATCTTCGAGACGGTCTCGGACTTTTCGATCGAGGTCGTGCCGACCAGGACGGGCTGTCCCTTGCCGTGCATCTCGCTGATCTCGTTGCCGATCGCCTTCCACTTCTCGGGCGCGGTGCGGTAGACGACGTCTTCGTGGTCCAGTCGCGCGAGCGGCATGTTCGTCGGGATCGAGACGACGTCCAACTTGTAGATCTTGTGGAACTCGCCGGCTTCGGTGATCGCCGTTCCGGTCATGCCAGCGAGCTTCCTGAACATGCGGAAGTAGTTCTGGAGCGTGATCGTCGCGAGCGTCTGGTTCTCCTGCTTGACGTTCAGCCCCTCCTTGGTCTCGACGGCTTGGTGCAGACCGTCCGACCAGCGCCGTCCCGTCATCTTCCGACCCGTGAACTCGTCGACGATGATGACTTCGTCGCCTTCGACGACGTACTCGGTGTCGCGCCGGTTCAGGTGGTGCGCACGCAGCGCATTCTCGATGAAGTGCAACCAGTCCTCGTGCGGCGGCACGAAGAAACTCGGCACGCCGACCATCTCCTCGGCGACCTCGATGCCTCTTTCGAGCAGCGCTACGGAGCGTTCCTTCTCCTTGACCTCGAAGTGGACATCCTTCTCGAGCTTGCGCGCGATCTCGTCGGCCAGCTTGTACTTGTCGCTCGTGTCGGCCGCCGGACCGGAGATGATCAGCGGCGTGCGCGCCTCGTCGATCAGGATCGAGTCGACCTCGTCGACGATCGCGAAGGCGAGGTCCTTCTGCACTTGGTCCTCGACGCGCGACTTCATGTTGTCGCGCAGGTAGTCGAAGCCGAATTCGTTGTTCGTCCCGTAGACGATGTCGCACAGGTAGACGGGTTGGCGCTCCCAGGGGGCCATGTCGGATTGGATCGATCCGACGGCCACGCCCAAGTAGTCGTAGATCGGCCCCATCCAGGCCGCGTCGCGTCGCGCGAGATAGTCGTTCACCGTCACGAGGTAAACGGTGTTGCCGCCGAGCGCGTTCAAGTACAGGGCCAACGTGGCGACGAGCGTTTTGCCCTCGCCCGTCATCATCTCGGCGATCTTGCCTTCGTGCAGGATCATGCCGCCGACGAGTTGCACGTCGTAGTGACGCATGCCCAGCGTGCGCACGGCGGCCTCGCGGCAGAGGGCGAAAGCCTCGGGAATCAAGTCCTCGACGGTCTTCTCACCCTTCGCGACCTGCGCCTTGAACTCGTTCGTCTTCTCGTGGAATTGCTCCGCCGAGAGACCCTTGGCCCAGGGCTCCAGAGCGTTGATCTTCTCGACGAGCGGCTCGAGCCGCTTGACCATGCGCTCGTTCCGAGCGCCGAAGATGCCCTTGAGCGTCGTGCCGACGTTCTCGCCGATCGTCCCCAGACGGTCGGTCAGCTTGTCCCAGTCGAAAACCATGGATGCCGGTGCGGTGGAGCACGGCGCGGGAGCCGGGCGTCCCGGGTCCACGCTGTGCGATTCGAGCGGCAGATTAGAAGCCAGCCGGGGTACGGAGGGAAGCTTCGGACTGCGGACGCGCCCGAGATCCTGGTGCCCGCGCCCTGGAACGCGATGGACGGCTCGGAGACTGAGGAGAATTCAGCGGCTCACTCGCTGCGGGGTGTCGCACCGGGCCCTGGACAGGGTTCTCCGACCCTTCGAAGGACGGACGGTTCTCGCGTCGCCGAGCGACGCCTCCAGCTTCTGTCACGGCTTCTCGGGCGTGGCCCGCCGCTCGAGGAGCTGACTCAGCATCGCGAACAAGACCTCGCGCGGATACGGCTTGCGTAGGACCCCGGACGTCTTCGGGATCCGCTCCAGGTCGATCGTGGAGGCCGTCGCGAGCAGGACGGGCAAGTCCTTCGTCAACGGATCCGCGCGCACGCGACGCAGGACCTCCTCGCCGTCCACTTCGGGCATCGAGAAATCGAGCAGCAGGAGGTCGGGCCGCGGATCCTGACGCAGGCGCTCGAGAACCTGCGCGCCATCGAACGCGAGCTCGACCTCGTAACCGCGGCCTTTGAGCAAGGCGCCCAGGCCCCTGCAAACCTCGGTCTCGTCGTCGACGACGAGCAAGCGCGCGCGCTTCTCCCCTTCCCGCTCGATCTTGGCGAGACCCTCGGCGATCAGCCGCAGGTCGCCGTAGGTCGGCAGACATTCGCGCGCCCACGCCGCTTCGATCTCCTTCTTCAAACGCGCGTTGGTGCGCTTCAAGTCCATCCAACGCGGGAAGTCCGGGTCCGTGGGCCGCACGTCGAGGTCGTCGTGCGTGTCCACCGCGAAGAAGTACTCGGCATCGACCAAGTACTCCTGCACCACGAACTTCATGAACGGGTACTCGCGGTTCCCGAGGCGCAGCGTGTGGCGCTTCAGCGATCCGCGGTCGCGCGTCGGCAACGGATCGAACCGCGCGAAGAGATCCGTCAGCGTGTTCGCGCCCTCGAGGTCGCGCACCGATACGCGCGGCCGGGGAAAGCCGTCCCCGGGCCACGCGATCTCCAGGTAGATCGCGACGGCGCGCCGCACGAGCGCCGGTGTCAGGTCCTCGAGCCGCATGGGAGACGCACGAAGCGCGACGATCCGCGCCTCAAGCGGTCACGCCTCCTCTGGCTGCGCCGGCGTCGTGGGAGTTCGAACTGCGTGCGCCCGGAGCAGGTGCTTCGCAACGCGCAGCCGGCTGCGCGTGCAGCACGAGCGAACCGATGAGTTCCTCGATGGAT
>CAZKIY010000397.1:0-3830 GCA_964552875.1 uncultured Planctomycetaceae bacterium
CGCCAGGATCGGCACGTGCGGGAAGCGCGCGCGCACGTCGCCGACCAAGCGGTATTCGGGGCGGAAATCGTGACCCCAGTGGCTGATGCAGTGCGCTTCGTCGACGGCCAGCGCGCTCATGCCGCTGCGCTCGAGCCACGCTAGGAAACCGTCGGCGGCCAATCGTTCGGGCGCGACGTAGAGGAGTTTCAGCTCACCCTGCGCGAGCCTGCGTTCGACTTCGCGACGCTCGTCCGCCGTTTGCGAACTCGTGAGTTGCGCCGCCGCGATCCCGTTCTCGAGGAGACCCGCGACTTGATCCTCCATGAGGGCGATCAGCGGACTCACGACGACGGTGAGTCCTTCGCGCACGAGAGCCGGGGCTTGGAAGCACAAGCTCTTGCCGCCGCCGGTCGGCATGACGACGACGACGTCGCGACCCGCGAGCGTCGCGCGCACGGCTTCCTCTTGGATCGGTCGCAGCGAGTCGAAGCCGAACGCGTGCCGCACGGCGTCGGCGACGGCTTCGAACGTCGGCGGTGTACCGACCGAGGCGCGCGTCGTGGGCACGAGCTCGTCATCGGCCCACAGGGAGCCCGGCTCGAGGCCGTGTGCGTGTGCGCTTTCCACCGACCGGATTGGAGCGCTTGCCGCGCGCGGATCAAGCTCCGCGATTGCCGCAGCCCAAAGGAATCGGCGGTCCGGGATCCGGGGAGCAGGCGTAGTACGCTCTCTTCCGGCCGCGCACCTCATGTCGCGATCTGGAACTACGCTCGGAGCTCCCCGATGACGACGACCGCCGCTGTTCCCACGCCTTCGAAGTCGGTGCGCAAACCGGGTTTTCTCGCGCGCTATGTCGAGTGGCTCCATTTGCGCTGGCCCGCGGGGACCGTCGAGAAGCTCCCCAAGGTCGAGTCCGACGGCAGCACGAACGTCCCGGGGATCTACGTCGTCGGCGACTTGACCGGGATCCCGCTGCTCAAGTTCTCGTCGGAGACGGGCGCGCGCGCAGTCGCACGGATCGCGGAGGATCCGGCGTTCCAGAAGGAGCGCGGCGCCGGAGCGTCGGGCGTCGTCGATCTGGTCGTGATCGGAGCCGGAGTTTCGGGCGTCGCGGCCGCGATGGAGGCCTCGAAGCGCGGTCTCGTTTGCGAACTCCTCGAAGCCTCCGAGGTCTTCTCGACCGTCGTCAACTTCCCCAAGGCGAAGCCGATCTACACCTACCCGACGGAGATGACGCCGTTCGGCGATCTTCAGTTCACGGCGCAGGTCAAGGAACCCTTGCTCGACGAAATGCGCGCCCAGGCCGAAGCGCGCGGCGTGAAACCGCGGATCGCGCGGGCGGAGCGCATCGAGCGCAAGGACGGCACGCTCGCAGTCATTCTCGCGGAGGGGGAGCCGATCCGCGCGCGGCGCGTCATCGTCGCGATCGGGCGCTCGGGGAACTTCCGGCGGCTCGGCGTGCCGGGCGAGGACTCGGGCAAGGTCGCGAACCGCCTGCACGATCCCAAAGAATTCGCCGGCAAGAACGTGCTCGTCGTCGGCGGCGGGGACAGCGCGCTCGAGACCGCGATCGCGTTGGCGCAGTGCGGTGCAACGGTCTCGCTGTCCTATCGGAAACCCGAGTTCGCGCGTCCGAAGCCGGAGAACGTCGAGCGCCTCGAGCGGCTGCGCGCTGATCCGATGGCGAACGTTTCGGTGACCACGCCTTCGAGCGAACGCGTCACGACCGCTGTCGGCGGATTCCTCGAAGGGCACCGCAAGCCGGGGAAGATCGAGCTCTTGATGGAGAGCCAGGTGCGCGCCATCGAGGACCGTGAAGTCGTCGTGCGCGAGGCGGGCGGTGTCGATCGACGCATCGCGAACGATGCGGTCTTCTCGATGATCGGACGCGAGGCGCCGCTCGACTTCTTCCGGAAGAGCGGCGTGAAGATCAGGTCCGAGTGGACCGCGATGAGCTGGGTCACCCTCGCGCTCGTCGTCCTCGCCGCCGTCTTCGTCTACCACTGGAAGAAGGGCGGCGTGTACTTCGGGATCAGCGAAGCGTTCCAACGCAACGGTTGGTTCCCATTCCAAGTGCCCGATGCGTGGGCCGCTCTCGGCGGCGCCTTCGCGGACAAGTCGACCCTGCTCGGAACGCTGAAGATCTCGCTCGGAGAACCCGGCTTCTACTACTCGCTCGCGTACTGCATCGCCGTCGTCGCGTTCGGCATCGCGCGCATCCGACGTCGCAAGACGCCGTACGTGACCGTTCAAACGTGGACTCTCGCGGCGATCCAGGTCGTGCCGCTGTTCCTCTTGCCGTATCTCGTCCTGCCCTGGATGGGCAACGTTGGGTTCTTCGACACCGGCGCAGGCTTGTCGTTCGCCGACGCGTTCTTCCCCAAGGCCGATTACGGCCACGGTCGCGAGTACTGGCGCGCGTTCGGCTTCGTCCTCGCGTGGCCGCTCTTCTTCTGGAACGTATTCACCGAGCAGCCGATGTGGGCGTGGCTCGCGGTGAGCCTCGTCCAGACCTTCGTGATCATCCCCGCGATCGTGTGGAAGTGGGGGAAGGGCGCGTATTGCAGCTGGATTTGCTCGTGCGGCGCTTTGGCCGAGACGCTCGGGGACACCGAGCGCGAGAAGATGCCGCACGGCAAGAACTGGAATCGACTGAACCTCGTGGGCCAAGTTTTCTTGGCGTTCGCTTTCCTTCTCCTCGTCGCGAAGATCCTGGCGTGGTCGTTCCCGGGCGGACCCTTCTCGAGGACTTTCGCATACCTCTTCCACGATCTGCCCGTACTCAACTACGTCTGGTTCGTCGACCTCTTGTGGGCCGGCATCCTGGGCGTCGGGCTCTACTGGCACTTCTCGGGGCGCGTGTGGTGCCGGTTCGGATGTCCGCTCGCGGCGTTGATGCACGTCTACGCGCGCTTCTCGAAGTTCCGGATCCTCGCGGAGAAGAAGAAGTGCATCTCGTGCAACGTGTGCACGAGTGTGTGCCACCAAGGCATCGACGTCATGAACTTCGCGAACAAGGGATTGCCGATGGCCGACCCGGAGTGCGTGCGCTGTTCTGCGTGCGTGCAGTCGTGCCCGACCGGAGTCCTGCAGTTCGGGACGATCGACGTCGCGACCGGCGCGATCACCGGTTACGACACGCTGGCGGCGTCACCTGTCCTGATGCGCGAGAAGCAAAAGGTCTGAGAGCGTGAGAGGGAATCGAGCCTACACGCTCTCGAACGCTGCTGGGTCCGCCCGTGCTGCCCGTCGGTCCGGCAATCTTCGCGGGCTCTGGAACGGCGCCGCGAATCTGCATTCCGGATCTACATGCCAGATCCGCATCCAGAGGCTCGCGCAGTCCGAGTGACCGGTAAAAGACACCGAGCGGAGGCGCCCGGATCCGTTCAACCGCCCGTCCCGGCCTTCTCGGCCTTCTTCGGCTTCGCCTTGCCCGGCTTCGCGCGCTTCGGCTTCACCGGGGCACTCGCGGCGGCGGCCTCGACCTTCTTCGCGAGCTCGGTCGGGTTCGCGAGGAACGCCTCGGCCGGAATCGTCGGATCCGTGGCGCGCCACGCCTCGACCGCGATGCACCACAACGCGCACGTGCCCTCGAGCGTCGTGTGCAAATTGTCCCCCTGGAGCAGTCGCGCCTTCGACCCCTTCTCGAACGTGACGCCACCGACCGTGATCGGCTCGTCGACGATGATCTTGCGCAGCATCTCCGCGAGCGGGACCACGACGACGTTCTTGCGCTCCTTGGCCCAGGCGTAGATCGCCTTGTTCATCTGCGCCAACGATTCGGCCGGTGGAATCGACTCCTTCGGCAAGTAGAACGGGTTCGTGCCCGCGCCGTGGAAGTCGGACAG
>CAZKIY010000398.1:0-3814 GCA_964552875.1 uncultured Planctomycetaceae bacterium
GTGGCGAGGACGCGATCTCGGCCGCGGTGCAGGATTTCGTGGCGCGCGTCCTCGCGACCGAGGACATCCCGCTCAACGCGTCCGAGCGCGAGCGTCTCGCCGACGAGCTCACGCAGGAAACGCTGGGACTGGGTCCGCTCGCGCCGCTGCTGGCGGATCCGGCGGTGTCCGACATCCTCGTCAACGGCTTCGACCAGGTGTATGTCGAGCGCTTCGGGCGGTTGATCAAGACGGACGTGCGCTTCCGTGACGACGAGCACGTGCAGCGCGTCATCGAGCGCATCGCCGCGCGCGTCGGTCGCCGCATCGACCAAGCATCGCCGATGGTGGACGTGCGTTTGCCCGATGGCAGCCGCGTCAATGCGACGATTCCGCCGGTCAGCCTCGACGGCCCGACGATTTCCATTCGTCGGTTCGGTCGTCAACGCCTGCGCCGCGAGGACCTCATTCGCCTCGGCATGTTCACGCGGGAGATGCTCACGTTCCTCGAGAACGTCGTCGTCGCGCGCAAGAACGTTCTCATCAGCGGGGGCACGGGCGCGGGCAAGTCGACGCTGCTCGGTGCACTCGCCGAAGCGATCCCCGAACACGAGCGCGTCGTCACGATCGAGGACACGGCCGAGCTCATCCTCGACCAGGAACACATCGTGCGGATGGAAACACGTCCGCCGAACGTCGAGGGCCGCGGCGTCATCACGGCGCGCGATCTCGTCATCAACAGCCTGCGCATGCGACCCGACCGCATCATCGTCGGCGAGTGCCGCGGCGCGGAAGCGCTGGACATGCTCCAGGCGATGAATACCGGTCACGACGGTGGTTTGACGACGGTGCACGCGAACTCGCCGCGCGATGCGCTGAATCGCCTCGAGACGATGGTGCTCATGGCCGGTCTGGACCTGCCGTCTCGCGCGATCCGCGATCAGATCGTGTCCGCGCTGCACATCGTGGTCAGCGTGCGCCGCTTCGACGACGGCGTACGCCGCATCGACACGATCGCGGAGATCACGGGCATGGAGAGCGGCACGCCGCTGCTCCAGGACGTGTTCCGCTTCCAACAGACGGGACGCAACGGACGCAAGGTCATCGGTGCGTTCGCGCCGACGGGCATCGTGCCGAAGATCGTCCACGAGCTGCGCGAGAAGGGGATCCAAGTCCCGCTCGAGATCTTCCAGCGGCAGGACGGAGAGGCGCGTGGGTAAGCTCCTCGGCATCGCGCTCGCGATCGCGATCGCGTTCGTTTTCGCATTGGCGTTCCGCCACACGCGACTGCAACGCATCGCGCGCGAGCGGCTCAACGAGGACGTGCAGGTCAGCGCCGTCCGGCGCTCCGGCGGACTGACACCGTCGCTGCGACGTCAACGTTGGATACCGCCCGCGGTCGGTCTCGGCGTGGCGCTGCTCTGCAAGTTCGTGCTGGGATTCGACCTCGTTTACTCGGTCGCCCTGGGCGTGATCCTGGGCGTCGTCGCGCATCTGTTCGAGGGTTGGCGGCACGCTCAGCACCAGATCAAGCTCGAGACGCAACTGGCGAACTCGCTCGATCTGATGGTCGCGTCGCTGGGCGCGGGATCAGGGTTGATGTCGGCGATCGAGGGCGCGGCGCACGAAGCCGGGAAGCCGCTGAAGCCCGAGCTGCAAGAGACGCTCGGCCGCATCCGTTTCGGCGAGACACCCAAGCAAGTGTTCGAGGATCTGGCCGAGCGCGTTCCGCTCGAGGCCTACCGCTTGTTCGCGTTCACGATGGCCGTGCACGGCGAAACGGGCGGCAGCTTGGCGCCGACGCTCGCGACGGTCGGCCGCACGATCCGCGACCGCATCGAAATCGGCCGTCGCATTCGTGCGCAGTCGACGCAGGCGCAGGCCTCGGTCATCGGCATCGTGCTGATCACGTACTTCCTCGGGGCGATGATGTGGCGCACGAATCCTGCTGGATTCGAAGAGTTCCTGAGGCACCCCGTCGGCTCGAACATCGTCGCGGCAGCAATCGTGCTGCAGGCGATCGGCCTCCTGTGGATAACGCGGCTCACGCAGCTGCGCTTCTAGGCGCGATCCATGAGCACCACACTCTTCGCAGCGATCGACGTGCGCCTACTCGCAGTGCTCGGACTCTGGGTCCTGGCCATCGTCGGTGCGTGGGTCGTGTACTCGCGCTGGCGGGCGGCCGAGATCGCGCGGCGCCGCGCGTGGGCCGAGGACGAAGCGATTTTCGAAGCGCGTGAGGAGATCGAGGACCTCGAAGGACAGAACTTCCTCCGTCGTTGGCTGTACCTCGCGGGCTTCCGCTCGCAGACGGCGCCGGCGATGTTCCTCGCCGCTACGGCGGTCGGCGTGGTCGCGGGGCTCGCGGTCGCACTGACCATCACGAGCAGCGGAATCGTGACGGACTCCTTGCAAGCCGCGGGCGATATCCCCGGCGGCGTGGGCGATCTGATGCGCCCGTTGCTCTACGGCGCACCGTGGATCTTCATGACCGTGCTCGCGCTCGCACCGTTCGCGATCGTGAGTTCCGCGCGAACGCGACGGATTCAAGAGGTCGAGCAGGACATGCCGGTCACGCTCGAGATGCTCGCGACGATGAGCGAATCGGGCCTCAGCTTCGACGGCGCGCTGAACAAGGTCATCGAGACGAGCCCGGGCAAACGCCCGCTCTTCCAGGAGATGCGCACCTTCCAAGTCGAAGGCTTGTCGGGCGTGGGCCGCGTCGAGTGCTTCCGCCGACTCGCGAAGCGCATCGAGCTGCCATCGATCAACGTGTTCACCTCCGCGCTCGTGCAAGCGGAACAAGTCGGCGCCGGGTTCACGCGCGTGCTGCGCAACCAAGCCGACGACTTGCGCGGTCGTCGTCGCGAGGACGCGAACATGCTGGCGCAATCGCTGACGGTGAAGCTCGTCTTCCCGCTCGTGATCTGCTTCTTGCCCGGGATCTTCGTCTGCACGCTCGGGCCGACATTTCTCCAGTTCCTGAAACTCGCCGAGGGCATGACGCGCGGCGGCTGAAGCCCCGTTTCTCCCTTCAAGAAACCTGACCCGCCGCAACGCGCGGCTGCGGACTCGGCCCGGGTACGGGTGTGTCGAGCCGCGCGCGACGGGGCACGACACCGAAGACCGACACCCGAGATCCCCCCCATGAACTGCCAATCACCGACGACGGAACCCGTTCACGCGGAGGTGCTGCGATGAGAATGCTCGATGCATTGAACCAATCCGCACCGAACCAACCCGCGGGGCGCCGAAGGAACTCGGGCTCGACGATGTTCGTCCTCGGGGCGTGCGCCGTCCTCGGATTCGGAGCGGCGATCCCGCTCTATGGCGCCGGCCCGCAGCAAGGCCCGAGTGCCCTCGCCGAATTCCAGACGAACGGCGGGTCACGCGACGGTGGGAATCTGGTTCTCGTCGAAGGCTCATTGGCACGATTGAAGTTCTCGAAGGCCATCGCGACGGACCAGGTTGGCGTGAAGATGGCGAATCCCGAGATCGCGAGTGTCGAAGGGGGCCGAGCCAGTGAATTGATCATCACGGCCAAGAAGGTCGGCCGCACGAACGTGATCGTGTGGTTCAAGGACGGCGAGCCGGAGACGTACGACATCGTCGTTCGTCGAGACTTGTCCATCCTCGAGAATGCGCTCAAGGCCATCGCCGGCACGATCGGCGTCCAGGCCGCTGCTGATCGCAATGCGCTCGTGCTGACGGGCTCGGTTCCCGACGGTGTCTCGGCCAAGCGCGCCGAAGACGCGGCCCGCTCGTTCGCCGAAGCAGGCAGCGCCGACGCCAGCGGTCGCGTGATCAACCTGATCCGCGTCCAAAGTGCCGTTTC
>CAZKIY010000399.1:0-3809 GCA_964552875.1 uncultured Planctomycetaceae bacterium
TCCAACTACGCCCCGAAGTGATGGAACTCGTGCGCGAGATCGCGCAGCGGCCGGATTCCGTTCTGCTGCGCGTGAAGCCCGGGGCGGAGATGTGTGCGCTGCGCGAGGACCGGTCGTGGTTGACGGGATCGGAGTCGAGCTTGAGTCGGGCGGAGCGGCACCTCGTCGAGGTGTATCGCGAGGAAGTGGCGTACGCGTTGCGCGCTGCGGCTTGGCTGCTGATCGCGACCAGTCCTGAGGGGGTAGTCCGCGTCACTCGCGGCATTGGACCCTCGCGTACGATCCCGGTTCCAACAGCGCGTGAGGTTGCGGCGCTGGCCTCGAAGGGGCTGATCGCCCGGAAGATGGATGGACAAGCCGACGCCACTAGCGCGTCTCTCCAAGCGATCGCTTCCCCAGAGGCGATTCTTTGGCCGCGGCCTGAAGTTCTGTGCGTGCTCGCCCACCGCTTGGTGCCGTCGTGCAACGGCCGGATCCTCGCGGGTATTGCTTACGCACTCGCTTCGAGGCCCGAAGCTGCTCGTACCTCGTTCTCGAGTGGACTCGAGTTCGCAACTTCTGTCGAACTCGCTGCTGCCGCGTGGCAGGGCATCGCTGGCTTGGAAGAGCAACGTGACCAGTGGTTGCGTGCCCGACTAGCCGCTCATCGAGCCCGGACGCTTCACCCAGGATTGGCGAGTGCCTGGATCATCGAGTTGTGGTGCTCTATTCGGCTCGGAGAGATCGAGCCGGCCCTTTTCGCTGCGGCTGCGCTCGAAGAGATCGCTGCCCAAGACTTGTCTTCAGTCGCGGAGCATGGAATCCGGATCGAGAAGACCGTTTCTGCGCTCAAGCGATCATGGAATCGCGAAGCAGATCGGACGCTACACACTGTTTGGGCTCGGTCCGCCCAGAATGTCGGGAGGATATTGCATGCGCTGGTCTAGGTCTGTGATCGTTGCCTTGCTGCTCGCGTCCGCGTTGGGTGACCTCGACCGCGCGCTCGCACAGAGCGGTGGCATTCAAGGAGTTCCACCTCGTCCTCAAGGCGGGAGCGCGTCCATGATCAAACATCGGATACCGGCGGGGAACCAGACCAACCCGCCTCCCGGCTCTGTAGGCGGCGGTGGCTGATCCGGGTTGCTCCATGCGCGTCCAACGACGATTGCTCATCGCTTTCGCTGGTGTTGTTGCCCTCGTCATGGTTCTGTTCTTCCGCCGAACGGAACAGGAAGGACCGCCGCCCGATCCTGGTGCTCCCGATGGTGCGCACGTCGTTCCATCGTCGAGCGTACCGGCCTCGGATCCAAGCTCACAACTTCGCGACGCGCCCATCGCGGCGGGCACAGAGAGTCGGGTCGAGTCGACGATCGCGCGCATCGTGGTGGGTCCGGATGGAAATCCGATCGAAGGCATTGACGTCAGCTGGACCGCGCTTGATACGGGAAGCTCCAACCTTGGTCTCGATTGGCCGCGAGCTGACCAAGATAAATGGAGTGCAGCGACGACTTCAGCGCTCACCGACGATCTCGGACGTTTCGCACTCACGGAGCCTCCGGGTGCTCGCGGCACGCCATCCGTTGTCTGGCTGACACACCCATCGCACCTCGCGAAGTTCTGGAAAGTCGATCCGGCGGACCGGCTCGGTAGTCTGCCGGCGATCCTCGTCCTTGAGCGGGCCGAGCCTATCTCGGTGCGCGTCGTCCAGGCCGATCGCGAACCCGCACCCGGCGCTCTCGTTGTGCAGCGGCGCCGCCTGGGGTATCGCGAACGCAGCAGCCTCGACCGGTTCGAACTTCAAGCATCCTTTGCGTTGCAGCGGCGGTCGGTCACAGACGCGGATGGTCGAGTCATCGTGCCTGACCTCGGGGGTCGGATGATCCTCTCTGCCGAGCATGAGGCAGGAAATTCGCCAGGCTGGATCGGGACCGCACCGGATTCGGTCGAGCTGCGGCTGGGCCCGTCCTTCTCGTGGAGCGCGCGGTTCAGCTCCGAATCCGCCGAGATCACCGAATCACAGGCCCGGGTGGATGTGTTCACTTTGACGGGCAGTCAGCGCGAGTTCGTAGATTCCGCGACGATCGAGGCTCTGAGGTCGATTGGCTCACGCTCCGCAGCTTGGATTTCTGCAGACCGCTACGTGTTCGAGCTCGACGGTGCGGGAATACCTCAGCATGTTGAAGTTGAGGAGCCGACCCCTGGTGCCCACGTCGAAGTCGAGTTCACCGTCATGCTCGGGTCTCGCTTCCCCGTTCGCGTGACGGATTCTTCCGGTGCACCGCTCGCTGATGCGAAAGTCCAGTGGGCTTGGAATCGCGATCAGCGCTGGCAGTATGCAACTAAGCAGTCGGACGCAACCGGCATAGCGGTACTCGAGCACTCGCCGCTCGGCATCGTTTGGCTCGTCGTCGACCGCGACGGATTCGTTGGCTATCGACGCAGTCTCGAAGTGAGTGGCAATTTCGAAGGGAGCTTCGACGTCGTCCTCTCGCCCGGCGCGAGCCTCGCAGGTGTAGTCCGCTGTGGGGGCGAGCCTGTCACCGAGTTCACGATCCTTCACCACCCCGTGTCGATCGTGACTGGAACTCGGATCGTGGACTTCAGTGATCGTAAGGACGGAAGGTTCTCGCTCGAGGGTTTGACTCTCGAAGAGACCATCGTCTTCGCGGTCTCGGCGGACCACCCTCGATCGAAGGGGCAAGTCGTCGACCTACGAATTCCGGGTACTAAGCCGCTCGAGTTCGAACTCGCTCCGGGCGCGGCTGGCCGAGGTCTCGTACGCGATGCGCGATCGAGTGAGCCCATCGCAGGGGCCGAAATCCAAGTGTGGACCACCGAGGTCAGTACACGAATGCGACCGTTCGGACCGCTGGTGCTTAGCGACGATCAAGGTCGTTTTCGCGTAGAAGGCCTCGCGATCGGGGAACCGTCGTCCGTCGAGGTCCGCCACCCCGGACGGGCGACGGCCTGGATTCGACGAAAGGTCGAGCAGCTCGGTGAAGTCGACTTGGGGCTCGTCACGTTGGAGGAGCCCGCATCGATTCGGGTCGAACTGAGGCTACCCGTGGGCCTCGATCCGGAGTCGTGGTATGTCGAGCTCGACGAGACGCCGCAGGTGGAGGCGCAGAAGTTCTCCTCGGCCGGTCTCGTGCGATTCCAGGGTCTCGATCCCGCCGGATACTTCGTCGCCGTCTGGTCCGCAGGTGCTGTGAGCTACTCCGAGACGTGCGTCGCTCGAGCGGGGGAAGAAGCAGCCGTGACGCTCGATCTCACGCAGGGGCGCGCGCTCGACGTGGAGGTCGTGTGGGACTCCGATTTACCTGTTCGCACCGACTGTTCGATTGCCGTGCAGTCGTTCGAGCGGGGCCACTCCTCACCGAGTCATCAGTTTGCGCCCGTTCCGGCAAGCGGCCGCGTGAGATTCGAAGCCGTGATCGGCGATCGCATTCGGGTGTCCGTGAACGATTTGGTGGGGATGTGCTTGGGGTCCGTCATCCCGACGCTCGAGGAACTGCAGTCAGGTCGCGTCATCGTGCGCACCGGTGGACCTGCTCGAGTCGTGCGCGTGGTCGACGGTCACGGAACCCCGGTCTCGGGCGTCCAAGTCTCACTTCGGTCGACGGACTCGGGCTGGTACGCGTGGCGGAACACCGACTCCGTCGGGCGCGCTTCTTTCGGAGCACTGAGCGAGGAGATTTACGACGTCGCAATGATGGTCCCACCCCTCGGTGGTGGGGTGGTGCGCCGAGTGAACTGCGACGAAGGAATGGCCGAGGTCGTTTTCGAACCTACTGCGCAACTGTCGATCCGGCTCCTCGACGGCGAGGAAC
>CAZKIY010000400.1:0-3782 GCA_964552875.1 uncultured Planctomycetaceae bacterium
GGGAACTCCGCGCGCCGGTCGGGGATGACTCTGCGGCGGCGATCTAGAGTCGCCGTTTCCTTCGAGGTTTCCGGCCTCCTCGCCCGTCCGCGACTCCGTGGGAGCGGCGGGCGAGGGGCCGCTTCGTACGCCGTGCATCGACGGCGCTCCGCCTCGTACCGCCTCTCCCCACGTGGACCTCCCATGCGCCTCGAGACCAAACGCACATTTCAAGCGGCAGTCAGCGCCGCACTCCTCGCCTCCGCGGCCATCGCGGGAGGCGTCGGTTCGGACCTGACCATCATCTTCATCACGGACCCCACGCTCGACCAAGTCTTCCGCTGCCAAGACGTGAACGAGGACGGCGACTTCAACGACATCGGGGAAACCGTGCTGTTCTACGACGGACAGGTTGCGCCGCTCGGGCTCACGAATCCGGTCGCGCTGTCGGCCGATCCGAACGACCAAGTGTTCATCGGTGACAGCATCGACCAGCGCATCCTCGTCCTGCGCGACAACGACGACGACGGCGACGCCAACGACGCCGGCGAAGCGTTGCTCTACTTCGATGGCGCGCCGGGCGGCAACGCTTCGGGTGTGGTGATGCCGCAGGTCACTTCGATCACGGTACGCATTCTCGGCACAGTCTGGGTCACGAACGCCAACACGAACGGATCGAACGCGGACACGGTCATTCGTCTCCGCGACCTCAATGCCGACGGAGACGCCAATGATGCGAACGAGTCGCGAGTGTACTGGGTGTCCGGAGCGTCCTTGCCGCTCGACGCGTCGATCCTGACGTCCATCGACGTCGGGTACGACGGGCTCGTTTACGTGCTCGAGAATGGGACGGCCGCTTCGCGCGGGCTGTACCGTTTGCTCGACTTGAATGGCAGCGGCATCATCGACAACCCGGCCGAAGTTCAGACCGCATGGATTCCGACCCAGTTCCTCCCCGCCGACTTGACCAGCGCGGAAGTCGGCGCTCAAGGCGAGTGGTACTTGCTCGATCGCGCGAACCAGCTCGTTCAAGTCGGCTTCGATGTGAGCGGGAATGGCTCGATCGATGGGGCCACCGAGGCCGCACCGTTCTGGGCGATTCTGCCGAACCAGAACTTCTACGACATGGCCGTCACCGTGCCCGGCGGCGAGATCTTCCTCGGTGACATCTCGGGAGCATCCGATCTGATCGTCACCGCGCACGACCAGGACAGCTCGGGAGCGGTAGACAGTGCACTCGAAGTCTTCCCGGTCTACGACGACTCGGTCTCGTCAGTGAACATCGACAACCCGTACTCGATCTCCGTGGACTTCCACGACCACGAGGGTGTCGGCGACGCGTTCTGCGCGGGTGATTCGCCGTTGTGCCCGTGCGGCAACTCAGGCACGGCCGAGAGCGGCTGTGCGAACTCTCTGGGCATCGGCATCGGAGCTCAACTCCTCGGGTTCGAGACCGACGGCATCGCGAACGACGACCTCTTGCTCGCATTCCTCCAGCTGCCCCCGAACGTGCCGGTTCTCCTCTACTCGGGCACGAGTGCGGTCGCCGGCGGTGTGGGCACGCCGTTTGGCGACGGGCTCCGTTGTGTCGGCGGCTCTGTGACCCGGCTCGGAGTTCAGTTCACGAATGGCGCCGGCACGACCACCTTTGGGCCCGGGTATGCGGCCCAACTCGGTGTGTCCGTCGGCGAAACGCGCTACTTCCAGGGCTGGTACCGCAATATCGCCGGACCCTGCGGCCAACGGTTCAACCTCTCCAACGGACTTCAGATCACGTTCACGCCGTGAGCACGGCCTGAGTGAAGCGCGGGGTCCGTCCAATGCACCGGATGGGCCCCGCGCCCATGATTAGACGAAGTTCCTGCCTCGGATCCCTTCCGGGCGGCGGTCGAAGGGCACCATGGAAACGATGTCCGTCCCCGCTGGAGGTGCCCTGCCGCCCGACGTCATGCTCGCGCACGCGGGGTCGATCCGCGCGTTGGCGTTGTCGATCCTCGGGGACGAGCATGCGGCCGAGGACGTGCTTCAAGAGACGTGGATCCGCGCGTTGGAGAAACCTCCGCCGCGCCACGATTCGGTCGGCGGCTGGCTGCGTCGCGTGGCTGAGGGGCTCGCGATCAGTCGGCTGCGCTCGGATGGGCGACGTCGCGTGCGCGAGACGCACTGGGTCGAGGATCGCGATTGCGCGCACTCGAGCTACGACGCGACGGAGCGCGCGGAGGTGTTGCGCGCCGTCGTCGACGAAGTCTTGGCGCTGGACGAGCCGTATCGCGAGGCTGTGATGCGCCGCTACTTCGAGGGGCTGCCGCCGCGCGAGATCGCGAAGGCGACCGACGCGTCGGTCGCGACGGTGAACAGTCGACTGCAGCGCGCGCAGGCGAAGCTGAAGGAGAAGCTCGACCGAAGGTTGTCCGATCGTTGCGGCGGAATGCGCAGCGCATTGCTGGTCCTCGTCGGCATGCCGGACGAGGCGATCGCGGCTTCGACGGCGGGCTGGTTCACGCAGGCGGTCGTCGTGAAGGCCGCGGGCGCTATCGCGGGAGTCGCGGCGGTCGTCGCCGTCGCTCTTTGGATCGGAGGTGGCGACGACGGCGCGCGCCGCGTCGAGCCGCTCGCGGTCGCCGACACCGGAGCCGTCGCGCGCTCGAGCAGTGGACTCGCCGAGACGCCTGCATCGCGTGCCGAGCGCACGGACGCTGTCACGCCCGTCGCGCCGATCCCGAGCGTGATCGGGCGGCCGATCGAGGCGCCGATCCCGGCCGCGTTCGCCTTCGACGTCGCGATCGAACCGCTGGACCCCACCGGTCGCGCGACCGCGGGCTGCCGCGTCTGGCTCGGTCCTGAACCTGGGTCGCTGGCGCTCGTCGGCAACACGGACTGGGACGGCGCACTCCGACTGCGTTGGCGGGGAGACGAACCGGAAGTCGCGCTCGTCGTGCGCGCGGCTCGCGCCGGAGTGGGCAGCACGCCGCTGCGGCGCGTGCGCGTGCGCGCCGGCTCGCCGCAGGTCGTGAAGCTCGGGCTCGACGGCGCGCGCGCGGCCGAGGGCGACGTGCCCGTGCTCGGTGATCTCCCGATTGTCGGCGCGGCGTTCAGCGGACGCCCGCGCCGCGATCTGGCTCGGTTCCTGTCGGATTCGGCCGGGAACGGAGTCTTCGAGGATCCGTGGCTCTTCGTCGGCGGAGACGAGCCGAGCGTCGCCGCGGGTTTAGCCGCGCTGACGCCGTTCGCGGAGATCGGTCGCGGCCGTACCCTCGGTTCGGAAGCGGCTCGCGCAGGCCTCGAGGTGCGCGTCTTGGACGCCGACGGTCGTCCCGTGCCGCGCGCGCTCGTGTCCTTCAGCGCGGCCGAAGGCGGCTTCCGCGAGGATCACTCGACGGGTCCGTCGGGCATCGCGCACGCGTTGGCGATCCCGCCGGGATCCGTGCTCGTCGTCGCGTCGGCGAGCGACGCCGTGGGACCGTTCGTGACACGACGCCTGGAGGTCGAAGCGAATGCACGCCTGACACTCGATCTCGCGCTGCCGCGCGTTCCATGGGCACGCATCCGACTCGTGGACGGAGACGGCGCACCGCGTGCAGGTTGGCTCGTCGAGCTGCGCGACGAATCGGGATCGACGCTCGCTCGCGCGCAACTCGACGCCGAGGGCCGTGCCACGTTGCCGATCGAGAGCGGCGGCCCCGTTGCGCTGCTCGCGCGCGCCGATGCGACGGGCGCGGGCGTCGTGATCGAATCCGCGCTCCTGGCGCACGATTTCGAGCAAGTCCTCGCGGCCACGTTCGCACCGCACGAGCGTTCGTTGC
>CAZKIY010000401.1:0-3776 GCA_964552875.1 uncultured Planctomycetaceae bacterium
CGCGGCCGGATCCAGCTGCGGGGGCCCGAGCGGGGTGCAGAGCCTGATCCGACGGAGGAGCTCGCAGGCGGCGCTCGCAGGCGCGCACGCCGAGGCGCACTTAGGCGCGCACGCCCACGCCCACGCGCTCGCCGACGCGCCCGTCGACGCGCCCGTCGACGCGCTCGCAGGCGCGCACGCCGAGGCGCACTTGGGCGCGAACGCGCACGCGCACGCCCACGCCCACGCCCACGCGCTCGCCGACGCGCTCGCCGACGCGCTCGCAGGCGCGCACGCCGAGGCGCACTTGGGCGCGCACGCGCACGCGCACGCCCACGCCCACGCGCTCGCCCACGCGCTCGCCCACGCGCTCGCCGACGCGCTCGCCGACGCGCTCGCCGACGCGCCCGTCGACGCGCCCGTCGACGCGCCCGTCGACGCGCACGCAGACGCGCACGCAGACGCAGACGCACCCGCCGATGCGCTAGCCGAGGCGCACTTAGGCGCGCACGCCCACGCCCACGCGCTCGCCGACGCGCTCGCCGACGCGCCCGTCGACGCGCCCGTCGACGCGCTCGCAGACGCGCACGCCGACGCACCCGCCGATGCACTCGCCGACGCGCTCGTCGACGCGCCCGCGGACGCGCACGGTGTGAGCTCGCGCCGCGCGGGTCCTGAATCCGAACACCGCGCGCGGACGCTTTCGAACCGCGGAGTTCACCGGCGCTCGCGTAGAAGCCCGGGAGCGCGGGGTCGCCGGGCCAGCACGGGCGCGCTGACCCACACGAAAGCCGGATGCGCCACTTTTTTTCTAGCAGTGACGTGGCCCGCGCGGGCAGTCGTCATGGGCCGCGCAACGTTTCGAGCCAGGCCACCAGGTCCGCGAATTCTGTCGGCGTCAGCGTGCGCGCGAGGCCTTCGGGCATCAGCGAAACCGAGCTGTCGCGACGCTTGGCGACGAGATCGAGCGCGACGTCGCGTACGGCGCCGTTCGAGTCGGCGAGGCGCAATCGCTCGACGTTCTCCTCGAGCACGCGACCGGTGAGCAAGGTGCCGTCCCCGAGTTCGAGGATCGTCGCGCCATGACCGCGCGCGATCTCGGCGGATGGCGCGAGAACGTGCTCCAAGATCTCTTCGCGCGTCGCCGTGCGCGCGAGACGCGATAGATCGGGGCCTACCGCGGCGCCTTCGCCGTGCACGACGTGGCAACGCAGGCACATCGGCCCGCTGTCACGTCGGAAAATCGCGTGGCCGAGCGCCGGATCGCCGCGGTTCAGGCGCGCGTGCGTGCGCAACCGTTCGTCGTCGGCCGAGAGAGTGGGCGCCGGTCGGTCCATCCGCAGAGCCCAGGCGATTCCGCCGCGGAGATGCGCGCTGAATCGCGGATCGGACCACACTTCGGGGCGGTGGCCGAGCGCCGTGTAGAAGACGCGCCCGCGACCGTGCTCACGCGTCCAAGCCAGCGCGAAGTCGCGGTCGGTGCGTCGCACATCGGGACGCGCGACATCGATGGTTTCGGGGTCGAGCGACAACAGCACGGAGACGCGCTTTCGATCGTAGGGCGCGCGGAATTGGTAGATCTCGTCGACGAGGTCGAAGCTCGCATCGAGGTACCGCGTCGCCGGATGCGAGCGGTCCTCGACGCGCACTCGGACCTTCTCGTGCCACGGATGGCCGTCGAAGTACCCACCGATCAGCGCGCCGTATTCGGGCCACGAATAGAACGTGTCCGTCGCGGAGTGGACGCCGACGAAGCCCAGCCCGGCTTCGATCGCGGCCAGGAACGCGGCGCGCTGCGGGGCCGTCAGTGGCGGGTCGCCAGTGGTGAAGAAGAGGACCCCCGCGTAGCGTGACAAGCGATCGGGATCGAACTCGGTCGTGCCCCGGGTGAGGACGGCTTCGAACCCCTCTTCGGCACCCCACTGGGTCAAGACGTCCTCGACGAGACTCGTACTCTCGGCGGTCGGCCGACGGACGACTTCGTGCTCGAAACCGTAGGAACGGGTCAGCACGAGCAGACGCGGTGGCAGCGGCTGCGGAGCGCTGTCGCCGGACATCGCGAGGCTCACGACCGCGGCGAGGATGGACCAAGTGCCTACCATGTGGAGGGACGAGGCTACCCGCGCAGTGACGAACCGTCTCGGATCGGGGTCCTGGGTCCGCGAAATCCCGCGGTGACGAGATCTTCAGGGACAAGGCTTTCTCGGACTTCAGCGCACGCGTGCATCCGAAAGCCTGTGGGGAACGAAGAAGAGTTGGGACGGACATCGAGGTCCGCCCGGGCAAGTTCTTCGGTCCCATCAGGGCCGAAAGACGTACTTACCCGCACGTTCCTACCCCTTCTCCTGCGCGAGACGCAGGCCACGCGAGGCGCCCGTGTTGTCACGTTCCAGTGAGTATGCGATCCGAGCACTGACGTTCCTGGCACAGCGCCAGCGGGACGGTCAGCACTACCTCGCGCGCGACATGGCGGCAGAGCTCCAGATCCCCGCACCCTTCCTCGGCAAGGTGCTGCAGCCGCTCGTCACGCGCGGACTGCTACACAGCCGTCGAGGTCGCAGCGGAGGATTCCGCCTCGACCGACCCGCAGCGCAGATCCCTTTGGTGCAGATCGTGGAGGCCGAGGAAACGCTCGGGCCGGCGAACACGTGTCTGCTCGGACAGAAGGTGTGCGACGACGCGCACGCATGTCCGCTCCACGACACGTGGATGAAGGCTTCGAACTCGTTCCACGACCGTTTGCGCAGGACGAGCTTGCAGGACATGGTCGAGTACGCGGCCGCACATCCGGGTTGCAGCTACCCGTTCCAAGCGGTAGCGGCGGCGAAAACTGGGTTGACGGCGTTGCCGAACCTTCGCGACGGGCGCGCGGTTCCGGCCTGAGTGGCGGGAGGGGTCGCGGAGCCATCAGGGCCGGCTTACTCTCTCCGCCCCCATGGACACACGACTCGATTTCCTGCGCGGCCACACGCTGGCCGTTTACTCCTCGCACGGTTGTCCCGACTGCTCCCGACTCGATCGCTGGATGAACCAGACAGGTTTTCCGCACGAGAAGGTCTACATCGACGATGTCGCCGGCGCGGCCGAGAAGCTCGAGGCGGAGACGGGCAAGCAGGCGGTGCCGTTCCTGCTCGTAGACGGTCGCGCGTGGGTCCGCGGGTACCACAAGGAGATCCGCGGGCGCTTCGACGAGGCCGTATTCCTCGATGAATTGCGCGCGGCCGTGACGAAGAGCTAGTGGGGTGATTCCGAAGTCATCACTCAGGCCGCCTGCGCCTTCCTGGCAAGGCGCTCGGCCCTCGCCCCTCGGCACGCCGCGCGCCGCACTCAGCACTCAGCACGCATCCCGCGCAGGAGCTGCAACGCAGTCCAGGGAGTCGCAGGCGGCCTGAGTGATGCCGCGAACTTCGGAATCACCCCACTTGCCGAGCTCGACCTTCGCGTGGAGCAGCCCGATGCACGCGGTAGGCCGCGTGCATCGGGCTGCTCCATGCAGGATCCCCTCGAGGGTCGAGCCGGGCGGGGCCTTCGTCAGAGCGTCGACCAGATCGGCAGCTTGCACTCGTGGACCAGGTGGTCGAGCCACAGATTCGTCAGCTTTTCCTGCGCCGAATTCGCGCGCAGGCGCTGCATCAGGTTCTCGAAGTCGACGCGGTCGAGCAGCTGGTCCTGGTTGAAGCACGAGAAGACGGGCGGCAGTTCCTTGCCCGTTTCGGGATCCACGTGCCGGCACAGGCACTGAGCGCAGATCTCCTTCATCATGCACTGCATCGGCGAGTTGATCGATCCGAGGGCGA
>CAZKIY010000402.1:0-1208 GCA_964552875.1 uncultured Planctomycetaceae bacterium
GCACCAGGCAGGAGCGTCGACGCTCCCACCGAAAAGATCACGTGGTTGTCGAGAAACGGTCGGTACTGAGTGCCGAAGAAGAACTCGACACCGATCTCGCGCTCCACGTTGGGCAACTCGAGATAGGTCTCGATACTCGCCGAATCGTCGAAGCGCAGGTACGAACCGCCGACCGCGGCGCGCCAGCGCGGCGTGAGCTCGAAGTCGAGCGCGCCCCCGACCTGGATCAAGCCCGGGTTCACGAAGTTCGATTTGCCCTGCGACTGCGAACTCTGGAGGTCCGGGAGGCCGCTACCCGCATTCGTCAGGTTCACGCCCAAGAGGCGAATCGCCTGGCTGTTGAAGAACGAGAGTCCGCCGCCCGCGAAGTTCGGCGCATCGAAGATCGCGTCGAATCCCTCAGCGTCGCCGTCGCGCGGATCCTCGTCACCCGAGGCGTACATGCCGAAGGCGCGGATGCGGTACCAATCGATGTCGTACGAGACTTCGAGCGCGGCGAACTGGGCGTCGATGTCGACCTCGCGTGCGGCGAGCGCGTTCTCCGAGTCGCGACCCAGCGCTTGGTAGAACGCCGTCGTCACGTTGAAGCGTCCGAAGTGACCTTCGCCCGCCAAGCCGAGGTAGTAGCTCTCGACCGTGTTGTCGCCCGCGAGCCCGATCGGCGCGGGGCTCACCAAGCCGCCGTTGTCGTCGAATTCGGTCCCGCGATGATCGTTGTTGTAGTGGATCGACCCCTGCGTCGTGAATCCATCGACCGGCCAGTCCTGACGATAGAGGTTCGCGATCACGACCTCTTGCCCGCGACTCTCGAACTTGTTGAGGCCTGAGTTCGTGTCCTTGTCGAGCATGTCGAACGCGACGAGGTTGTACTGCCAACGATTCGCGTCGGCGTTGCCCGAAAGCCGCGCGCCGAGGTTCACGTCGTCGAAGAGGAACCCCCGGAAGTCGCTGCGAAACGGCAGGATTCCGACCTCGACGGACAGGAAGTCGAAGCGATTCGACAGGTCCGTGATGTGGTACTCGAACAGCGCCTCCTGGAGTGCGAAGTCCTCGTCGACGCGATTGTTGCCCTTCGTCGCGTCCGCGAAGAGGACGCCGTCGGGCGAGACCTCCACCTGAGTGCGCTGGAGGACCGGAGTCAGCTTGAGCCGCCAGTGCACGGGCTCGAAAGCTTGAGGCGCGGAGAAGAGATCGAAGCTGACGGCGAC
>CAZKIY010000402.1:1308-3769 GCA_964552875.1 uncultured Planctomycetaceae bacterium
CCGCTCTGCGGATAGCCAGGCGCGTACCAACGGCTCGAAAAGGGCTCGAAATGCTGCAATTCCGGCTCTTCGGATGCCGCCGGAACCGGTTCCTCGGACGGAGGATTCGGTTGCTGGGCCTCGAGACGCCGCGGGGTGGCAGCGAAGGCGATTGCGATGACGAGCGCGGTGGGCGTGGGCGAACGGCGCCACGCCGAGAAACGGAATCGAGGCATCGGGGGGGGCCTCCGGTCGCCGGATCGTAGGGAGAAGCGCGCCGAGCGACAAGACGATGCACGCCGGAATGTCGGCGATTCGGGAACCTCCCGCTCACGTCATACTCGCAGGCAGCGGATCCGCCTGGACATCGGCGTCGAGTGGAGATGTGGCGCGCCTCCCACCATTTCCAGTGGACGCGGGACGCGCACGACGAGCGAGGTGTCCCCCGCGACGCATGAGCCCGAGGCGAATCGGGCGCAGCGACTTCGAGATCGCGTCGGATCGCACGGTTCGCGGCTTCGAGCGCGTGCGCATGTGGACGTGGATTCGCGTGGCGAGTAGGCTCCCGCTGGATTGCGGGGCACTCCCTAGCCCCGAGAAGGAGCTCGAATGACGCGTAGGCCCCCCTCCTCGAGTCGTCCGGATGTGCAGGTCGATTCCCGTCGTGCGGACATCGGCTTGCGGTCGGCGCCGTCGCGGCATCGTGGCGCGAACTCCCCCGCGAGTTCGACTTGGCCGCGCCTTCGCGCATGGTCGTCCATCGCTGCCGTCGGCCTGCTGGCCGCGAGCTGCCTGGACGCCGACGACGGATTGAGACCGAACGTCGCGACGATCTCGTTCTCGGACGTGAATCCCACGACAGACCCCCTCACCTCGTCGGAGGTCGACGCGATCGTCGAGAGCACCGCGGAGTCCATCGACGCGCCCTTCATGGCGATCGCCGTCGTCGACCGCATCGGCAACATCCTGCGCGTTTGGAACCGCAACCCGGCCTCGGCCGCGGGCGACTACGACAACGACATCGCCGTTTCGGTTGCGCGCACCGCTGCGTACTTGTCCCACAGCCAAGCACCGCTGACTTCGCGTACGGGCCAGTTCATCAGCACGTTCCACTTCCCGGTCACGTTCGACGAAGGCACGTACACGCCCCCGTTCGATCCGACAGCGACCTCGCCGACTCGGCCCACGATGGGAGTCGCGAACACCGGTCAAGGACCGTTGTGGCAGATCGACGCGTCGAATCGCGGCGTCGTCTATGGACCCTTCGATGCGGCACAGAGCCTGCCGCGGCTGCGAAACCCGGACAATTCGACGCCCTCGCCGGGCTTCACGGCCTTGCCGGGCGGCATCCCGCTCTACAAGCGCACTGGTACCTCGATCATGGGCGTGGATACGACGAACGTGCAGCGACGGCTCGTCGGCGCGGTCGGAGTTTGGGTGACGAGCCAGGCGCAGGGCCTCGGCACGCCCGACCCCGAAGGCGCAGAGTTCGCAGCGCTCCAGGGCTCGCGCACGATCCGCACGAATGCACCGACACTGAGTCCGCCCGAGGACTACGCGTTCGCGGCGCTGCCGCCCGAGGGTGCTGTTTACCTCGTCGGCATTTTGCTGCCGTTCAGCGGCACGCAGGACGTCTCGAATGTCTACGGGCCCGGCACCTACAACGCCGCGGACACAGTGGTCGCGGGCGTGCCGGCGCAGATGGATCCGTTCGAGTACTTGATCTCGCCGCGCGACAGCACGGTGCTCACCGCGGGTGGTGAAGGCCTCACGGCGAACGAAGTCCAAGTCCTGGTCGATTCCACCGTAACGGAAGCGCGGAGAACGCATGCCGCCATTCGCCTGCCGCCTGAGTCACCGTGCGCGATGGTCATCGCGGTGACGGACATCGCCGGCGAGATCCTCGCGCTGAACCGCATGGAAGACGCGACGCTCTTCTCGGCCGACATCGCGATCACCAAGGCGCGCAACACGTTCTATTTCAGCAACTCTGCCTCCACGGATACGAGCGGGCCGCGCATGGGCAATCACCCTCTGGACGGCATCGTTCCACCGGGCACCGCGATCACGTGCCGCACACTGGGCTTCTTGACGCAACCTTTCTATCCGCCGGGCATCGACGGCAACGAGGAAGGTCCGCTCTATCAGCTCGCGCTCGAGAACCGCAAGCCGGTGCGTCACGACCAGATGGGATTCGCGGCGCCGGGTGCGAACCAAAGCGGCCTGATCCTGTTCCCGGGCAGCGCGCCGCTCTACAAGAACGGCGTCCTCGTCGGCGGGATCGGCGTGTCGGGCGACGGCGTCGAGCAAGACGACTTCGTCACGTTCCGCGGAATCCAGCGCGCGAAGTCCGTGCTCGGCATCGAACTCGAACCGCCCGCCTCGATGCGCGCGGACGCGTTCGAGTTCCGCGGCGTGCGGCTGCCGTACATGAAGTTCCCGCAGCACCCGGGCGGTTGACGGTCGATCAGCGGTACGGCGC
>CAZKIY010000403.1:0-3737 GCA_964552875.1 uncultured Planctomycetaceae bacterium
ATCAAGACGCGCGTGGACGCGTTCGCGGGACAGGGATACCCTCTGCCGCCTTCGCGTCGCCTGGAGCGCCCACTTTGACCACGAATCGTGTCGCCGTCGTCGAGCGCAATCTCGACCAGTACTTGGAGAACGCGGTGCCGAGCACCGTGCGTCTCGAACCAGAGACTCCCCTGCGGGTCGGATCCGGACTCACCGCCCGCAAAGCGGTCGAGCTGTTCGAGGACCAGATCCTGTCCCGCGCGCTCGACGTCGCGGCGCGCGAACTGAAACGCACGAATCGGAGCTTCTACACGATCTCGTCGGCGGGCCACGAGAACAACGCGATCCTCGGTGCACAACTGCGCCTCGACGATCCGTGCTTCCTCCACTACCGCTCGGGCGCGCTGATGATGTCTCGCAGCCGACGCTTGGCGGGCTCGACGCCGGCGTTCGACACGTTGCTCTCCCTGTGCGCATCGAAGGAGGACCCGATCAGCCACGGTCGGCACAAGGTCTGGGGCAGTCGACCGCTGTGGGTTCCGCCGCAAACCTCCACGATCGCCTCGCACTTGCCGAAGGCCGTCGGCCTCGCGTTCGCGATCGCGCGCGGCAGGCGCAACGGCGTCGACACGGGGCTCGGGAAGGATTCGATCGTCCTGTGCAGCTTCGGCGACGCATCCACGAACCACTGCACGGCACTCGCTGGTTTCAACGCAGCGCGCTACGTCCACCGCCGCGGCAATCCGATGCCCATCCTCTTCCTGTGCGAGGACAACGGCATCGGCATCTCGGTCGACACGCCGAAGGGCTGGATCGAGGACACGTACGGAAACCAGTCGAATCTGCGCTATTTCCGCGCAGAGGGGACGGTCGACGAGATCTGGGACGCGTGCTCTCGAGCGATCGACTACTGCCGCGGCACCCGCGCTCCCACGTTCCTGCACTTGGCCACGACACGTTTGTGGGGCCACGCGGGCAGCGACGTCGAGACCAGCTATCGCTCGATCGACGAGATCGAAGCGGTCGAAGCCAAGGATCCGCTGCTAGCGACCGCGAGACACCTCGTCGAGACGGGCGCGGCGGATCCCGCGGCACTCCTCGCGCTCGTGCGCGACACGCGTGAGCGCGTGATGGCCGCCGCCGACGAAGCCGCGCGGAGGCCGAAGCTCGTGACACGCGCCGATATCGAAGCTCCGCTCGCCCCTTATGACGCCGCTAAGGTGCGAGCTCGGGCCGCGCGAATTCTGTCGCCCGAAGAACGGCGCGAGTTCTTCGCCGGGCAGGTCCCCGAAGAAGTGAAGAGCGCAACGAAGCGCACGATGGCCGCGCACGTCAACGCGTGCCTGCACGACATCCTGCTGCTACACCCAGAGACCCTCCTCTTCGGCGAAGACACCGCCAAAAAGGGCGGCGTTTACGGCGTCACACAGGGCCTGCAGAAGCGCTTCGGACTCTCGCGCGTGTTCGACACGTTGCTCGACGAGACGTCGATCCTCGGGATCGCCCAAGGAGCCGCGCACGTCGGATTCCTGCCGCTGCCGGAAATTCAGTACCTCGCCTATCTGCACAACGCGCTCGACCAATTGCGCGGCGAAGCGTGTTCGCTGTCGTACTTCTCCGAGGGCCAGTTCACGAACCCGATGGTCGTGCGCATCCAAGGCCTCGCTTACCAGAAGGGCTTCGGCGGGCACTTCCACAACGACAATTCGGTCGGCGCGTTGCGCGACATCCCCGGCCTCATGTTGGCGATCCCGTCACGCGGCGACGACGCGGTCCGCATGCTGCGCGGTGCCGTCGCGACCGCGAAGGAGCACGGGCGCGTGATCGCGTTCCTCGAACCGATCGCGCTGTACCACGAGCGTGATCTGCACGAGGACGGCGACGGACTCTGGCTCACCGACTATCCGCCGCCGTCCACGGATCCGAAGGACGTCCTTCTGCCCGGCGACGTCGGCGTGTACGGCGCGGAGAACAAGGACGTGCTCGTGGTCAGCTACGCGAACGGGCTGCGCCTCTCGCTGCGCGCCGCGCACATGCTGGAGCGCGAGCAGGGCGTGAAAGCGCGCGTGGTCGATCTGCGCTGGCTCGCGCCGTTGCCGTTCGAGGCGTTGCGACGACATGCGGCCGAATGCGGACGCGTCGTCGTCGTCGACGAGTGTCGCGCGACCGGCGGCGGCATCGCCGACGCGATCGTGGCCGACCTCGCCGAGCACGGCGTGCGCGCTCGGCTCGCCAGCGTCCGCGCCGCCGATTGCTACGTGCCGCTCGGATCCGCGACCGCGGCGGTGCTCGTCGGAGAGGAACAGATCGTGGACACGATTCGAGAGGTGCTCGCGTGAGTCGCATCGCGATCCTGTGCCCTGGCCGGGGCTCTTACGCCGAAAAACAGCTGCGTTCCCTGCCGGAATCGCACCCGTTCGTCGAAACGGCCGAGGCGATTCGTCGCGAGTACGGACTGAGCTCGCTCGTGGAACTCGATCGCGCCGCGAAGTTTTCGCGCACGGATCACCTGCATCCGGCGAACGTGTCCCCGCTCATCTACCTCGTATCGATGCTCGACGCGGCGGCGATCCAGTCGGAGCACCGCGCGGTGGCCGTCCTGGGCAATTCGCTCGGCTGGTACACGGCGCTCGCGGTGGGCGGCGCGCTGTCGTTCGAGGACGGATTCCGCCTCGTCCAGGAGATGTCGAAGCTCCAGCACGAACACCAAGTCGCCCACGGCGGCGGCCAAGTCATCTTTCCGCTCGTCGGCGAGGATTGGCGCCGCGATCCTTCGCGCGACGACGCGGTGCGGACGGCGCTCGCGAGCTCGAACGGCGAAGCGTTCCCGTCGATCCACCTCGCCGGACTCGCCGTCCTCGCCGGGACCGATGCAGGGATCGCGCACCTGAAGAGCGACTTGCCCAAGGTGAAGAGCGGCTCGAACCAGTACCCGATCCAACTGGACCAGCACGGCCCCTACCACACGCCGCTGGTGCGCGACGTGGCCGAGAAGGCACGCGCATCGCTCTCGCACCTCGCGTTCGCGCGTCCGAAGACGACGCTGATCGACGGCCGCGGCGAGCGGTTCACGCCGTGGTCGACCGATCTCGATGCCTTGCGCGCGTACACGTTCGGGAGCCAGATCACCGAGCCCTACGACTTCGGCCTCTCGATCCGCGTCGCGCTGCGCGAGCACGCGCCGGAGCACCTCGTGTGCCCCGGTCCGGGCAACTCGCTTGGCGGAGTCGTCGGTCAGGCTCTGGTCGCCGAAGGTTGGCGCGGAATCCACGACAAAGACGGCTTCACTCGCGTGCAAGAGAGCGATCAGCCGGTGTTGATCTCGATGCGACGTTGAGGTTCGGGAACACGCGAGTTCCGCATCCGTGACGGTTCCATGAGACGCACACGACTGCGTCGAGAGTTCGCGAACGCGTAACGCCGCAGCACGCAGATGCCCTCCAGGCACGGCTCGCACGTGCTCGAGCTTCGCGGCACATCCATTGCGTTCGACTCCATTGCGTCATCGCGCGGAAATCGCCGCGTCGAACTCGCGCTTCGGACTCGAAATATGAAACGCATCGTTCTTCCCCTTCTCGCGCTCGGCCTCGGCGGCGCATTCCTGCACGACGTCTCACGCGCTCACGGCGGCAGCTATCGCGGTCCCGGCGACACAGTCCCTTCCGGAGGAGGTGGAGGCGGAGGTGGAACGGGTCCCGGAGTTCCCGGACCTTCGGGGCCGGGTTCGGGCGGGCCCGGCGGAGGAACAGGGCCTGGAA
>CAZKIY010000404.1:0-3737 GCA_964552875.1 uncultured Planctomycetaceae bacterium
TCGCGTTCACGTTCGTCTCGGACGAATACAACGGCGTCACGACGGACAACACCGGCACCGTCCGGCCCTTGCTCCCGCGTTCGTTCGCCAATCTGACCGAGGCGGAAGACGAGAATGGTCAGAGCCGCATCTACCTCGGCATCCACTGGTCGTTCGACGCGTCGCGCGGGATCCAACAGGGCAACAACATCGCGAACTACGTGTACGACCACGCGTACGAGCCCATCTACTGACCGCGAAGGAAGCGCGAGCAGGCTCGAAGGCCTGACGCGATTCTCGAAGAAATGGAGACGGGTTTCCCGACTCGAGCGCGGCATGTGGATCCGCAATCGAGGCCCTCGCAGCGCGTTCACGATCCTTACCCGCGGCACTCCGCTGTAATCTTCTTGCGTGGACACCGAGAGCGTTCAGCCCGGGCCCGAGCGCCGCGAAGCGCTCGAGGAACTCGTGTTCGAGTGCCTCGAGCGTATGGAGGCCGAGGGCGAGCACATCCTCGGTGTCTTCTGCGACGAGCACCCGGCCGACGCGGCGCGGGTGCGCGAGCGCGTCGAACTCCTGCGCCGCATGGGGCTCCTCGGCGCGCCGGATGGCGCACCGAAAGTGCCCGAACGCCTCGGTGATTTCCGCCTGATCGAACGACTGGGTTCGGGCGGCATGGGCGTCGTCCATCTCGCCGAACAGGTCTCGCTGAAACGCATCGTCGCGCTCAAGCTGATCCGCCCGGAGCAGTTGTACTTCGCCAACGCGCGCGAGCGCTTTCAGCGCGAAATCGAAGCGATCGCGCGCCTTCAGCATCCCTCGATCGTCCCGATCCACGCGACCGGCGAGGAGCACGGGATTCCCTACTACGCGATGGAGCTCGTGCGCGGCGCCAGCCTCGCGCAGGTGCTCGCCGCGTTCGCGGGTCGAGACCCGGCGGGCCTGACGGGCCGCGATCTGCGGGAGGTGGTCGCGCTCTCAGTGCCGCGCGGAACCGACGTGTCCGGCGAGATCTTCGCGGGATCCTGGGGCGAAGCCGCAACGCGATTGGCGCGCGATCTCGCTCTCGCCGTGCAGCACGCGCACGAGCGCGGCGTACATCACCGCGATGTCAAACCCTCGAATGTGATGATCGCGGCCGACGGCCACGTCGTGTTGCTCGATTTCGGACTCGCGAGCCTCGGTGCGACCGGTGGGCTCACGCGCACGGGATCGCAGATCGGCTCGCTGCCGTACATGTCGCCCGAACAACTGCGCGGGCAAATCGAACGGATCGGTCCGCGCACGGACGTCTACGGCATCGGCGTGACGCTCTACGAGATGTTGGCTCTCGCGCCCGCGTTCGAGGATCCGGGCGACACCGAAGTGCTGCGCGCGCGGATCCTCGATGCTCGTGCTCGGCCCCTGCGCGCGATTCACCGCGGAATCTCGACCGATCTCGCGCTCGTCTGCGCGACGGCGATGCAGGCCGATCCAGCGAATCGCTACGCCACCGCCGGAGCTCTCGCCGCGGACCTCGATCGCGTCCTCGAGCTTCGTCCGATCGCGGCGCGCGCACCGAGCGCGACCGCACGCCTCGTGTCGTGGGCGCGCCGAAGCCCCGCGCGTGCGACCGCCGCGGTGCTCGCGACGGCGATCGTGACCCTCGGACCGCTCGTGTTCGGACTCCAACAGTCCGCGGCCAACGCGCGCATCGAGGCGGCGAACGAGGACCTCGAGCGAGCGTTGACGGAATCCGAAGCACAGCGAACGCGAGCGAATCGCGAGCGCGAGGCCGCCGACAAGAACCTCGCGAAGGCGATCCAGGCCGTGGACGTCATGTTGACGCGCGTCGGGCAGGACAAACTGCGCGACGTCCCTCAGCTCGTGTCGGTGCGCCGTGACCTGCTGCAAGACGCCTTGCAGTTCTATGCGGGATTCCTTGCGGAAAGCGACGGCGACGAGGGTCTACGTCGCGAGGTCCTGCGCGCGCGCGGGCGAGTCTCCGTGCTGCACATGACCCTGGGCGACTTGGAGACCGCGGAGCGCGAACTCAGCTTGCTCGCGACGTCGATGCGTGCCGATGCCGAGCGCGCCGATGCCGACGACGAGACGCTGCGCGCGTACGCCGACGTCTCGAGCAGTTTGGGCGAAGTCCTCGCGCGCCGGGACGCGCACGAACTCGCGGGCGAGCGGATCCAGGAGAGCATCGCGATCCTGGAGCGCATCCCGGCCGAACGCCGCACGGCGCTCATGGAGCTCCAACTCGGCACGCACCACGACAAGTTGGCCGATCTCGGACTGCGTCGCGGTCGGATCTCCGACGCCGAGGAGCACGCACGCGCCGCGGTCCTCGTCTCGCGAGCCGGACTCGCGCGTTTCCCCGACGAAACGAGGTTCCCCATCGCGCTCGCGCGGCAACTCGATCGCCTGGGGACGATCCGGCTGCGCTCGCGGAACGCCGAGGACGCGGTCGACCTGCTCACCGAATCCGTGAGCGTGCTCGAGGAGCATCGCGCTCGTGATCCACTCGATTCCCACGGTCGCGCCAAGTTGGCCGCGGCCTCGATCAATCTCGCGAACGCGCTCGAAGCCGTCGGTCGCGCCGCGGACGCACGGGCGAGCAGCGAGCGGGCACTGCGCCTGGGCGATGAGCTCGTGCGCGATTTCCCGGACGTGCCGTCGCACCGCACCGACCTCGCGATCGCCAACTTGCAGCTCTTCACGCACGCCTACCGCGGCCGCGAGTTCGACGCTGCGAGGCCGTTCTTGGAGCGCGCACTCGCGCTCCAAGAATCGGTAGCGCTGCTCCGACCGAGCGATTCGACTTTCCTGGCCGAGATGGCCGGCACGTGCAACAACTTCGCGGTGCTCTCGACCGCGCTCGGTCGCGACGAGGAGGCACTCGCCCACTTGGCGCGCGGCATCGAACATCTCGACCGCGCGCTGGCGCTCGCTCCTCTCCACGGCCACTGGACCGAGATCGCACGCGTGATGCGCAACAATCGCGCGATGGCGCTCGTCGGAGTCGGCCGGTGGCGCGAGGCGGCCGAGGTCGCTGCGGCGATCGCGGTCGAAGACCGCGACTGGGCGTCACGACGCGCGCAGATCTACGAACGCGCGGCACGGATCGCGGCGGCCGACACGACCCTCGGCGACGATGCGCGCGCGACCGAATCCGGCGCACTGCGCGATCGCGCGCTCGTGGAGCTCGAATCGGCCGTGCGTCTCGGACGATCGGACTGGACGGAGCTCGCGAATCCCGACGAATGGACCTCGTTGCGCGGTGATCATCGTTTCGATGCGCTCGTGCGAGCTTCGTCTACTCCGCGGTGAATCGAGTGACACCTCGCGCACGCTGCGAGGGCGTGAAGAACTCGAGCCTACGTGCTCTCAGATTCATGCGGCGCCGCTGCGCGCCGCGAGAGTGTGTGATTTCTTCACACGCTCTGAGACCGCTGCGCGAGAAAGATCGCGAGTTCGTGGTAACGCAACGACCTGCTTCCGGATGGTTCCTACGAGCCCGCGCGCCCGCGTCGAGGAAGGACGCGGACCTCCCCCTCTGGTCACGGCTCCAAACGCGAGGAACCCATGATTTCAGTTCTCCTTCTATGTCTCTCCGCGACGGCCGCGAGCACGCACGATGTCGCCGACGTCGAAAGTGCATCGCCGGTGCGTGCCGACGACGCTCCGATCGGTACTCGCCCGTCCCGTGATCGACTCTACTTCGACGTCGACGAGGCCGGCACCGTGTGGGTGCGCGGCCGCACCTACAAAGC
>CAZKIY010000405.1:0-2024 GCA_964552875.1 uncultured Planctomycetaceae bacterium
GCGTGGCCAGCCATCCGCGCGACGTCCCGCGCGTCCGGCGGTTCCTCCCATCCGTCGAACCACGGTCCCGACGTGTACGGATCGACGCCGGCACTGCCGCACCCGTGCTTGCGCGCATTGTGCAGCACGTACGTGAGTGCGCGGCGCACCTCGAGCGGCGTGTGCAGCGCGCGCGCGTGGTAGCGATCCGCGAGCACCTTCCCGCGACGCGACCATGCGCCGTTCAGCCCACGCGCGACGCGCACGAGGAACCCGCACATGCCGCGTGCGAGCGACGGTGCATCCTGCGCTTCGACGATGAGGTGCACGTGATTCGACTGAATCGAACCGTGCGCGATGCGGAACGCGGATCCGTTGGAAGCAGCGCTGATGGCGCGGTGCAGGAGCGGCAGCGTCGCGATGCTCCGCAGGTTCGGTACCCCGGGGCGTACGCGGATCGTGACGAGAACCGGCGTCTTCGCCGTCAGCGCGGGACGCGCATCCCGCGGCGCTAGCGCGCGCTCCCCGTTGGGCTTGCGTCCCGCTCCGTCGCGAGCCCCGCCGCGGCGGAAGAGGCCTAGTTGGCGCCCCCTCTCTCGTGATCGTCGTGGTTCCATCCCGACGATGGACGTTCGGCGAGCGCGCCGGTCGCAGTGCAAACTGAAATAGGCGGTGGAGCCGTGTGCCGTGCCGCTCGAAGTGCGCTGTGATCGTTCGCACCCGGTCGTTCAGCGTGCCGCCCTCCGAGCGTTCGGGCGCAGGCCGCGGAAGAGCTCGTCGACGAGACGCCCCTCGATCCGCTCTTCGACGTCGGCGCGCACGCGCGGCGGTCGGCGCGGATACATCGCCGGGTCGCGATGCCCGGGTGAACCCGCCGGGCGATTCGGCTCCGGCGTGACCCGCCGGGCCCGTTCCGTAGACTGCGCGCCCTCATGACCGGCCTCCGCATCCACGGCGCGACCGTGCGCGTCCTCGTGGCGTACGACATCGGGCTCTCGATCCGGCTCGACGCGTGCCGCACGCACGTCGGCGGTCTCGAAGCGGACGAGCGCATCCGACACAAGGGACATGCGCCGCAGTACTTCCAATTCGATCCGCCGCCGTTGCGGCTCGTGCGCGAGATCGAGCCGGTCGAGGTCGGCGGTCGCCGCACGAACCCGGCAGCCGAAGTGCTGCTCTACGAGTTCGGCGGCGTCTCCGTGGGTTACTCGATCCCGTTCGACGGCACGCTCGAAGAGATGATCGAACTCTCCTGCGCGCTCGCTTCCGAGCCGCGGATCGAGCGGCATGCCGAAGCCCTGGTATCGCACCTGCTGACGCTCATCGCGGATCACGTCGATCGTCCGTGCCTCGCGGATCCCGAGGAGGACTTCCTCGTGTTCCAGATCCCGGCATTCGAGGGCGGCGAGGATCCCGAGGTCGTGCTCCAGCGACACGCCGCCGATTTCGCGCGGCTCCTGCGCTCGGAACGCGACAGCCCTTCGGAACAGGAGATCCAAGATGCGCTGTCGGGCCGCGTGCGGTTCGGCACGGACGACTTGGCCGTCCTCGACTGGAACGCCGCTCTGCTCGTCGACCGCGAACCCGAAGACGTCATTTCCGTTCTCGAGTTCGCGAACCTCGAACTCCTCGAGATGCGTTTCCTCGACGAGAAGCTCGACAAGTCCCTCGATCGCGCGTTCGAGACACTGCGCGCGCCGCGCGTGTGGAGCGCACTGCAGTTGCCCGGGAAGGCACGCAAGGAAATGCGCAGCATCGCCGAGATGCAGGTGGACGGCGCGATCCTGTTCGAGCGCGTGTCGAACGCTCTGAAACTGTTCGGCGATCAGTACCTCGCGCGCGTGCACCGCACTGCGACGCAGCGCTTCCGCCTGAGCGAGTGGAACACAGGGATCTTGCGCAAGCTCGACACGCTCGACAGCATCTACCAGAAGGTCCACGACCACGCCGCGACGCAGCGCATGGAGGTCCTCGAGTGGATCATCATCGTGCTGATCGCGTTCTCGATCGTGATGCCGTTCGTCGGGCTCGATGGGAAGTGAACA
>CAZKIY010000405.1:2124-3732 GCA_964552875.1 uncultured Planctomycetaceae bacterium
ATCACCGCTGCGTCGAGGACTTGACCCGAGAGCAGGACGTTCACTTGCGGATCGGCGACCGCTTGGAATTGCGCGACCTCGACGTCGAAATCCTGGACGTAGGCGACTTGCTTGCCGAAGAAGATATTCGCGTGCGGCACGCGCGCGTTCGTGGACGATTGCAGCGCCGCCGCCATGCGTGCGATGAGGGGCTCGACCGCCGCCGCGTAGCCCATCTCTCCCAACGCCGTCGCCGCGTTCGCGCGGATCGCGACCGAAGGACTTCCGAGCGCCTTCACGAGCGGCATCACCAGCGCCGGATCGGCCGCGGCGCGCAATCCCCGTGCGCTCTCACGGCGCACGGACTCCGAAGCGTCGCGCACCGCGTGCACGAGGAGCGGTTTCACTTCCTCGCCGGGGAAGATGCGGCGCAGCGACAGCGAAGCGAACGATCGACGCACGACGATCGGCGACCACAGCTCGCGCGCGAGCTCCAGCTGCAGAGCCGGGCGATCCTTGGCGCGCGCCAGTTCGAGGACCGCGATCTCACGACCGGCCGCGGGCAGGCCGGCACCGAAGCGCAGCAGTTCCGCGCGTGCGGCGGCCTCGACTTCGGCGGCCACTTCGATGGACGGCACGCTCATGAGCCAGCTGTCGCGGAGGACGGCCAGCGCCTCGGCGTGATCCGGATCCTTCTCGAGCACGGCGTCGAGTTCGGCCAGAGCCTCGGTGCCGAGGCCGCGCGCGGCCGCGAACCGAGCGAGTCGAGCACGCGCCGCGAGGTCTTTCGCGTCGCACGCCGATCGCTCTTCGCGCCACGCGCGCAAGGCCTCGGACTCCAGCTCGACGCCGGTGACGGCGCGCGGATCGATGCGCTCGAAACCGCTACGGCCCTTGTATTCCCAGGCGCCGTCCTTCCGTCGCGCGAGGACGCGGATCGCTTGTCCGCTCTGCAGTCGCAGGATCCGACGCAGTTCGCGCTCGTCATCCGGGATGACGCGGGACTCCGCGGCTCGAGGTGCGGGGGCGACGACCTCGCCGACCGGGAGCGCGAGGGTCAAGAAGGCAAGGAGTTCGATCATGTGGTTCGGGGCGCGACGAGGGGATGGGCGACGTCGCCGGCCGCGTTGCACGCTAAGGCACGCGGCGTGCCAGCGCACGTGGACGGGTAAGGGCCACGACGGGGCCGGCGGGCCCACGATCTCGTGCGGTGCCGCACGCCCTGGGTCGAGCAGGTTCGAACGCTCGCGGTGCGCGCTTACCTCCCCCGCAGGAGGCGCGTAGAGTGCCGCGCATGCTGTCCTTGGCTCTGCTCGTGCTCGGAGGTCTGCCTTTCTACGCCGAAGTTCGACACGTCGAGCCGAAGCTGTCGGACTCCGCGGTCCCGGTGTGGACCGCTGCGCTGCGTGGAACCCACCCGTTCCGCGAGCTACTCCCGTCCTGGAACGTCGACGCTCCGGCGGGCACCGGTTTCGTCGTCGAGGTGCGCGTCGACGCGGAAGGGGACGGCGCTTGGAGCGCGTGGATGCACATCGGGGATTGGGGCGAGCTCGAGTTCGCGCCCGCGCTGGCCGATCGTGTCGTCGCGTGCCCCGGTGGTCGCGTCGATGTGGACGTCTTCCGCGGCGA
>CAZKIY010000406.1:0-3705 GCA_964552875.1 uncultured Planctomycetaceae bacterium
CTGAGGTCAGCTGCTGTACCGGTCGTCGAACCACGGCTCGGCCGTGTTCGAGTAGCCGCGCTCCTCCCAGAACCCCGGACGATCCAGCTCGAGGAACTCGATGCGTCGGATCCACTTCGCGCCCTTCCAGGCGTAGAGACGCGGCGTGATCATCCGACACGGGCCGCCGTGCTCGACCGGCAGCGGCTCGCCTTCCCACGTGTGAACGAGCATCACGTCGGGGTCGAGCGCGCGCTCCAGCGGCAAGTTCGTCGTATACGGAATCGTCGTGCCGGGCATGTGGTCGTAGCCCGTCGTGGCGACGAACTTCGCGCCCTGTGACGGGATCGCCAGCTCGGCGATCGTCTGGAACGAAACTCCGCGCCAACGATTGTCCATGCGACTCCACGTCGTCACGCAGTGGAAGTCGGAGATGTCGTCCTGTTGCGGCAGCGCGAGGAACTGTTCCCACGAGAGCGTGAACGGGTTCGCGCACGCGCCGCCGATCTCGAGTCGCCACGACGCGCGGTCGATCTCTGGAACGTCGCCGAGATCGAGCACGGGCCAGTTCTTCACCGGGCGCTGACCCGGCGGAAGTTGCGGCATTCCGTGACGATTCTCCGGGCCCGATCCGTCGGGTGTGCGTCCCGCGAAGCGCACGTCGAACGTGCCGGGCTTCGAGCGCTTCATGCGCTCGATGTACGCGATCCGCTTCGCGACGAGATCGTCCTGCGTGCTCATCCGATCCTCTCCTCTCCGTTCACCACACGTGGAGCCCGAGCATACGCGCGTAGAGCAGGAACAGGACGAACAGCAAGGCGCCGTGCACGAGCAACGTCGGCAAGAAGACAGGCAGTGAGCCGGCCACTTGATGCGTCTTCGAGACGCTGCGGGCCATGAGCCTTTGCGCGACGAGGTAGAACCCGCCGAACATCCCGACGGTGGTCGCCATCGCCAACCCGACCTTGGTCCAGTTCGAGAACGAGGACGAGAGGACTTGTCGCCACAGCCAGTCCTTCGCGACGCCGAGGACGAGCACCGCCTCGGCCGCGATCAGGCCGCGGTGCATCGAGCGCACGAACCCGCGCGATCCGCCGGATCGGAGGGTTTTCTTCACCGGACTCGCGGAGATCGCGGCGGCGGGGACAGCGAGAGTTCGAGCGTTCGGCGCATCGCAGTCGCGCAACGTAGGGTCCGCACGCGCTCCGAACCAGCGCTGCACCTGGACCTCGTGCGCCGCGCGGGGCAAACTGCAGCGGGCGTCGCCTGCGCCCGTGCATGACGGACACCGCCCGCCCCCGCCGATCGATCTGGAAGAAGGTGCTCGGCGTCCTGATGCTCACGTTGGTCGTGATCGTCGTCGGAGTCGAGATCGCTTCGCGCGGTGCGGATCGCGTGCTCCTGAACCGTGGTACCGAGCCGGGCTACAAGCCGCCGCTCGAGACGAAGGATTTCGACGTGTTTGACCGGCTCGCGTATCCGACGCTCGAATACGGCAGTCCAAAGCGCGGGCTCGAGCAGTCCGGAGCGCGCTCGGAACCGCATCCCTACCTCGGTTACGCGCTGGTCCCGAACTATCGGTCCGCGCCGACGGCCGCGCAGCAAGTCGCGCACAACGCCCTCGGTTTCCGCGGCCGGGAGACGACCTTTGAGAAACCCGCAGGCGTCTACCGCATCGTCACGACCGGCGGTTCGAGCGTGTACGGCATGAGCGAGTCGAGAGACGCCGCCGTGTGGTCGCAGAAGCTCGAGGAGATGCTGCAGGCCGAACGGCCCGGTTTCCGCGTCGAAGTCGTGAACTTGGGCGTCATGGGTTGGTCGACGCACGAGATGCTGATCAACCTGTCGCTGCGCGGTCTCGACCTCGCGCCGGATCTCGTGATCGTCTACGAGGCGATCAACGACATGCGCTGCGCGCTCTACACACCGGGCGGCCCCGTGCAGCATGACAACACCCAGTGGCGGCAAGCGTGGCCGCTGGATCGGCCCAGCCGCATCGAGCGCACGCTCACGGCGAGTCGAACGTATCTGGTCGCGCGCCGCTGGTTCACGAACTACACGGCCGAGCGCGTCGACCTCGGTTTCTACGGCATCAAGAACTACAAGACCGACTTCGGCGATCTCGATCCGTACCTGCACGCGCCCGACCCCGTGCCGCAGTTGGGCTTCGCGAACACGCGCAGGAATCTGACGGGGATCGTCGCTCTGTGCCGAGCGCGAGGCGCGCAGGTGCTCTTCGCGACGCAAGCCCTTCCGCGTTGGCACCTCGGCGGCCGCGCGTCGGCGGGCGATCAACTCGCGGGCTTCGAGCACGTCCTCGAGATCCAGCGTGCTCTGTCGCGCGAGCTCGCCGTTCCGTTGGTCGAGTCCGGAGCGCAGGTGGAAGCCGTGCTCGAGTCCGAGGTGCGCGCGAAGATCGAGGACACGCTCGCGGCGAACCCGGGTCGAACGCGCGCCGACATCGAAGCCGAATGGCGTCGTCCCGGTCGTCGCGACTTGCTCTTCTTCCAGGAAGTCCACCCGAACGACAGCGGCTCGGAACTCATCGCCAGGACGATCGCCGACTACTTGCTCGCGTCGCCGCTCGTACCGCGCTGAGGCGACTCATCCGGCACGAACGGCATGTGCGGCAGCGCGCGCCACGGCGCGAGCTCGGCTTCGAGCCGACTGCGAACTTCGGGCTCGCTCGCACTCTGGTCGCGTGTTTCCGCCGGATCCTTGAGCACGTCGTAGAGAGCCGTACGTGCTGTGTCGGGATCGTCGACGTACTTCCAGCGACCGTCGAACACGGACCAGCTCGTGCCGTCGGCGCGCTCGACTCCGAACACGCTCGTGCGAATCGGTGACGGCGCACCGTGGACGAGCGCGGCCCACACGCTGACTCCGTCGCGCTGCTCGTCCGGCGCGAGCGCGATGCTCAACGCCTCGCACACGGTCGGCACGATGTCGACGGCGTTCACTGCGACACTCGATCGGCCCGGCCGAATGGTCCCCTCGAACGAGAGGATCGCGGGCACGCGCAACGCGCCGTCGTACACCGAGCCCTTCGCGCCGCGTAGCAACCCGTTCGACCCGCCGTAGCCGAGAGGCGCTCCGTTGTCGCTCGCGAAGAGCACCAGCGTCCGATCGCGGATCCCCTCTTGCTCGAGCGCGTCGAGCACGACCCCGACGCCGCGGTCGAGTTCGTCGACGAGCAACACGTACGCGCGACGCACCGGATCGTCACCGGCGACCTCGTCGAGCCTGCGACCCGGCGGCACCGACGTGGGCGCGTGCGGTGCCGTGAACGCGACGTGCAAGTACAACGGCTTCGCCGGATCGCGCTCACGAATCGCGCGCGCGGCTTCGGTGGCGAGGAGCCGCGTCGCGTGGCCCTCATCGACTGCCGGAGATCCATCGCGCCACCAATCCGCGTGCTTGCCGCGCGCGTGAGTCTGGTAGTCGATCCATCCGCCGAGCACGCCGACGAACTTATGGAAGCCGCGCTGCATCGGCCGCAAGGGTTCGCTCGCGTGCCCGAGGTGCCATTTCCCGACGAGTTCCGTCGCGTAGCCCGCCGCGCCGAGCGTCTCGGCCAACGTCGGCGCGTCGAGTCCGAGTCCGCCGACGTCCTTCTGCGAGATGTTGCGCAGCAGGCCGAGCCGCGCCGGCGCGCGCCCCGTCAACAGCGCCGCGCGCGCGGGCGTGCACAGCGGCGCGGTGCGGAACTGCTCGAGCACCAGACCG
>CAZKIY010000407.1:0-3694 GCA_964552875.1 uncultured Planctomycetaceae bacterium
GTTCCTGTCGGCCGAGTTCCTGTCGGCCGAGTTCCTGTCGGCGGCGTTCCTGTCGGCGGAGATCCTGTCGGCGGCGATCCTGTCGGCGGAGATCCTGTCGGCGGAGACCATCTTGCTCCTCCTCAGCGTGTGTGGATTTCCGGGACCCAACCCAGGCGACGCGCGTCGGCGGCCAGAGCTCGCGCCGACGGCCAAGCGTGAGAACCCTGGGCGATGCACGCGCCGAGGGACTCCGCGAGCGGATATCCGTCGTGCGCCACCAGCAAGGCGCACTCCGCCGCACGCGCCCGCCAAGCGCGCAGCACCAGCGCACGCAGTCGTCGCGCGTCGATCTCGCCGGGCGCGACCCGGAGTGCCGCCGCCTCGGCGAGGAGCTGCGCCTGCTCGCGACGGTAGACACCCCACAGTTCGATCTCGGCCTCCTCGAGCAGCACACGCCGCGGACGACGCGGTGCGCATTCGCGCAAGAGACGAAGGAGACGGGCCAGCGTGCGGCGATCGTGGACGGAGGACTTCATCGGGGTTTCTCGCGGTGAACGATTCGGGCGGACGCCGAACCGGCGGTGGGCGGGATGGAAACGGGTCGAACGGTCGGGGGCGAGTCGGTGGAGCGGGCGCTCGTGGCCCTCGCGGTGGGCGCAGAAGGACCCGCCGTGCGAGTCAACGGGGGCAGGTCCGGATGATTCGCGCGCGCCACGGCCTCGAGCCCGCGCCGTGCACGGCGACCGACCTCGTTGGTGGTCGCGCCGCTCGCGCGCGCATGAGCTTCGAGGCCGACGTCTTCGACGACCAGTGCGAAGAACGCGGCGCGGTCCTCGATCGGCAAGCGGTTGAAGGCCACGCAACCGCGACGCATGACTTCGGGGTCCAGCCCCAACGGGCGCGCAAATTGGACGAAGGCCGAACCGGGATCGACCCGCGGCGTGTCGAGATCCTCGGCCAGGATCTCGGCGACGGCGTCGGAGGCCTGGGCGATGAGCCACGTGCGCAGCTCGAGGCCGGAGCCACGGTAGCGCAGCGCGGAGCGAGCGGTTCGCGCCAACGCGCGGAGGTGCACGCGGTCCGCATCGAGGAACAAGCACTGCGAGCGCAGGACGTCGGCCACGACGTCACGAATCGCGAGCGGATCGCCCGGCACGATGCGCGCGAGGACTTCGCGCGGGCTGCCGCACAACAGCGTGTCGGCATCCACCGCCGCGCTTGCTGGGATCGCCGCGCGTGCTGGGCGCGAGTCCACCACGCCAGCGCTCAGGGAAGCGGTTGCACCGCCGCTCGAGGCACAGGCAGGACCGTCACGCTCTCCATCGGCGTTCACGCCGTTCGTGACCACGACCGGGCCACGACTCGCACTCTCGAGGACGGGGTGGACCCCCTCGAGTTCGGGGTGGACCACTGAAATTCGGCGCGAAGAACGAGCGCGCGGCTGCATCGGGGGGCACTTTCTGGCGGGCTGGGGCATCAGCGCGCTCGACCTCCGAAGTCTAGGAAGGCGCTCCGCTCCTGGGTTCCGGCTCCGCCGCGCGACCAGCGATTCCGGTCCCCGCTCCAACACACAAACGGCGTGCACAGCAGGACTTCCCACGGACTCCGGCCCGCGCGTCGAGGCCCCGTGCGCGCCCCAAGCGCAGCCCCGTTTCCCCAGTTCTCTGCCCGGTGAGCGCGCGAGCCCGCTCCTGGAACCTGAGCCGCGTGTAGCTAGCATGCTGCGTGGCCCAGACCCCGGGCCGAATCCCGGACACCCCACCGAGCCCGCGCGTGCACAAGTTTCTCGAGAACAAACGAGGCGTCGTCTTCGGCGTCGCCAACAAGCGTTCGATCGCCTGGGCTTGCGCCCAGTCCCTGGCGCGCGAGGGCATGCAGATCGCCTTCACCTACGCCGGGGAGCGACTCGAGCGCGGCGTGCGCGAACTCGCGTCCGAGGTGCCCGGCTCGTTGTGCCTGCCCTGCGATGTCACGCAGCCCGAGTCGATGGACAAGGTCTTCGAACTCCTGAAGTCCGAGTGGGGCACGCTCGACTTCATGCTGCACGGCGTCGCGTTCGCGAACCGCGCGGAACTGCAAGGCGACTTCTTCAACACGACGCGCGAAGGCTATGCGCTGGCGCACGAAGTGTCGGCCTACTCCTTGACGGCGTTGACGCGCCGCGCGTTGCCGTTGATGGAAGGACGTGCCGGATCGATCGTGACGCTCAGTTACATCGGCAGCGAGCGCGTCGTCCCGAACTACAACGTGATGGGCATCGCGAAGGCGGCGCTCGAAGCGTCGGTGCGCTATCTCGCGCACGATCTCGGGCCGCGCGGCATCCGTTGCAACGCGATCTCCGCCGGTCCGATTCGCACGCTGTCCGCGAGCGGCGTGCAGGGCTTCACCGAGATCCTCGATCACATCGCCAAGCAATCGCCATTGCGCCGCAACATCACGGCCGAGGAAGTCGGCGACACGTGCCTGTTCCTCGCGAGCGATCTGTCGCGCGGCATGACGGGCAGCGTTCTGTACGTCGACGCCGGCTACCACATCATGGGCGTCTGAGTGGCGAAGGGTCCGCGCGAGGAACATTTCGCGGTCTGCGCACCGGGCCTCGAACCGCACCTCCACGCGGAGATCCGCGCGCTGAAATTCGCCAACGTCGAGTGCCAAGTCGGCGGCGTGCGCTTCGACGCGACGACCGAAGACGCGTGGCGCGCGAATCTCGAACTGCGCACGGCGGTGCGCGTGTTGAAGCGCGTCACGCGTTTCACCGCGAAGAACGAGATCGAGCTCGCCGCGGGCATCGAAGAAGTCGACTGGTCGCGCTTCATCCATCCCGACGGCACGTTGCGCGTGGATTCGCGCTCGAAGGAGTCCGCGCTCGACCACACGCTCTACATCGAGCAGCGCACGAAGGACGCAGTCTGCGATTCGTTGCGCGCACGGTTCTCGGTGCGGCCGACGGTGAGCCTCGACGATCCGGATCTCGGCATCGACGTGCACCTCTTCCGCGATCGTTGCACGGTGTCGGTGGATACGTCGGGCGATTCGCTGCACAAGCGCGGTTGGCGGCGATTCCAAGGTCGCGCGCCGTTGTCGGAGACGTTTGGCGCTGCGTGCGTGCTCGCGTCCGGATGGGATCGACGATCACCGTTCGTCGATCCCTACTGCGGCTCGGGGACGATCCTCGTCGAAGCCGCGCGCATCGCCGGTGACATGGCGCCCGGAGTCTTCCGCGGCCGCTACGGCTTCGAGCGTTGGCCCGGACACGATGCGCAGGGTTGGAGCGCGTTGAAGGCTGCGGTGAAGGCGCGCGGCGCCGTGCCGAAGAAACTCGTGTTGCGCGGCAGCGACGCAAACCGCGAAGCGATCCAAGGTGCGCGCGAGAACGCCGAAGCGGCGGGAGTGCTCGACTCCATCCAGTTCGAGGTCGCGACCGCCGAGTCGATCGCCTGGAAGAAGGGCTGGGCCGCGTGGCTCGTCACGAATCCGCCGTGGGGCGAGCGCGTGGGCGACGAGCGCGGTGCGGACACGACGCTGAAGTCTCTCGGCGATCGCCTGCGCGTGATGGCGCAGGGCTATCGATTCGGGTTTTTGCTCGGGAAAAAGGGCCTCGATCGTTCGCTCGGGCTCACGATCGCGGCGCGCGAGGCCTGGTTGAACGGCGGCGTGGACTGCGAGTTCGTGAGCGGGGAAATCGGCGACACTTCGCGGTAAGGCCGATTGT
>CAZKIY010000408.1:0-3653 GCA_964552875.1 uncultured Planctomycetaceae bacterium
GTTCGATCCGGCCGACTTCCTCTGACGCGGAACGAGTTGCGGGGCACGCCGCTCGTCGCGACGTGCCCCGCTTCCCTCGGGTTGCGATCCCCTATGCGATCACGGCAGCCACAGGACGCGCATGCCGTTCGAGATGTTGAACGTCGCGCTCGTGCAGAACGGAGCCGAGTTGCGGTAGCTCACCTGGTAGTAGCGCTGGGCTCCGCCCGGCGGGATCAGGCCCGTGACCGACACGTCCGCCTCCGCGCCGCTCGGCCAGGACGCGTTGCCGCCGGCGTCGGTGGACTTGGTGCGGATGCGGATCTGGCTGCCGCCGACGCAACGCAGGCCGTCACCAAAGAACGAGGGCGTCAAGTTCAGCGTGCCCTGGAAGAGCGTGCAAGTCACGTTGGCCGGCACGCCCGAGGCGGTGAAGACCAGGTTGTCGCCCGCGCCGGTCTGGGAGTTCCCTGCGGCCGACAGCGAGGCACCGTTCGCGTTCTGCGAGTTCGAGCAGCCGCGCCCGAACGAACCATTGTTGGAGCACGGGCAGTTGCCGTTGGAGCCGTCGCCGTAGCACGTGCCCTCGTAGCCGCCGCCGAGCGGGATGTCGTAGAGGGCGCCGTAGATGTCGTGCGCGGTGCTCGAGGACGTCGAATCCCACGAGATGTAGCAGCGCTTCGAGCCGATCGCGCCGCCCGATCGCTCGGAGACGACGTCGGAGCGCAGGCCTTGCTGGCTGCTGAAGTCCACCGAACGGTGCGCCTCCGTGACCGCGAGGCTCGTTCCGAGGATTCCGAACGAGCTGACCCAGATGTCGTAGTCGAAGGTGCTGCCCAACCAGCTTTCGGCGTAGGCCACGACGAAACGCTCGCCGTCGGAATCGACGCTGTACTCGATCTGGTCCTCGAAGAGCGTCGCGTTGGCATCGAGGCCCGTCAGCGAGCCGCTGCTCACCACCGTCGTGCCGCTGAGCAGCGAGTACGCGAGGTCGTTGTCGCCGTAGTCCATCGCGTAGGCGAGCAGAACGCGGCCGTCGTTCAGAGGCGAGGACGCACGCGGGTAGTACTCGGTGACCGTGCTGTTGGCGATGACCGCCGACGGGTTGAGCAGAGTGCCGTCCCAGGCGAGGACCGCCGCTCGGATGTCGATGTTCGTCGCGCTGACCTCGCGGTGCCACGCGATCGTCCACGCCGCGCTGCCGCCCAAGGTCCCGTTGGACTTCGAGACCGACGGCCACGAGTCCTTCGACGCCCCGGAGTTGTCGATCATGATCGTGCTCGACCCGAGGAGCGTTGCGGCCGACGTCACGAGGCGCGCGTGCACGTCCCAGTCCGTGGCCGTGAAGTTGCGCTGCCACACGACGCAGTAGTAGGCCGTTCCGTCGTACGAGTCGCCGCCGACGTCGGCCAGGATCTTGTCGCCGCTCTGGTCGCTCGTGCTGATGACGAGCGGGAAGCTCTGCGCCATCGTCTGCGCATCGACCGTGACGCCGATGATGTTGGATCCGGGCAGGCCGGGGTACCCCGTGACCTGGCACACGACCAGGAACTGATTCGCGAAGTTCAAGTTCGCAGTCTGCGGCTGGCGCCAGTTCTGGCCGGTGGCGTCGACGTAGAGGACGGCGATAGCGTTGCCCGCCGCGTCGCGCTCCTGGATCTCGATGTCGCCGTCGGTCGCGCTGAAGTTGCGCTCGTAGGCGATGAGGTAGCGATCCGTGGTCAGGTCGTACGAGACGTCGGATTCGACGTGGTCCGCGCCGATCGTGTCCACGGCGAACGTAGTCACGACGGGGTCGACCACGAGCGGGAAGGTCGCACCGGCGAGGTACTCCCGGCCGACGACGATCTCGACGCCGCCCTCGACGAGGCGCGACTGCACCGGGACGCGCGTGCCGTCGGACTCACGGACGAACGCGCGGCTGTAGTGGACGGCGCCGTGCTCGTTCGTGAAGGTGAATCCCTCGGCGGATTCGCCGCGCGTCATCTCGCTGTCGAGGCGCACGGTGAAACGGAGCTCACCGGCCGCCGGGCGCTCGGCGACCACGAACGTCTGCTCGATCGAGTCGAGTCCGAGTTCGTAGACCTCGTCGATCGGCCCGCGGTCGATCACGACGCGGTCGCCGTCGCGCACGGCCGCCACGGCCGGAGCGAGCGGGATCGCCGTGCCGTCCACCGTGGCGGAGGCGAGCGACAGTTCGAGCGGGAAGTTGCGCGGCGCATCCGATCCGAGGAACGGCACGTACGTGGCGCCGTCCGGGCCGAAGCTCGCCTTGTAGCTCGCGCCGAGGACCCACTGCGTGCCGTCCGCCGCGGACGAGTAGTGCAGGCGATCGATCGGCGGGGCGGGGGTGCGCGCGCGCTCGGCGTCGAACGGCTTGCGCGCCGCCGGGCTCGAGCCGAGTGCGGGATCGCGCTCGGGCCGAAAGGGGGCCGGCGTCGGCGCGGGATCCACGGCCGGGATCTTCTCGAACGATTGCGGCGGGATCGGTCGGGGGATGCGCTGCCCGGGGGCAGCCTGCGCGAAGGCCGGAGCGGCGAGCGCCGCGGCGAGGAAGAGGTTCGCTGAGGGATTCATGGTGGTTGTCTGGATTCGGGGGAGGTCCGGCGGAATGGTCTGCATGGACGCTGACCCTGCCGTCCACCGGCCGCCCCCAGATCGCAGTCCAGCACCCGGACCCGACAGGAATTCCGTGGAGCCACGATTCCCGGATTCCGCGTCGGGCGCAGCGACCGGATCACGATCTCGGTCCTCGGCTGGCTCGCGGAGCGCGCGGCGGCGAGGGGGATCGAGCACAGCCGCTCGGGTGCCGTGGTTCTAGCGCAGAGATTCAGGGGCGCGCTGAATCTCGATCTCCACTTTCACGTGCTCGTGATCGACGGCACCTATTCAGCCCCCGCCACGAACCTGCTCGCGCCGCCGACCTTCCACGAAGCCGCGCCGCTCACCGACCAGGACGTCACCGAGGTAGTCGTGCGCCTTCGACGCCGCATCGTGAAGTACTTGCGCCGCTGGGGCCGCGTGCCGAGCACGACGAGTCTCCTCCGCTCGAGCCCGACGAGCCGCTGTTCGCGCAACTCTGCGCGGCCTCCGTGCAGGGTCGCGTGGCGCTCGGACCGAACAGCGGCGCGGCGGTCGAGCGCTTCGGTCGCGAGAGCGTCGATCAGCGCCCGCGCTCTCGGCCCGGTGAATCGTGCTGTGATGTCGACGGCTTCTCGCTGCAGGCCAAGGTCCGCATCGAGGCTGCTGATCGTGAGGGACTGGAGCGGGTGTGTCGGTACGCCACTCGCGCACCGATCCACCTCGAGCGGCGGTCGCTCGCCCCCGATGGCAAGTGGATCTACGCCCTTCGTCGGCGCTGGCGCGACGGCACTTCGGCGATTCAGTTCGAGCCGCTCGACTTCCTGGCCCGGCTCGCGGCGATCGTACCGGGGCCGGCGAAAACTCGGGCGTTGTGAGATCCGTGCGCGCGGCCCGGGCACGATGCGGTCGCGCCACTGGGCCGCGGGCGCGAGCACGCCGTGGTACGTCAGCAGGTGCGCTCGCGGCCTGGGCACGAGCGCGGCGAGTCGCTCGAGGAAGGCCAACGGCTCGAAGACGATGCTGCGCTTCCGCCAGGTCCGCGCTGGCTGCGCGCGGCTCCCCCGCAGAGATGGGGAAGGGCGGACCCTTCC
>CAZKIY010000409.1:0-3639 GCA_964552875.1 uncultured Planctomycetaceae bacterium
TGGCGGATGTCCTGGCGACTCCGTGCATGTGGGATCCACTCCAGCTCTACACCGATGCGCTGGGGCTCGACGTTTCGGCCTATTCCACGCTCGAGACTCCGGCCCTCACGCAGTTCATCTGGAACACGATCGTGCTGGGAACCGGTCCCCGCGAGTTCCGCTTCCGCATCCTCCCGAACATGACGCACGAGTACCCGAGCGGCACGAATTACCCGACGGACTACGTGCCGATCTTCTACAGCTGGCTCAGCCAGTACACGCGCTGACTCCGTACCGCAACGGGATCGAGTCGACGGTCGCGGATGCGCGGGTAGCCACCGATCCGTCGGGCTCGGTACCTTTCGGTACCTCCAAGCGCGGGGCCCGCTACTTCACCTCGAACTCCTCGCGCGGCACTTGCGATTGCCGGACGATGCTCTGCAGCGTCCCGGTCTTCAGCTCGCAGGTTTCAGAACGATGACCGTGACCGTCGTCGACTCGATTCGTCTCTGCATGGCGACGTGGCTTCCACGCTGCCGCACGGCGACGAAACCGTGGGTCTCCAGAATGCGCTGCACTTCGGGGCCCGAGAGTCGGCGCAGCTTCACGATCGAATTCGCGCGCGGCGAATGGCCTCCGGCGTGTGGTTCCGGGCCCTCGCGATCACGCGACTTCGACGTCGACCCGGGTGATCGAAACCACCTCGCGGGCGCGTCGCTCGAGTTCGTCGGGGGACGCCGTCTCGAAGAAGAGTTCGATCGCCTCGACGAGGTTCTGGCGGGCCTCGTCCTCGCTATCACCTTGGCTTGCGATGTCGAGCTCGGGAGACAAGGCTACGAAGGTCTCCTCGTCTCGCTCGATGATCGCCGTGAACTGCCGGATTCGGGTCATGCGGCAACTAGTAACACCGCGGTCGGCCGGCGCGGGTCGGACTGCGTGGCGCGATCTCGAGGGCCCGCAATCGCGAGCGAGCGACGTCGAGCGCGAGTATCCTCCGCCGGCCGTGTCCCCGACGTGGTTCGAAGCTCTCTTCGGTTTCCGCGAAGCCGCCTACCCGATAACCCAGGGCCACTTCGCTCTGTCGGGGTCGCGACTCGTCAGTCGCGTGAACCGGCGCGAGTTCGACGTCGGCACGTTCACGACGCCCACGCTCGGCGAGTTGCGCGAGCGCACGAGCGGGAAGCGTCCCGGAGCGCTGCGCGTGCGTCACGTGGTCATCGGCGACGTGCTGGAGCTGCACGCCCAGCCCGAGAACGCCGGCGCGCTGTTCCAGGTGGCGTCCCAGTTCAACTGCCTCGAGTTCGTCGGCCCGCACGTCACGCCGGAGAGCGGGATCACCGGCTATGCCGACGACCAGACACAGGGGCCCGCGTGCGCGCTGGCCGCAGCGGCCGCGACGGTGTACCGCAACTACTTCGCCCCGGTGAACGGGATCCCAGGGCAGACCGAGAAGCGTCAACTCGACAACCTGGATGGGCTGGCCGAGCGACTCGGGGCAGCGGGGAACTTCTTCGAAGTGCGGAACGGCTACACGGACTCGGACGCGGAGCGACTCTCCGCTCTCGCCGCCGCGCTGCGATCTCACGAGCGCGAGGATCTGCTCGGCCTGGTGAAGATCGGCCTCCAGCAGCGTGTTCAGGTCACCTATCGCGCGCGCTTCCTCGAGCTCGATCGGCCCGCGTTCGTGTCGCAAGCCTTCTGCTCCGCGGTCTCGTGCGGGTACAGCCGTGTCGCACCGGAGTCGTGGGAACCGCTGGCGACCCTCGCCTTGGACGCGGCCTACGAAGCGACGCTCTTGGCCGCCGTCCTGGACGCGGACGAAGCGCAAGGTTCGGGGATCGTGTGGCTCACGCTCCTGGGTGCAGGCGCCTTCAGGAATCCAAAGCCGTGGATCGTGGCGGCGATCGGGCGAGCCTTGAGACGCTGCGCGGGCCTGGACCTCGATGTGCGCGTCGCTCACTTCGGGAGGCTCGACCGGGACATGCAGGCGGCGATCGAGTTGGCGAGCGAGCGAGCGGCCTGAATTCCACGTGTGCCGCGGACGCCGTGCGGGTCCTGGGCCAGGCCGAGGACGAGCGCGGCTGTCGGGCCTGCGGTCGTGGTCCGCTCGGTGCCGAGATGCACGACCTGTTCCTGGTCGCGCGGGTGCTGAGTCAGTTCTTCGCTGCCGTTCTCGCATGCGCCGGAACTGCGCGTGGTCAAGCGCCTGGGGTCTCCCACAGCGCGCGCAGTGGCACGCCGTACAGGCCCGCGCCGAAAGAGATGGTCGCGCTCCCGTCGTAGAGCACGACCCCGGACGTGAAGCGACTCCCAGCGGCGGCTCGCAGCTTGCGCAGTCCGCGCAGGTCGCCTTCCGTCACCGTGGCGGCCGCCTTCACTTCGACGCCAGCCACGGCCGACGGACCCTGCTCCAGCACGATGTCCACCTCGAAGTCGTCGCGATCTCGGAAGTGGAAGAAGTCGATCGGCGTCGGACGCCAACTCGACTGTCGGCGAAGCTCCTGGAGCACGAACGTCTCCAGCATCGGTCCGAGTCTCGTCCGGTCCTTGTCGAGTGCGACAGCGCCGATTCCGAGCAGCGCGCACGCCACTCCGGTGTCGCCCACGTGGAGCTTCGGACGCTTCACCATCCGGCGCAGACTGTTCGTGTGCCAGGCGGGCAACCGCTCGAGCAGGAACACGCGTTCGAGCAGCGTGACGTAGTCGTGGATGGTCTGACGCGTGACCTGGAAGGCGCCTGAGATGTCCAGCACGTTGATCAGCGTCGCGGTGTTGCTCGCCGCGAGCGCGAGCAGCTTGGGCAGCGCGTCGAACGAGTGGATGCGCGCCAGGTCGCGCACGTCGCGCTGGATCTGCGTCTCGACGTAGTCGCGATACCAAGCACTCCGGCGTGCAGCGGTCGGCCGCGCGAGGGCAGCGGGATAGCCGCCCGCGACGATGCGCTCGGCGAGGCCGAGCCCCAGGCGTTCGACGATGCCAGTCCGGAATCGCCCGGCGAACAGTGCGTCGAGGAACCGCGGGCGCGTGTCCTCGAGCTCGCATTGCGCCAAGGGATGGAGTCGGAGCAGCCCCATGCGCCCCGCGAGCGAGTCGGCGAGCCGGGGAACGAGCAGCACGTTGGCCGATCCCGTCAGGATGAATCGTCCCGCGGTCCTGCGCCGGTCGATCGCCGACTTCAGCGACGTGAAGAGCTCGGGCACGCGCTGGACCTCGTCGAGGATGATCTTCGCGGGAAGACTGTCGACGAAGCCCACAGGATCGCTGCGCGCTGCCGCGAGGACGGCTTCGTCGTCGAACATCGTTGAGCACGCGCTGCATGGTGCGCGAGAGCCCCGGATCCTGGCTCTGAACGAGCAGGTGGAAGTGCGTCGTCCTGACGCAGTACGCATGCATCTCGATCCACCCGGCCCGCACCGCACGCGCGAGCCGCGAGAGGAAGAAGCGGACGTCGCTCTGGTTCTCGAACACCGTGCGCCGCGCGATGCCGCGGTTCATGACGTGATGCCACACGCTCGGCCCGTCGTGACGTGGTGTTCGGCCCATGATCTCCCTCCCGTTCGATGACGTTCGGGGGCGCGGATGGTCGCGGGAGATCTGCGATTTCTGGGTGAGGGTTGAGGAGGCGGGGGGAGCACGGCGGAGGTGAGCCGGGCTCGGTAC
>CAZKIY010000410.1:0-3629 GCA_964552875.1 uncultured Planctomycetaceae bacterium
GGGCTTGGCGCTCGCGGCCTCTTCAGGGCTGAGGATGCGGAACTCGGCCAGGAAGATCGGCATGCGGAGATCCTCGGCCGTGATGTGGTGCACGAAGACGCGCTTCACGAGCGGCCTGTGCCGCTCCGGCGTCGGCAGATAGGTCTTGGGATTGCTGCGCGCCTGGAACATGCACCACGCGAGCATGTCGGATGCCTGGAGCGGCGCTAGCTCCGCTGCGAACTTGATGTGCGGCTTCTGAAAACCGAACCCTTCGAACAGCCGGGCGACCGCGGCGTCCTCGCGCCTGAAAACCTTGCCTTTGTCGGCGAGGACGACCTGGACATCCTTCGGAGCGATACCCTCGTCCTCGCACTTTCGGGCGACACCGTCGACGAAGAAGTGCAGCGAGGCGAGGTAGGGATTCACCGACAGCTTGGCGAGCTTCTTTACCTGCGTCCTGTGGGCCAGATCAGCGATCTGCCTCCAGTCCGCCCACTTCACGTCGCACGCAACGCCGAGCATGGTGTGGCTCTCGACGAGCTGAGCCAGCCTCAGCACGCGGGCCTTCATCACGTCCTTGTCCCACGAGGCGTAGTCATGATCGAGCGCCTCCGCCTCGGTCATGTGGAACCCGTCGTTCAAGTTCCACTCCGAGAGGCATGTCGCCCATGCCTCGGTGAGTGCGTCCCACCGTTCGACTGTGGAGAGATACCCAGCCTGAACGAAGTGGGACCTGTTCGGGTCGTTCCCGCTCTCGTCGGCGAAGACCTTGTAGTCGAAGAGCGCCATCAGCTTGGTGCTGCGGCGCGCGCGGGGGATCCCGCACACCAGAGAGCGGAAGCACCGACGCACCCGCTCGCCGACGTCGGAGGGCGGCAGTGGCTCATGCCCCTTCACGCTACCCCACCCCCTGGTGCAGTACTACGCGAAGTGCGTAATCCCGCCATCGAGTCACATGAGTGCGAAGGCCAAGTCCGCCGAAGTGTTGTCCGACGCCGTCTGGAAGGCGCTCGCCGATCCAACGCGGCGGCGCATCCTCGACCTCCTGCGCGCGCGGCCGCGCACGACGGGCGAGCTGGCCGACTCGTTCGACACGACGCGTTTCGCGGTGATGAAACACCTAGTCGTGCTCGTCGATGCCGGGCTCGTCCTGGTCGAGTGGCGCGGGCGCGAGCGTTGGAACCACCTGAATTCCGTGCCGATCCGCGATCTGTACCGACGCTGGATCCGGCCATTCGACGCGCGTCCCGCCGACGCGTTGCTCGCGATCAAGAAGTCGGCGGAGCGCTCGAACGAGCGCGAGAGGGAATGAGATGACGACGACCCAACCGACGTTCCAGGTGCACCAGAAGTTGCTCGAGGTGCGCATCGCCGCGACGCCGGAGCGCGTGTGGCGCGCGCTCGTCGAGGAGGCGAGCTCGTGGTGGCATCGCGACTTCTACACGGGCGCGAACCCGCAGGGATTCCACTTCGAACCGCGGCTCGGCGGACGCATGTGGGAGGACTGGGGCGACGGGCAAGGACTCGTGTGGGGCACGGTGATCGGCGTGCGGCATCGCGAATTCCTGCAGGTCAGCGGCCTGCTCGACGCGTCGTTCGGCGGGCCCGCGGGTTTGATCAACACGTGGCGGCTCGCCGCCGACGGCGACGCCACGACGTTGCGTTTCGAGGAGACGACGTACGGCGCCACGAGCATGGCGACGCTGCGCAGTCTCGATGTCGGTTGGCAGTTCCTGATCGAGCGCTGCCTGAAGGGTTGGATCGAGACGGGGAAGCGCTGCACGGATCCGGCGCCGACGGAGTAGTGCGAGGCCGGCGCGAGCACGAACTACTGCGGCGGGCACGTCTTGCGTAGGCTGTCCTCTCGCTACGCGAGCTTTGACCGCGCCTTGGATCCGAGGCACCGCGAGCGAATTCTGCGCGGAGTCAGCCTGCCATGATCCAGTTCTTGCTCTCGATCGCGTTGCTGTGTGCCACGCCTCTACGTACCTCGGCGATTTCAGTCGTCGAGCGCGTCACGTGGTCGGGTGCCGTCGATTTGCCCGGCAACCAGCAGCTCGAGTTCAGCGTCGAGCTCGAACACGGCGCCGGCACGATCTCGATCCCGATGCAGCGCGCCGTGGACCTGCCGCTCGCGGACGTCGTCGTCACGGACAAGCAGTTGAAGTTCGCGATTCCATCCGTCGGCGCGTCGTGGGTGCTCGACGTCGCCGACGACGGCAAGACGGCGACCGGTGTGTTGAAACAGGGCGGTGAGTTCCCGACCACGATGCGCCGACTCGCGGCGGACGAATCGGTCGCCAAGACTCTCGTGCGACCGCAGGAACCGAAGCCACCGTTCCCGTACGACGTGCAGGAGGTCCAGTTCGAGAACGTCGTCGCGGGCGCGAAGCTCGCAGGGACGCTCACGATCCCGCGCGGAAATGGGCCGTTTCCGTGCGTCATTCTGGTGTCCGGTTCGGGACCGCAGGACCGCGACGAGACGCTGCTCGGTCATCGACCGTTCCTCGTCCTCGCGGATCACCTGACGCGCAACGGCATCGCGGTGTTGCGCTACGACGATCGCGGTGTCGGCAAGTCGACGGGGACCTTCGCAACGGCGACGTCGGACGACTTCGCGCAGGACGCGTTGGCGGCGATCGCGTTCGTGAAGCATCGCAAAGGGATCGACGGCCGGCACATCGGCATCGTGGGTCACAGCGAAGGCGGGCTGATCGCGCCCATGTGCGCCGTGCGATCGAAGGACGTCGCGTTCATCGTGATGCTCGCCGGGCCCGGAATGCGCGGCGCGGAACTGCTCGCTCTGCAGGGCAAGCTGATCGCCATCGCCGCGGGCATGCCCGCCGACGCAGCGGAGTTGCAGGCCGGCGAGAGCGCCGAGCTCTACGCGATGGTGGCCGCGGGGAAATCGGATGATGAAGTGAAGGCACAGCTGCGCGTGGTCGCTCTGCGCCAGCTGAAGCGCGCTCCAGAGACTGCGTCCATGTCGGACGAGGAATTGGCGCGCAAGGCGGACGAGGTCGTGGCTGAACAGGGCGGCGAGCTGCTCGGTCCGTGGTTCCGGCGGTTCCTGGCCTACGACCCGCGCGAGGACCTCGAGAAGGTCACGTGTCCCGTGCTCGCGCTGAACGGCGAGAAGGACCTGCAGGTGCCGCCTGCGGAGAACCTGTCACGCATCGAGGCGGCGCTGCGCGTCGCGGGGAACATGGACGTCACGGCGACGGAGCTCGCGGGCCTCAACCATCTGTTCCAGACGTGCACGACCGGGTCGCCGTCCGAGTACGCGCTGATCGAGGAGACGTTCTCGCCTCAGGCGCTCGAGATCGTCGCGAAGTGGATCCGCGCGCGGAGTGGGATCGAGAGCGCTCGCTGAGTCACGCCGGTCGGCTGGTCAACCCCGTACGGAGTCAGGTGAATTCGTACGGGGTTGAATCGGCGCCGAAGCACATCGCCTCGACGCTGCCGCGAGGAGCAGGCGGAGCACGACGAGCCCGCGCCCAACGAGCCCCTGCTCGCGCTCATGAGCGCAGCCTCGGTCGAAGGGCGCGTCGCGCTCGGACCGACCAGCGGCCAGCCACTGACGCGGCGCGGTCGTCAACGCGACCGTCGGCCGCTCTTCCTTCCCGGCGAGCTGTGCTGCGACCTCG
>CAZKIY010000411.1:0-3609 GCA_964552875.1 uncultured Planctomycetaceae bacterium
CGGCATGCTGCCGGCGGATTCCGCGAAGGATCCGGATCCGGACCGGCACAGTATAAGCGCATGGAGTCGCCCTCGAACTCTTCGTCCCCGGCCATCGAGGTCGCCGGACTCGTCAAGAACTTCGGTCCAGCCCGCGCTGTCGATGGGCTGTCGCTCGTCGTGCAGCGCGGAGAGAGCCTCGGATTCCTGGGTCCGAATGGTGCGGGCAAGACGACGACGATCCGAATTCTCTCGACGCTCGCCGCGCCGACCGCTGGGCGCGTTTCGGTCCTGGGTCTCGATCCGGCGCGCGACGCCTCGAACTTGCGCGGTCGCATAGGCGTCGTCCCGCAGGAAATCGCGCTCTATGACGGCTTGACCGGCGCGGAAAACCTGACGTTCTTCGGGCGGATGCACGGGCTGCGAGGCTTGGACCTCCGAGGTCGCGTCGGTCGCGCGCTGGACCAGGCCGGTCTCGCGGATCGTGCGCAGGACCGCGTCGGAACCTACTCGGGCGGCATGAAGCGCCGGTTGAACATCGTCGCTGCCTTGCTTCACGATCCCGAACTCGTGTTTCTCGACGAACCGACCGTCGGGATCGATCCTCAATCGCGCAACCACGTGTTCGAGCTCGTCGATCGCCTGCGCGCGCGGGGAACGACGCTCGTATACACGACGCACCAATTGGGCGAGGTCGAGCGCCTGTGCGATCGGATCGTGATCCTCGATTCGGGGCGAACGATCGCGGAAGGGAGCCTCGCCGAACTGCGGCAACGAGTCGCCGCTCCCAATTCGGCGCGCCAGCGGATCGACGCCGGACCGCGGACGGCCGATGCACTCGCGCTGCTCTGCGCAGCAGGCATCGACGCGCGCGTCGAAGAGGAATTGCCCGACTTGGAGCAGGTGTTCCTCACCTTGACCGGCCATGCGTTGCGCGACCAGGAGCCCGGATGATCCGCACAGCACTGATCGTCGCCGTGAAGGACTTGCGGCTCTTCCTGCGCGATCCGGTGGCGCTGGCGATGTCGTTCGCGCTGCCGCTCGTGCTCGGAACCGTGTTCGGCGCGGCCATGACGAGCGTCATGGGCGGCGACGGCGAGAGAGTGAACCGCGTCGAGGTCGACTTCGAGGACCTCGACGGTTCGCCCGAATCGAAGAAGTTGTTCGAGGAGCTGCGTGCTTCCGCCGCGCTCGACGTCGAAGCGAAGACCGGCACGCGCGGTCGCGTCGAGCGCGGTGTGTCGCCGGCCGCGATCCTCGTGCCCGCCGGTTTCGGCGAGGACGTGCGCGCCGGCCGCAAGCCGCGCATCGTGCTGTACCGCGATCCCGCGAAGGAGATCGAGCAGCAGATCCTGGCGGGCACGCTCGTGCCCGTACTGATGCGAGCGGCCGGCCCCGCCGTCGCGAAGGAGATGATGAAGCGCGGCATGGAGTCGATGGGCTTCCCGGCTGGGATGCGCGAGATGGCCGAGTCGATGTTCGATTCGAGTGCGAAACCCGATGAATCCAGCGCTTCCAAGAATCCGTTCGACTTCCGAGACGGCGGCGCCGAAGCGCTGGGACTTCACGTCGAGGACGTCGCCGGCGGCGTGAATCCATCGAGGAAAGCTGCCGGCGGCGCGCACGCGATCGCCGGGATCGCCGTGATGATGCTGCTCTTCGGGTTGGCGGCGTGCGGCGGGACGATCCTGGACGAGGATCAATCCGGCACTCTCCAGCGTGTGCGCCTGACGCCCAACGCCGGAGGCGCGGTACTGCTCGGCAAGGCGCTGTTCACGATCAGTGTCGGCCTCGTACAGCTCGTCCTGCTCTTCGTGTACGGCGGTTTCGTGTTCGACGTGCCCGTCTTCCGCGAGCCGGTGGCGCTGGTCGTTCACTCGATCGCGGTGGCCGGCGCGGCCGCGGGATTCGGACTGCTCCTCGCCGTGCTGTGTCGGACGCGCAAGCAACTCGAGGGTCTGTCCACGCTCCTCATCCTCACGATGAGCGCCATGGGCGGCAGCTGGTTCCCGCTCGCGATCGTGCCGGAGTGGTTCCGGACGATCGGGCACTTCACGCTCAATGCTTGGGCGATGGACGGATATCAGGGGCTCTTCTGGTACGGCAAGGACCTCCGCGGGATCGCCCTGCCGATCCTGGTCCTCTGCGGAATCGCGGCGGTGACCGGCGCGTTCGCGTGGTGGGGCTGGAAGCGGCGGTTCGAGCGGCTCGCTTGACCGAAACCGACTCGAGCTTGCCGCAGCACGCTCGCGAAGCGATCCTCGTGTGCGTCATGTCGAAACCCGAAGAGATCGAACCGCTCTACGCCGGTCTGAAGGACGCGAAGTCGTCGCGGCTGCCTCTCCTGGCCCGCGTCGCGATCGTCGTGCTGTTCCTCGGCTTCCTGTTCTGGATCGTGTGGTTGCAGGCGCACTGAGAGCTCGGGAAGAATCGAGTCTACGGGCTCAGAGATCCATGCAGCGACGCTTCGCGTCTGCCTCGAGCGTGTGATTTCTTCACACGCGCTGACCCGACCCACCTGGATTCTCGGGCGGCGCGAGGAGTCGAGCAGAGTCAGTCGGCGCCTCCGAGCCGAGCGAACTCCTGCTCGGCGAAGCGGTCCGTCATGCCGGCCAAGTAGTCGCAGACGGAGCGTTCGAGGCCGACCTCGCGAGCCCAGGACTGGTACCAGCCCGACATGAGTCGTGGATCGTTGCAGTAGGCCGCGAAGAGATGCGCGAGCACCTTGCGCGCGTACTCGGAGAGCTCCAGCAGATGCGGATGCTTGTAGAAGCGCTTCCACAGGAACGCCTGCAATTCCGCGACGAGCGGTCCGATCTCCGCGCCGTGACCCACGAGCATTCGTGGATGCGCGCGGACGTCCGTCGGGCTCTTCGGGTCCGTGTCGAGGAGTCGCGCACGCGTCGCGGCGACTAGGTCTCGGATCGTCGCCCCGAGCAGTTGGTTCGCGACGCGCTTGACGCGCAGGTTCTTGTCGTCGCTCCCGTCGAGGAATCCAGGGTGACGACGTTCGACCTCGAGCGTCGCGCGACGCCACAGCTCCGAACCTTCGTGCACAGCTTCCATCGGGAACATCCCGGCGAATATCCCGTCCTCGAGGTCGTGCATGTCGTAGGCGGTCGAGTCGGCGAGATCGACGACCTGCGCCTCGAGGCATGGATGCCGAGGACGCGGCGCGAACTCGCCGGGCCAATCCTCGCGACTTTCGTGCTTCAAGAGCGACTCGCGCACTTCACGCGTCAGGTTCAGCCCGGGGTGATCCGGATTGCGGCGCTCGAGTTGATCGACGACGCGCAGGACTTGCGCGTTGTGGCGGAATCCCCCGTGCGCGTGCATGAGCTCGTCCAGCGCGACCTCTCCGCGGTGACCGAACGGCGGGTGACCGATGTCGTGCGCGAGCGCGAGCGCTTCGACCAAGGTCCCGTTGAGCGCCAAGGCGTCGCTCAAGGATCGCGCCACTTGACCGACCTCGAGGCTGTGGCTGAGGCGCGTGCGATTGTGGTCGCCTTCGCGATTCAGGAGGACCTGCGTCTTGTACATCAGTCGTCGAAACGCCGTGCTGTGGACGATCCGATCGCGGTCGCGCGGTCGGCGTTTCTCGGAAGCGGACGACGACTTCCGCACGTGCTT
>CAZKIY010000412.1:0-3607 GCA_964552875.1 uncultured Planctomycetaceae bacterium
GCAGCTCGCGCGAGGGCCGATCCGAGCGCCGGATCCGCTGCATTCCGCGCATCCGCTGCGAGCGCCTCGTACGCCGGCGATTCGGGCTCCGCTGATTCCAGCGCGGCGGGCATCCCGATCCCCGCGCCGTAACGAAGGAGCGTGACCGACCGATCGAGCCGCACCGGCAACTCACGCACGGCGCGCAACCACTCGGCCAACACCGCGTCCTCGACCTCTCCCGCGAGCTGCGCGAGCCGCGCGCGCGCCGCGGATTCGGGCGCACTGCCGGGCGCGAATGCAGCGGCCGCGAGCCCGGCGGCTGCGAGCAGACCGAGGACCAGGACGAAACGCTCGCTCGCGCGGGATCGACGCGGGTGGAGCATGGGACGAGCATCGACGACGCGCGGCTTCGAACCTGTCAACGCGCTGTCAAACAGGAGTCGAGCCCGCCCCACCTACACAGTGGGACAGGCTCGGAGTTGCCGGTCAGGCCTCCCCGCCCGGCTCAGCTCGTCAGGACCTCACGGGGTCCACGTGATCGTGATTCCGTTCGTCAGGTTGAACGTCGAGGCCGTGCAGAACGCCATCGCGTCGCGATACCAAGCCTGGTAGTGACGCGTGCCGCCCACGGCCGGGATCATCCCCTTCACCGACACGGGCAGATCCGCGCCGGTCGGATAGGTGCTCGTGTTGGCGACGTTGAACTTGACTCCGAGTCGGATCACCGCGCCGCCGACGCAGCGCAGTCCGTCACCGAACACGCCCAAGACCTGCGTCGTGCCTTGGAAGTAGAGCACCGGTCCGTTCGGCATCGTCGTGCCCGTGAGAGCCACGGTGTCCGCGCTGACTTGCGCGTTGCCGGTCGCGGTCAAGTTCGCGCCGATCCCCACGAAGTTGCTGTTGCCGCAACCGTTGCCCGGGAGGCCCGCGTTGCCGCACGGGCAGGCCGCGGCGGTGCCGAAGCAGTAGCTCGTGCTCGTCTGCTCTTGCCAGCGCGTATCGAGCGCATCGAGTTCGTCCGAGAAGGGCCCCGCGATGACCATGCGCGTCGTCGACAGGCCCAAATTCTCGGCCGGAACGAAGATTCCGGGGAACGGCGAGAAACCGCCGGCCACCGGCGGGATCAGGATGTCGCCCTCGACGATCGGCATGCCGAGCAGGCTGTCGGGCATCCCGATGACGGCCGAACCTCGGCGCACGGAGAAGAGCAGCATGTCGAAGGGCGTGCCCGGGCCCCACGCGAACGGGCCGGGCGAGACCTGGTAGCCGGCGATCTGGTTCTCGGCCAGCGCCAGGGCATCGAGGTCGTCGGTGCCCGCGCCGAGCAAGTTCAGGCCGAGCGGCGGAGGCGGCGCGTACATCACGGGCGGACCGCCGGGGACGAGCGTCACGAGGACCGACGCTCCCGGGAATCCGCTGGCGGGGCCCGCGCCCGTGTTGGGCAGACCCGTCAACGGATCGGGGAACGCCGAGTCGAGCGAGAAGTAGACCGCCGCCGCGAGCGCCGTCGGCCCGTCCTGGTAGTCGTACGCGTCGACGTCGTCGCCGTCGAGGACCGTGACAGGGCCCGGCATGTTCGGCTCGAGGAGTCCGAAGCCCGGGTAGACGGCGCCGGTGCAACTCGGCGCGCCGTTGCCGTCGATCAAGCCCGTGTTGCCGTTCGGAACCACGCCGATCGCGGCGCCGGGCTGACCCAAATCGCCGAAGACGTCGGCTGCGGAATCGCCGCACGGTGCTTCGCTCAAGACGTTGGGCGCGAGCGGCGAGCCCGGGAATCCGACCGCGAACTCGTCGACGGAGAACTCGTACGTGTGCGCCGGCGTCGGACCCTGGCGAATGATCGCGTCCGTTCCGTAGGAGAGCGCGTCGAGTTCGATCGGGCACGGAGTGCCGGGGGGAGTGCCGATGCAACCGGCGTAGCTCGGGATCCCGAGGCCGACGCCGACGGGACCGCCCGGGATGACGACCATGGCCGGCGGCGCGCCGAACGTCGGCACGCCGAACGGCGCCGGCGAGAGGACGTCGCCGTGCGACGCCGGGATGATGGCCCGCGACGGGCTCATCCAATCGATCGAGAACGTGACGCGCTGCGGCACGACTTGGGCTTGCGCGCTGATCGCGAGGCAGGCCAAAGCAACAGGGCCGAGGACGAGACCGGTTCGTACGGAGGGCGTGTTCGTTCGGAGAGAGAGTCGCATGGGAGGCACCTTCGAGTAGTGCCGCGAGCCGAGGGGAGGGGCTCGCGGCGGGGACCGTTCAGGAGCCCATGACGAGGGGTCCGCGGGCGTGGAAAGGAATCGCGCGGACCTCGGCGAACTTCGCGATTCCCGGGGGTGAAGTTGCTTCGGACCCTTGAGACAGGATCCGTGCGCGTGCAGCCTCTCCGACATGCCGATGAACCCCGCCGCGCGATGAAGTCACTCTGGAACGGCCTGGCGCGAGCCGATCGCACCGAATTGCGGCGTCTGCAGGACGCGAAGCTGCGCACGCACGTTCGTGAGCGGCTGTACCCGTTCTCGGCGCACTACCGGCGCGTGTTCGCTGCCGCGGGAGTGAAGCCCGAGGACATCCGCGGCGTCGCGGACCTCGCGCGTCTGCCCTTCACGACGAAACAAGACCTGCTGGCGGCGCAGAGTTCGCCCGAGCACAAACGCGACTTCGTGCTGATCCCCACGCCGGATCTCATCCGCGAGCACTGGCCACTCGCGAAGAAGCTCAAGCTGCTCGCCGGTGGCGACGACGCGAAAGAGCGCCTGCGTCGCGATTTCACGCCCAATTTCGTGACGTTCACGACGGGACGCAGCGCGGACCCGGTCGTCTTCACGTACACGCCGTACGACCTCGCGATCCTGTCCGAGAGCGGCGGGCGCATGCTCGACGTGCACGGCATCCACGATCCGCTGGCGCGCATCGTCAACACGTTCCCGTTCGCGCCGCACCTCGCGTTCTGGATGGCCGCGCTCGCGGGATTCGAGACGGGACGCATGATGCTCTCGACCGGCGGCGGCAAGGTCATGGGCACGGCCGGCAACCTGCGCCTGATGGAGCGCATGCAGCCGACCGTGCTGATCGGCACGCCCGGTTTCATCTACCACCTCGTGCGCGAAGGTGCTGAAAAGGGCGTGAAACTGGCCGAAGTGAACTTGGTCATCCTCGGCGCCGAGAAGGTGACGCCGGGTCTGAAGGAGAAGATGGGCGAGGCGTTGGCGCGCATGGGATCGCGCAACGTCACGATCTCGGGCACGTACGGCTTCACCGAAGCGCGCATGGCGTTCAGCGAATGCCCCGCAAGCCACGCGGAATCGCCGGGCTACCACACGTTCCCCGACCTGGGCGTGTTCGAGGTCGTCGATCCCGAGTCGGGCCGCGTTCTCGGCGACGGCGAAACGGGTGAGCTCGTGTACACACCGATCGACGGTCACGGGACCGTCATTTGTCGCTACCGCACGGGAGATCTCGCCGTCGGCGGCATCACTTGGGATCCGTGTCCGTGGTGCGGGCGCACCGTGCCGCGCATCGCGAGCGAGCTGCGCCGAGCGAGCGATCAGCGCTCGATGAGCCTCACGAAGATCAAGGGCACACTCGTCGACCTGTCGTCGATGGGCTCGCTGCTGTCGAGCCTCCC
>CAZKIY010000413.1:0-3595 GCA_964552875.1 uncultured Planctomycetaceae bacterium
AGCGAACTCGTGCTGCAGGACGTCAAGGTGCCCGGCAGCGCGATGTTGCCGAAGGCCGAGGGCCTGAAGGGTCCGCTCGGATGTCTGACGCAAGCGCGCTACGGCATCGCGTGGGGCGCGCTCGGCGCGGCGCTCGCCTGCTTCGACGAAGGCTTGCAGTACGCAAAGCAGCGCGTCGTGTTCGACAAGCCGCTCGCCGGCTTCCAGATCCCGCAACAGAAGCTCGCCAACATGGCGACGCAGATCACGCTCGGCCAGTTGATGGCCTTGCATCTCGGTCGCTTGAAGGACGCCGGCAAGTTGACGCCCTCGATGGTGTCGATGGGCAAGCGCAACAACGTGCACTTGGCGCTCGAGACGGCGCGCGTCGTGCGCGATTTGATGGGCGCGAACGGGATCAGCCTCGAGTACCAGGTCGGTCGACACCTGTGCAACTTGGAGAGCGTGATCACGTACGAAGGCACGCACGACATCCACACGCTCGCGATCGGCCAGGAATTGACGGGAGTTCAGGCGTTCCGCTGACGTCCGAACTGGTTCAGCGAGCCGGGATGTCGATCCGTGTAGCCGTCGTCACAGACATCGACGCGATGCACGTCGTGCGCTGCGCGGTCCGTGAGAACCGGCTCAGTCGGCCGGATCGCATCACGAGCGACGACTACAGCGCGATGCTGGGGCGCGACGGTCGCGGCTGGGTTGCGGTGGTCGACGGGCGCATCGTCGGCTTCGCGGTCGCGGATCTGTGCCGTTTCAATGTCTGGGCGCTCTTCGTCGACCCGGAGCACGAGAAGCGAGGCATCGGGCGCGCGCTGCACGACGAGATGATGAGCTGGTTCCTCGCGCAACCGGGCGTCGAGCGCGTGTGGCTCACCACGGCGCCGGGGACCCGAGCGGAGTCGTTCTACGGGCGCGCGGGCTGGCGCGATTGCGGCCTCGACGCAGCCGGCGAGGTGCGCTTCGAAATCGAGCGCACACGAGCCTGAACTCGCTCAGGCTGTGGCGCGCGCACGCTCGTCCGCTTGCGTCGCTCCCGATGAACCAAAAGCGCGCGCCCACACGTCGATCGCCATCGCGATGGTCGCCATCACGACGCCGAGCCCGACGAAGCTGAACGACAACGCCGTCGTCGCGAACGCGCGGCCGAGCATCGCCGGTGCCGTCGCGGCGACGAACAGCGCCGACGCGACGACGAATCCAGAGCGCACGCGTCGCGCGATCCGTCCGAGCTCGCGCGGCGCGCCGGCGAGGAGCAGCGCGTAGGGGAGCAGCATCCAGACCATGTGTGCCTTGTGGACCAGCGGCGCGAGCATCAGCCCGCTGGCCATGCACAGGCACGCTTCGCGTAGTCGTGCTCCCGCGCGGTCGTCGCGCGCGGACCGCACGAGCGTCGCCACGAGCGCGAGGACCCAGACCGCTTGCACGGCGATGACGATGCGATGCACGGAATCCGGCGACCACGCGACGAGTTCCGCAGTCGGTCCCGCGGCGCGCTTCGACGTCGCGGGGGTCGCCGCGAGTGCTCTGTAGAGCATCGCGGTCAGGCTCTGGCCGGGCACGTACTCGCGCGCGGCGAGCAGTTCGTCGCCGCCGTTCGCGTAAGGCGTGACGAGTCCGTGCCACCAACCCGCGATGCGCTCGAGCCCCGTGCGCGGTCCGAACGCGATCATCGGGAGCGCGAAGAGGCCTAGCACGCCGGCCGTCGCGACGCCGAGCAACGCGCGAGCATCGCGCCGCGCGACGAACGCCAGCGCCACGATGCCGGGCACGACCTTGAAGGCCGCGGCGGCGCCGACCCACACGCCGCTCGTGAACGCTCGACCGCGCTGCGCCGCGAGCAGCGCGGCGACGATCAGTGCCAGCGTGAAGTGGTTGACCTGTCCGTTCGTCAGGTTGGAATCGGCGAGGCGCAGCACGACGAGGGCGGGCAGCCACGCGAGCCACGCCGGCGCGGCGAGACCCTCGCCGCGCACGAGGTCGACGGCGCGCCGCGAGCACCACGCCAGCGCGGCCAGTGAGAGGACCTGAAAGATCGCCGCCGCGACCGGCAGCGGCAGGAGGCCGAGCGGCGCGAGCGCGACCGCCGCGCCCGGCGGGTAGATCCACTGGTCGACGCTGTTTGGGTCGCGGCCCTCGACGACCGCGCGCGCGGCGCGCCAGTAGACGGCCAGGTCGGAGCCGTGCGCGCTGACCGCGTCGCGCCATCCGCGCGCTGCGAACCAGATGCCGAGCCCGAGGAGGATCCAGGGCAGCACGGCGTGGATGCGCGTCGAAGTCCGGGCGTTCACGCGCGCAGAGCGGAACGCGGCGCGGGGGCAGACGCAAGCGCGCTCCGCGATGTCTGGAACCCGAGCGCACGCTCGGAGAGGATGCTCGCAGTGCGTGCGCTCTTCCCCGCGGATCCCGAGCGCCGCCGCACGCGCGACCGCATCCTCCTCGCCTTGGCGATCGTGATCGCCATCGTCCTGGTGCTGCGCGCGGCGCGCAAGAGCGAGGGCGTCCTGGTGCGCAACCAGGAGTGGGGCGCGCGTTTCGTCGATCGCCACGACCCGTACGACGACCTGCGGCGCGGCGGGCGGCTGCACGGTCCGTATCCGCCGTCGTACGCGCTCGTGTGCGCGCCTCTGTCGCTCCTGCCGACGACGCCGGCGCGCGTCGTGTGGGCCTCGTCGCAGATCGCGGCGCTCGCGGCGCTGTTCGTTCTGCTGCGGCGCTGGCTGGCGCGCGCGTGGCCGCTCGCGGAGCCGCACGCGAGCGTCCTCTTCGCGATCGGACTGCTCGTCGGCAGCCGCTACCTCCTGCGCGACATGTCGGGCGGGGGCGGCAACACGCTGTACGTGACGACGCTGCTCTGGGGTCTCGAGCTGGCGCTCGCGGGCAGGATCCTCGCGCCGGCCGTGCTCGTGGCGCTGCCGCTGGCACTGAAGCCGAACCTGGCGCCGCTCGCGCTCGCGCTCGTCCTGCGCGGGCGCTGGCGCGCGTTCGCGGCAGCGATGGCGGTGCTCGCGCTCCTGGTCTGGATGCCGGGACTGTGGTTCGGGCCCGCGGAGTGGATCGAGCTCTGGGCACGCTGGCTCGCGGACGTGCGCGCGTTCGCGGCGGTCGACGATCCGACCTCGGCGGTGCAGGTGCCGGTCGGGTTCCCGGTCGACGAGACCGGCATGAACCAGTCGTTGCGCGCGGCGCTCGGGCGGGGCGCGGAAGTGCTCGGGGGCGACGCGGATGCGTACGGCGCGTGGGCCCGGTGGATCGCGCGCGTGGGTTCGGGCCTGGGGCTCGCAGCGGCTGCCTGGGCGAGCTGGCGTGCGCGCAGCGCGCGTTCGGAGATCCTCGCGCTGCTCGCGTTCCTGCCCGCCGCGCTGCTGGCGTCGCCGATCTCGTGGAAAGCGCACCACGCAATCCTGATCGCGCTCTTCACGCTGCTCGCGGCTGCGGCGAGCGAGAGCTGTCGACGGCGTGGGCTCACCTGGTTCCTGGCCGGGTACTGGGTGTGCTGCGGACTGCTCAGCGAGGAGATCGTCGGCCGCGCGGGCAAGGCCTGGCTGCAGAGCGCGTCCGTCGTCACGTGGTTCACGATCGCGCTCCTCGTCGTGACGAT
>CAZKIY010000414.1:0-3551 GCA_964552875.1 uncultured Planctomycetaceae bacterium
AGCGTGTCGAGCACGCTCGGGATGCGGCGCGCGAGTTCGTGATCCGGCGGAAGCTCGAGGTCGATGCCCGCTTCCTCGATGCGCCGTCGCGCGCGCACCAAGCGCTGAGCGACCGCGTCCTCGCTCGCGAGCACCGCGCGCGCGATCGCGGGGACCGACAAGCCGCACAAGGCGTGCAGCGCGAGCGCCACGCGCGCTTCGGGCGCAAGCGTCGGATGCGCGATCGCGAAAAAGAGGCCGAGTTCCTCGTGCTCCGCGTCGATGTCGCGGCCGCTCTCGAGCGGTGCCGCCGATCGATCGAGGACATCCGCCAGCGCGTCGTCCACGCGATCTCGTCGCAACACATCGAGCGCACGCCGCCGCGCCGTGCGCGCGAGCCACGCTTCGGGTCCAGCGGGTTCGCCTTCCTCCGCCCACCGCTCCCAAGCGCTGAGGAAGGCTTCGTGAACCGCGTCCTCCGCCAGGCCGAGGTGCCGCGCTCCGAGGCGTCGTGAAAGCCCGGCGACCAACCGACCCGTCGTGCTGCGCGCCAACGCGTCGAAGCGCGCGCGGCGTGCTTCCTCCGTGCTCAAGGCGATTCGACGGACGTGTCGACCTCGCGCAACTCGAGCGAGCCGCGCGTCGCGAGGTGCGGATGATCCACGATGAGCTGCATCGCCTCGGCCTCGTCCTCCGCGAGCAGCATGAAGTAGCCGCCGATCACCTCGCGCGACTCCGCGAACGGCCCGTCGGCGATCGTGATGCGTCCACCGTTCCCGCGAACCACGCGTCCGCCGGTGTCCGTGAGCTTCTGCCCGCCCGCGAGCCGGCCTTTCTCGGCCAAACCGGCGGCCCACGCGCTGTATCGGGCGACGATCGCAGCCATGGCCTCCGCATCCAAGCCGGCGAAGTCCTCGGGTCGATCGCGCACGACGAGTAGGAAAGTCTTCATGTGGAAGCGGGAGCATCTCCCAGAGTCCCCGCTCTTGTCGAGTCTCGACCGCTCCGGCGTCGATTAGCATCCGCATGAGCGTGGGTGGCGGCAGCAACGAACAACGGAGTCGGTGGGCGTGGACGGGCCCGGCTCGGATCGTGCCGCCCGAGATCTTCGCGCAGCCGCAGCTGCTCGTCGTCGTCGACACCGAGGAGCAGTTCGATTGGACGAAGCCCTTCGACCGCGACGAGCGCGACGTCTCGCACATGCGCGAGATCGAACGATTCCAGTCCGTGTGCGACGAGGCCGGCATCCGACCCGTCTACGTCATCGACCACCCGATCGCCACGGGCGAGGAATCGGTCGCGGCCTTGCGCGCGATCCACGGTCGCGGCGGTTGCGAGATCGGCGCACACCTGCATCCGTGGGTCTCGCCGCCGTTCGACGAGGAAGTGAACTCGTGGAACAGCTATCCGGGCAACCTCCCGCGCGCGCTCGAGCGTGAGAAGCTCGTGCGCTTGAGCGACGCGATCGAGCACTCGTTCGGCATTCGCACGCGCATCTACAAGTCGGGGCGCCACGGATTCGGCGCGAACACCGCCTCGATCCTGACAGAGCTCGGATTCGAGATCGATCTCTCCCCCGCGCCTCCGTTCGACTACGGCGAGGACGGTGGTCCGGATTGGTCGCGCGCGCCCGTCGATCCGCACTGGATCGGCGACGAGGGCCGCGTGCTCTCGATCCCGAACACCGGTGCGTTCGTCGGATGGGGCGGCGGGTCGTCGCGCAAACTGGACGAGGTCGCGCGCGGTGCAGTCGGGCGCGCCGTGAAGCTCGGCGGTGTCCTCGCGCGACTCGGCGCGGTCGAACGTCTCTCGCTCACGCCCGAAGGCTTCGCGATATCCGATCTCGAGCGTCTCACCCGCGGGCTGTTCGCCCGCGGAACGCGTGTTTTCTCGTTCAGCATCCACAGCCCCTCCGTGGAGCCCGGCCACACGCCGTATGTGCGCGACGAAACGGAACTCCATTCCTTGCTGGCTGTGTGCCGAGACTACTTTCGGTATTTCAGATCAGGGTTCGGCGGCGCACCCACGACCGCGTCCGAGCTCCTGCGCCAAGTCCGGTCGAACACCAGCAAGCATCCCGCGTGAAGATTCTCGGTATCTCGCCTCTCGACAAGGACTGCAACGCGTCCCTCGTCGAGGACGGTCGCGTCCTCTTCGCAGCCGGCGAAGAGCGCTTCAGCCGCGTCAAACAACACGCCGGGTTCCCCCATCGCGCGATACAAGCGGCGTTGAACGCCACCGGCACGGATCCGCGCGATATCGACGTCGTCGCGTACCCGTTTCTCGACTGGCAGAAGGAGTCCGAACTCATCCTCGACGCGATAGCAGCCGAGGAACGCGATCAGGATCACTACGACGAGGTCGGCCTCCAACGACTGCTCGACGAAGCCGAGGGTCGCATCCCCGAACGCACGTCGCCGGTTCATGGGCTCTCGACTCCGAATCAACGCAAGCGCAAGGGCGCGGCGAAGGAACTCTTCTATCGCTACGCCGGAGCCGAGCCCACGATCTCGCGCGCTGTCGCGATGCGTCTCGCACGCGATTGGGCGGCGCGCGCGTGCGAGGACCACGAGAAGTGGCACGCTGAACTCGAGGAGGGACTGCGCGGTCTCGGATTGCTTTGGAAACTGAAGCGTTCCGAGCACCACCTCTCGCACGCCGCGAACGCGTACCTCACCAGCGGCTTCGATCGCGCGTTGATCGTCACGATCGACGGATACGGGTCGGGGCTCGCGGGCTCCGTCTCGATCGGCGAAGGCGGTCGCATCCGCCGCCTGCACAACCTGAAGTTCCCGCACTCGCTGGGCACTTTCTACGAGATGGTCACGAGCTCGCTCGGGTTCCATCCCGATCGTCACGCGGGCAAGATCGTCGGGCTGGCGGCTTACGGCGATCCGCGCGTGCTGGCGGACGTGCTGCTAGCGCGAATCGTGCGCACGCCTGGCGATTTCCGCCTCATCGAGAACCTGAACGTGCACTTCTCGCGGCACCTCGCCGCGCGCTTCCCGATGATCGACGTCGCGGCGGCGTATCAGCACGTCCTCGAGGTCGTCGCCACGGATCTCGTGCGCCACTGGGTGCGTGAAACCGGTTGCGGCAACGTCGTCCTCTCCGGCGGCGTCACCGCGAACGTGAAGATGAACCAACGCATCCACGAGATCGACGAGGTCGCGGAGACGTTCGTCTACCCGAACATGGGCGACGGCGGGTGCGGGACCGGTCTCGCGCTGATGCAGTCGTGGCCGGGGGGCGTGCGCCCGTCCATTCGCGACGTGTACTGGGGCCCGGCGTACTCCGAAGCCGAGATCCGCGCCGAGCTCGACAAGAACGGGCTCGCGTACGACCGGCCGACCGACCTCGCGGGAGAGATCGCGCGCCGGATCCACGGCGGCGAAGTCATCGGTCGCTTCGACGGACGCATGGAGTACGGCCCGCGCGCGCTCGGCAATCGATCGATCCTCTATCACGCCCGCGAACCGGACGTGAACCAGTGGCTCAACAAGCGACTCGGCCGCACGGAGTTCATGCCGTTCGCGCCGGTGACGCTGTGGGAAGCGCGCGAGCGTTGCTAC
>CAZKIY010000415.1:0-3548 GCA_964552875.1 uncultured Planctomycetaceae bacterium
GAAGGGCGGACGCATTGCGACGAGCGAGGCACCGCGGCCGGATCCACGGGCGGGGGCCGAGCGGGGTGCAGAACCTGACCCGACGGCGGCGCTCAGCGATGCACTTGCCGACACGCCCGCCGACGCGCCCGGTCTGAGTGCGCGCCCAGCGCGCGCGTCGTGCATCAAAACACCGCGCGTGGACGCCCTGGATCCACAGGGCTCACCGGCGCTCGCGTCGAAGCGCGGGGTCGCCGGGCCAGCACGGGCGCGCTGACCCACACGAGAGCCGGATGCGCCGGAATTCGACATGTTTCTCCGCCCGTAGATCTTGTGCACGCCGATTGCGACACCGCTCGCCACCGGTGCTCCGTCATCCCCCTCGCAGACCTTCTTAGCGGTCGCTGGCGTGTGCACGCCGACGTGGATTCCGACATTCGGACCGCAGGGCACGCTCGCGCAACTTGCCGCGGATCTCGCCGTCGCCGACTTGGGCGCGGGACCGGCGCTGATCGTCGCCGGCGACCTCGGAGCGACGCGATCGACTCCCTTGCGCGCGGTCGCGAAGTGGACGGGATCGACGTTCACGCCGCTCGGCTCGCTGAGTACGAACGCGCGCGTGTACGAGCTCGCCGTGCACGCGAACGCACAACCGAGCGGACTCTACTTCGCGGGGACCTTCCTGCCCGGAGGCGGCGTCGCGCACTGGAACGGCACGAGCTTCATCCGCCTCTCCGCGCCGGTCACGGAACTGCACGGGCTCGGCGCGCACGACTTCGGCGCGGGGACTCGCTTCGTCGTTGCGGGACGCACCGGCGGACCCGGTCGTCTCCACGCCTGGGACGGCGCGAAGTGGCCGACGTTGCCCGGCGATCTGCTGCGCGGCGGCGGACTCGCGCGTGACGCGCTCGCGGTGCAGTGCTTCGACGACGGCGGCGGGCGAGCACTCTACGTGGGCGGAGATGTCGCCACGATCGACTCGCAGTCGAACCTCAGCGGCATCGCGCGCTCGGACGAGGGCGCGTGGACTTCCGTCGGCGGCGGCATCGTGCAGGGCGGGGCGTGCGCGCTCGCGGCGCGGAACCGCGAGCGTGGCGAGCGCGGACCTCCTTCTCGAAGGCCGCGGCATGCCGAACTCGACGTGTCTGTACTTCTAGGGGCACGGCGCAACAGGGCGGCGGCACGGGTGTGAACTTCGGTGACGGTCTGCGCTGCGTGGCCGAGACCGTGACGCGACTCGGCGTGCGCACGAACGTCGGCGGCGTGTCCGATTTGCCCGAACCGGGAGGGACTTCGATCGCGGTGCGCGGCGCGATTCCGGCAGGCGGCGGCGTCACGCGCTACTACCAGGCCTGGTACCGCAACGCAGCGAACTTCTGCACGCCGAGCACGTTCAACCTGTCGAACGGATTGGCCGTCGAGTGGGGAGCGTGACGAGCGTTCGCACGCGCTGCCGCTCACTTCCCTGGACCCGCGGTCGGGATCGATCCGTCGAGTCACGACGAGGGGGTGGACAGGACGAAGCGCTGCAACAGGACTGCGCGACCTGCGCAGGTGCCTGGAGCTGGGACAGGAGTTGTCTCGGTTCGCGGGACAGTCCCCGAGAGCCGACCTGGCCTCCGGAGCGCCCGTACTCAGACGAGTAGAAGCCGGAAGAAGATTGTGGAGCGCGCGGATCCGGGCCAGGAGCCCGCGGTCGTCTCACCCGTCGCGACGCGGCGGCGTGGGCCGCGTCTTCGGCGGCGGCTCGCCGAACGGCGGTGGTTCCTCGCGGACCACCGCGGCTCCGTCGACGAACCGTGCCTCGCGCAGGGCGCGCATCAAGCGGTCGATCTGCGCCAGGTTTTCGAGCCGCGACTCGATGACTTCGTCGGGAATGTCCGACCTGCGCGGCGGGATCATCGCGCCTCGGGCTCCTCTCCCTGCGTGAGTCGGTCGATGTCGGCCAGGTCCTGGAGCCGGCCGGCCGCTTGCTTCATCGAGATCAGCCCCGCGCGCGAAACGACCACGAGCTCGCGGCCGCGCCAGCGCGCAGTTTCCCTGCTGCTCCAGATCGGGTCATTCACAGCCACGACCAGCAGGAGGTCCAGCGTCATGAAGTCCGGCCCCGACGCTCGCGAGACGCGAAAGAGCCGGCGCTCGCGCTCCGTGCCCGCCCCGAAGACCAGAAGGCCGCCTTCGAGCGTGTACCCCACCTTGCGCACGGCTCCGAGAGCGGCCTCGAGATCCCGGTGCAGGAGGAGGAGGTCGATGTCACGCGTCGCGCGCGGATGGCCGTGGATCGCCAGCGCGATGCCGCCGCAGACGGCGTGCTCGACGCCGGCCGACGACAGCGCGTCGATCACCCGTTCGAATTCCTCGATGAGTTCCATGGTCTGGACGCCGCGCTCAGGGGTCCTCGCGCGATGCCCGGATCTTCGCTTGCGCGGCACACTCGCGCGCACAGAACTTCGCGATGCGCGCGACCAACCCGACGGGCACGGGCTTCGACAGCGAGAAGCGGATCGCGCTCTTCTCGACGTCGTAGGGCGCGAGTGCGGCTCCGAATGCCTCGACGAGCGCCGGAGTCATGGGGTACATCGCCCAGTGCTTCGACCAGCCCGCGAAGTAGACCGCGCCGCCCTCCGGGAAGCGGTACGCGGGCATGTCGTAGTCGATCGCTTCCTTCGCGCGCGGGACAGCTTTCCGGATCGCGGCGCGCACACGACGGAGCGTCGGGCGCGAGCTGGCGGGCTGTGCAGCGATGTACGCGGCGACGGTGCGAAACTCCATCCGACGACGTGCGGCATCGACCGCTGTGTGTTGCTGTTTCATCTCTTGGAGTGACGGCCGCACGGGCGATCGGTCGCGGACTTTTCCAGATTTTCTCGACGATTTCGAGCGGCTGGGCACTTCGAGGCCGCCCCGGTTCCGTTGCCCAGGATCATGACGCGTGAATGCGACTCACGAGCTCACGGAAGCGCACTGCCGTGCGCGCATAGAGCTCCACATTCGCGCTGGGAGATGTCGGCGCTGCGCCGCGATCACCCCCGCGACGACTCCAAGCGTCGAGCGTCTCGCGCTGGCCTCCACCACGTGCGTGGACGTACGCCGCTTGCAGCGCGGCACCGAGCGCGCCCGTCTCGAGTTCCGCGAGCGCGAGGACCGGCGCGTCGAGCACGTCGGCCAGCACTTGCCGCCACAGCGGATTGCGCGCACCGCCGCCGACTAGCCGCACCGAGTCGACTGCGATGCCGAGAGCGCGCATGCGGTCGATCCCGAACGCGAGGTTCAGGCTCACGCCCTCGATCGCGGCGCGGTAGAGCACGGCGGGATCGAGCGATCCGCCACGCAGTCCGTGGATCGAGCCCGTCGCGTTGGGCAAGTCGGGCACGCGCTCGCCCGCGAGGTACGGCACGAACAGCACGCCGCCGCAGCCCGGTTCAACGCGGCTCGCGCGTTCCGTCAACGACGCGTGGTCGTTCGGCGGCGCCGCGTGCGCGCGCACTTCTTCGAGCACCAGAGTTGCATTCAGCGTGCACAGGAGCGGCAACCAGCCGCCGGTCGAGCCGCAGAACGGTGCAATGAGT
>CAZKIY010000416.1:0-3535 GCA_964552875.1 uncultured Planctomycetaceae bacterium
GCGCGCGCGAGCGCTCCGTGCACGTACGGAGTCGTGCCGCCGGCCGCGATGCCGAGCGCGACGTCGCGCGCTCCGACCTCTTGCGCATCGACGTCGGCGGCGCCCGCCTCGCGTGAGTCCTCGGCGCCCTCGATGGGGGAACGCAAGGCGCGATCGCCGCCCGCGATGACTCCCACGACTTGTTTCGGATCGCTGTGGAAGGTCGGCGGGCATTCGGATGCGTCGAGGACGCCCAAACGACCGCTGGTTCCCGCGCCGAAGTAGAGCAATCGACCTCCCGACGCGAGTGCCGCGGCGACGAGCTCGATCGCGCGCACGATCTCGGGTTTCGCTGCGGCGATCGCGTCGGCGATGCGCGCGTCCTCGCTCTGCATGACTTCGAACGCGTCCGCGATCGACAGCTCGTCGAGCCGTTCGCTGGCCGGATTCGGCCGCTCCGTCTCGAAGTGTTCGCGACGCTTCGGTGCGCTCATGCGCCTTCGCTCCCCGTGCCCGCGCGCTTCTTCGTGAACCGCTCGCCGGGTTTCCACATCCCTTGGCCCAAGCTCGCGCCGCCGTCGATCACCAAGCACTCGCCCGTGATGTACGCGCTGGCCGGCGCGAGCAAATGCAGGCACTGCGCCGCGACTTCCTCGCGCGTGGCAAAACGGCCCAGCGGAATGCGCTCGCGAATCGAGCGCTCGGCCTCGGGATCGGGCCACAAGTTCTGCTGCGCGCCGTCGGAATGGAACGGACCGGGCGCGATCGCGTTCACGCGCACGCCGAAGCGCGCCCATTCGACGGCGAGCGTGCGCGTCATCGCGAGGACTCCGGCCTTGGCGCTCGCGGAGTGCACGACGCCTGGCATCCCCGTCCACGCATACGTCGCGACGACGTTCAGGATCCGGCCCGAGCCGCGGGCGATCATCACCCGGCCGAAGCTCTGCGAGCAGTAGAACGTCCCGTCGAGCACGATTCCGAGCACGGCGCGCCACGCGTTCGACGAAAGGCGTTCGGCGGGGCACACGAAGTTCCCGGCCGCGTTGTTCACCAGGATGTCGACGTGACCGTGGCGAGCGAGGATGCGCTCCGTGCACTCGCGGACGAGCTTCGGTTCGCGGACGTCGAGCACCTCCGCTTCGACGCGCCATCCGTTTCGCAGAGCTTCGTCGAGGAGCGGACCGTGGTGTTCCGCGCTGCGCGACGCGATGACGACGGTGGCGCCCCGCGCGGCGAGCGCACGGCTCACTTCGAGCCCGAGCCCGGTTCCACCGCCCGTGACGACGGCGATCTCGTCCTGGAAGTCTCCATCACCTGACCCGGCCATGCGCGGATCGTAGGCAGCGGGCGGCGCCGGCGCACGCTCCAGCGAGCGACGCGTTCAGTGATCCGTCGCGCCGGGATAGCCCAAGCGCTCGAGCTCGGCACGCCGCTTCGGATCGAAGTTCGCCTTGGATCCCGCGGCACGTCGCCGCTCGGCCATGCGCGCTCGTCCCAAGAGGAGTTCGCTCAGTTCACGGACGCGCTCGGGGCGATCCAGCGCGAGATCAGCGCCCTCACTCGGGTCCGCGACGAGATCGTAGAACCGCGAGTCCGTCGCGCCGTTCGTGATGAGCTTCTCCGCACCGAACGACCACGTCTTGCGTTCGCGCGGACCATACAGAACGGACTCGCTGATGCACGGTCGCGGTGTGATGCGCACGGTCTCGTGTTGCCCGATGCGCAGGAGCGGTGCCGAACTCACGCCGTCGAGATCCAGCGGCACGGGGAGGCCCGCGAGGTCGAGGATCGTCGCGAACGCGTTCACCGTGCTCGTGCGCCCGCCGACGCGCAGTCCGGGCGCGACGATGCCCGGCGCCACGAACGCGAGCGGCACGTGCAGCGATTCCTCGTGGAGCGAATGCCCGTGCTCGAACCCGCCGTGCTCCCAGAATTCCTCACCGTGATCGGCGTGCAGCACCACGATCGTCCGATCCAGGACTCCGAGCGCTTCGAGCCGATCGAGCAAGCGCCCGATCCACGTGTCGACGTAAGCGATCTCGCCGTCGTAAGCAGCCAGGAGGAGATCGCGCGTCGCACTGTCCGGTTCCGCGGCGCGCAGGGACTCGACGGACGGGATGCCGCCCGGTAGATCGCGCAGCGCCGTGTGCGTGAACTGCGTGTCGAAAGGAGCGGGCGGCGAATAGGGCGCATGCGGATCCATGAGGTGCAGGAACGCGAACCACGGCGCGTCGCCGCGGCTCTCGATCCAGCGCGACGCGAGTTCGACTCCGGCCTGGGCGCGATTCAGGTATTGCGCGTACGAATCGAACCCGCGGTCTACTCCGCTGGCGGGGTCGAGGAACGGGTTCGAGACGAACGCCGCCGTCGAGAATCCGGCCGCCCCGAAGCACTCGGACAACGTCGGCACTCCTGGATCGAGGGACTGGTAGTCCCCGCCCTCGGCGTCGCGATCGGCGCCGAATGCGGCTTCGCGTCGTTCCGAGATCCCGGCCAAGTGACGCGTCGGCTCGAGGCCCGTGAACAGCGTTCCGTACGACGGTAGCGTCCAGGGCGCGGTCGAGATCGCGGACTCGAAGAACGCACCACGCGCGACGAAATCGTCGAGCCGCGGCGACGTGTCGCGTTCGTAGCCCTGGAACCCCAAGTGATCCGCGCGCAGCGTGTCGACCGAGATCACGAGCACGTTGCGCCGTTCCCCGCGCTGGGCGAGTACGCGCGGTCGGGCGATCCAGGCTTGCGCTCCCGCGATCGGGGCGGCGTTTCCCGTCCAGTCGGCAACGAGCTCCAACCTCGCGGCCGAGCCGGGCGCGATCTCGACCGTGGCCGCGACGTCCGTCCAACCGTGCGCGGCGTCATCGAGGGCGATCTCGAGGCGCGCGAGGACTTCGTCGCGTCCGCTCGACACGAGTCGCAGCTCGCAGGACACGCGCGCATCGGACGGCGTCGGCGTGAGGAGCTTCACTGCGAACCCGGCCTGCACCGTCACGCGACCGACGAGAGTCGTGGCGAACGGCACGCGCTCTCCCCATCGCGCGGGAACTGCATCGCGGGTCTCGGAGAGCACCCAGGTGCCATCGCGGTCCGCACGGGGCGTGGCCGGATCAGCGATGCCGTTCAACAACCGCCGCGCGTCCAGATCGACCGTCACGCGCTCGGTGACACGCTCCGCGGCGCGGGTCTCGCTACAGGCGCTCGCGAGGAGCACGAGGAGAGATGTCGTCGAGATCGCACGCAGATTCATCATGGGCCCCGACACGATTCTCGCATCTCCGGCGGATCGGAGCGCCTCGATCCGCGCAGGCTCTCCAGCCCCTGAAGAATGCACGAGCCGAATGCCGCGGAGCGGCTCGCGTTCTGCGCACCCTCGGAGACCTGAGCGCGTGTCAAGAAATCACACGCTCTCGCGAAGCGAAGCGTCGCCACGGGAATCCGAGAGCCCGTAGACTCGACTTCTTCACGGGCTCTCAGTCGTTCGGCCCGCGGACTTCGAGGATCAGGCCGCTCGGGAGATCGAGTTCCGGGAGCTCCGCGCGCAGCTCTTCCAACGCCTGCC
>CAZKIY010000417.1:0-3529 GCA_964552875.1 uncultured Planctomycetaceae bacterium
CAGCGGGCGCGTGCAGCTCTTGCCGCTCGGCATCGTCGGTAGCGGCGACAAGTGGGCGGTCGAGCTGCGACAGGAGATCGAGGGCTTGCGCGTACACGGTGCGACCGTCAACGTCCTCTTCGACGCGCGCGGTGCGCTGATCTCGATCCAGAGCCACGCGGTGACCGATCTCGACGGTCTCGAGCTCGAGGCGGAAATGGCGCAGGCCGAAGCGCGTGAACAAGCCGTGCTCGCTTTCGCGAAGGAACACTCGGTCCTCGTGACCGCCGTCTTGGAGGCGGGGCTCGTCGTGCTGCCGATCGACGAGCCGACGCGCCGCGTGGGCCGCCTCGCGTTCGAGGTCGACGTCCAATCCGCCGCGGAAGGCACGGAGCCCGTGGGTCGCCGTTACTGGATCGACGCGCGCTCCGGTGCTCCTCTGCGCAGCGAGGAGAGCGTCCACTTCTTCGACATCACCGGCACGGTCTCGACGATGGCGACGCCCGGAACGCAGGCCGATTCGGCCACGAATCCCGAGACGTCCCAGCCGGTGAAGTACATGCGGATCCAGCATTCGGGCGGCACCGTGTTCACCGACCAGAACGGGGTCTTCACGATCCCCGGCGCCGCACCGGCGCAGAACGTGACGCTGAGCTACGCCGGAACGTTCGCTGACGTGGACGACGACCCGACGGGGACGCCCTACACGCAAGTCGTTCCGCTGGTGCCCGGTTCCGGCAACGCCGTGCTGCTCAATCCGCTCGCCGTGGACACGGTCACCGCGCAAGCGAACGTCTTCAACCACGTGTCGACCGTCCGCGACTACATCCGTCGCATCACGCCTTCGGACGCGACGGCCGACCGCCTCTTCACCGGGCACACGAACATCAACGCGACTTGCAACGCCTTCTATGATGGCGGCTCGATCAACTTCTACGCAGCAGGTGGGAGCTGCAACAACACGGCGTTCTCGACCGTCGTCGCGCACGAGCAGGGCCACTGGCTGAACGATTTGTACGGGACGTTCAACGGCTCGGACGGCATGGGCGAGGGCAATGCCGACATATTCGCGCTCTACGTCTTCGACACGCATCTCAACGGGCAGGGATTCTTCACGAGCGGTGGAGCCGTTCGCAGCGGCTTGAACACACGGCAGTTCTGCGGTGACTGCAGTCCGGGCTGCTACGGCGGAGTGCACGCCGATGGCGAGCCCTGGATGGGCGCGGCCTGGAAAGTGCGCGCGAACCTGAACACTTCGCTGGGCAACACGATGGGTGACCTCGTGGCGGACACGCTCTTCATGAGCTGGATGAACGCCTACGACCAGCGCCAGATCCGCTCGGTGATCGAGCTGCAATGGCTGCTGCTCGACGACGACGACGCGAACCTCGCGAACGGCACGCCGCACGTCGTCGCGATCCAGAACGGATTCCGCACGCAGGGCTTCCCCGGCTACTTCATCGAGTTCACGAACGTGAGCACGATCCCGGTACCGACCTGCGAGCAGTCCTCGTACCCGGTCACGGCGAACGTGAACACCGTGCAGGGCACGACGATCACGGCTGTGACGCTCAGCTATCGCCTCGGTGCGGGCGCCTTCGTCGACGTGCCGATGGTGCCGATCGGCGGCGATGCGTGGCGCGGCGACATTCCGTATGTCAGCTCGCCGGCGACCGTCGAGTACACGGTGCGTGCGCTCGATTCGGGCGGCAACACGAAGATCGGCCTCTGCAGCACGCGTTCGTTCTTCATCGGCTCGATCGCGGCGTTCGTGACCGACGGCTTCGAGGCCACGGGCGGTTGGACGCACGGCACGGTCGGTGACACGTCGAACGCGAACGACGACTGGCAACGTGGCGATCCGCAAGGCGAGTCAGGCGATCCCTCGTCGCCCTCGCAGGGCGCCGCGTGTTGGGGCAACGACCTCGGCATCACGGGCACGGGCGCGGGCAACGGTGCCTACCAGGCGAACGTGCACAACTTCTTGAACTCGCCGGCGTTCAACTGCAGCGGCCAGTCGAACGTGAACCTGATCTTCGATCGCTGGTTGACGGTCGAGCAGTCGCAGTACGACATCGCGCGCATCCTGGTCAACGGGACCGAAGTCTGGCGCAACCCGTTCGGCGCGGACTTGCTCGACAACTCCTGGACGCTGCAATCGATCGACATTTCGAGCCTTGCCGACGGCAATCCCGCCGTGACGATCCGGTTCGAACTGCAGAGCGACGGCGGTCTGCAATACGGCGGCTGGCAGATCGACAACCTGCGACTCGGCCGCATCGTCTCCGCTCCGCCGTGCAATCCGGGCGTCAGCTTCTGCGCGGGCGACGGCACGGGCACCGCGTGTCCGTGCGGAAATAGCAGCACGGTCGGCAGCGGCGAGGGTTGCCGGAACTCGTTCGGTATCGGAGCCCGGTTGAGCGCGATCGGCACGGCGAGTGTCACGGCCGACACGCTCGTTCTGTCGGGCAGTCAGCTGCCGAATTCCTCGGCGCTCTACTTCCAGGGCACCGGCCAGGCGAGCGGCGGCGCCGGTCTCGTGTTCGGCGATGGATTGCGCTGCGCAGCAGGGACGGTCATCCGCCTCGGCATCCGCACGAGCGCGGGCGGGGTTTCGCAGTACCCGGGTGTGGGCAACCCGAGCGTTTCCGTGCGCGGGCTCATCCCCGCGGGCGGGGCGACGCGGCACTACCAGATCTGGTATCGCAACGCGGCGAGCTTCTGCACGGCCTCGACATTCAACCTGTCGAACGGGTTGACGCTGGTCTGGTCCTCGTGACGGTCTGGTCCTCGTGACGGCCTGGTCGTAGCGAGCGACCTGCTGCCGATGAACGTCGTCGTCGGCGCACACGGAGAGCCCGTGAAGAAATCGAGTCTACGGGCTCTCAGACACCTGTGGCGCTGCTTCGCGTCGCGAGAGCGTGTGATTTCTTCACACGCTCTGAGAGCCCGTGAGAGATCACGGGCTCCTTTCACGTGCAAAGCGGGACATGTTCGAAGCGGCGCAACGACTTCCACATGGCCACCGGACTTCTTCAGCTCTGGCGCTTCTTCACCAGCTCGTCGAGTCCCGCGACTTCCGGCCACTGCTCGGCCGCGAGCGCGAGGTAGAGCGTCACGTCCTCGGGCGGGAACTTCGTGTCGAGGTCCTTCACGGCGGCGCCGAGCTTCGTCGGATCGGGCTTGCCCTTCTCGATGTCCTCGATCATCCCGTCCTTGTGCTCGACGCCGGTCGCGTCGAGGAATCCGGTCACGAGATCGCGGCGGTTCTTGATGAGGTATGCGCCGAAGACCTCGTAGGCGAGGTCCGTGCTGCGTCCACCTTCGAGGATCGACCGCGCGCGCTTCGCCCGTTGCGCCATCGGCAACTTCTTCACGGCCTGCGGACGGAAGCGCAGCGACATCGCGACCTCCTTGTCGAGGGGGCCGAAACCCTGGATCTCGAGCCCCTCGTAGATCTCGAGGAAGCGCTCCGGGGACATGGCGGCGAGGTGCTCGAGGATGGTCATGGCGGTTCCGTGCTCCGTGGCGAACGAGCGGGGAAGTCTAG
>CAZKIY010000418.1:0-1689 GCA_964552875.1 uncultured Planctomycetaceae bacterium
ATCGGTTTCATCGCGACGCGCACGACCAGCGGCGCGCCGGTCGTCAGGCCGCCTTCCAGGCCGCCCGAGCGATTCGTGGCGCGACGGTAGCGCGTCCCCGACGGACCGGTACCGCCCGGCGCCGCCTCGATCGCGTCGTGGGCTTCGCTCCCCCGCCGGCGGGCCGTTTCGAAGCCCAGACCGAACTCGACCCCCTTCATGGCCGGGATCGAGAAGAGCGCACCACCGAGGCGCGCGGTCAGCCGCTCGGGTCCGCTCTGGTACGACCCGAGGCCGGGCGGCAACCCGAGAACGCGGACTTCGAAGACGCCCCCCAAGGTGTCCCCCGCTTCCTTGGCTGCGTCGACGATCGCCTTGGCGCGCGCGTCGAAGGTCGGGTCGAGCGCGTAGAACTCGCTCGCGCTTCGCCGTGCGGTTCGATCGGGGGCCGACCCGTCGAATGCGGCGTCGGCCGCGCGCTCATCGACATCGACCTCGGCCAACGCGACGACGTGCCCGCAGATCTCGACGCCGAAGTGTTCGAGCAGTTGTCGCGCGACGCCGCCGAGAGCGACGCGCATCGCCGTCTCGCGCGCGCTCGCGCGTTCGAGCACGGCGCGCGGATCGCGCACGCCGAGCTTGAGGCAGCCCGCGAGGTCCGCATGTCCCGGTCGCGCGTTCGTCGGCACGGGCAGGCGCTCGATCGTCGCGTCCTTGTTCACGAGCGAGAGCGCGATCGGCGAACCCAGCGTGAGTCCGGCGCGCATACCGGAAAGGATCTCGGCGCGATCGGTCTCGATGCGCATGCGACCGCCGCGACCGTAGCCGCCCTGCCGACGCGCGAGCTCGGCGTCGATGCGCGCGGAATTCAGCGAAAATCCAGCCGGAAACCCTTCGAGGACCCCGACGAGCGCGGGACCGTGGGACTCACCGGCCGTGGTCCAACGCAAGGAACTCACGCGGGCTCCGTTTCGCGCGCCAGCTCGATCCAGCCGTCGTCGTCGACGACGCTCGCCGCTGGCTGGGGGCGCGCCAGTAGCTCCGTGATGCGCGCGACGAGGACGTCGAGATCGAACGGTTTCGCGAGGACGCCGACGACCTGCGGCAAGCGCTCGAGTTCGAGCTGGGCTTTGCGATCGAGGAATCCCGAGACCACGAGCGTCGGCGGCAAGATGCCGCTCGCCGCGAGGCGCGGTAGCTCGACGAGACCGTGCTCGTCGCCCAGGTCCAAGTCACTCAACATGAGGTCGGGCCGCGCACGCGCGATCTCCGCCCGCGCGTCGACGAAAGTCTTCGCAGTGCGGACGGAATGCCCCGAGCGCCGCAGGAAGAAAGCGACGAGGTCTGCGATGCGCGCGTCGTTGTCGACGAGGAGGAGGTCGGCCACGGTGTGCGTTCTCGCCCGGACGAGTCGAGGAAACAAGCACCTCGGATGAACCCTACGTGGAGGCCTCGTGCTTCGCGCGCCTCGGATTCCCGCCGCAGCCGTCAGCGCGGTCGTTCCGGAGTTGGGCTCGAATCCCGCTGGCGACGGTTCTGGCGCGGATCCTCGAGCTCGAATGCGCGCTTCTCGAGCAGCTTCGGATCGAGAGCGTCGAGCGCGGCCTGCAACTTCGCGAGGGGTTCGGTCTTCCCGGCCTCCTCGAGGCGCGCCCGCAGCATCTTCGCCGTATCGACCGGCGTGATGTTGAGTCCGTCCGGTGTCGCAGC
>CAZKIY010000418.1:1789-3513 GCA_964552875.1 uncultured Planctomycetaceae bacterium
CCCGCGAACCACTGGAGGTCTGGGTTCGAAGGGTCGCGCGCGACCCGCGCGGCATACCCCGTTTCGAGCCCCGTCGGTCCGCTCTCGAAGAGGAGCCGCGTACGCAACCGATCGTGGGCCAACGGTGACGCCGGGAAACGTTCGAGCGCCTCGTCGAGGATGGCTCGCGCGCGCTGCGCCCCGCCGAGCCAGCGTAGGAAGTCGTGGAAGGAGACGAGCTGTTCATCCGTCGCGAACGCGTTCTTCGCCACGAGCGCGTAGGCCGCGTTCACGTCGGAGAGCCACTCGGGCGGCCACGGCTTGCGCTCACGATAGGCCTCGCGGATCGCGTGCTGTCGCGCCGATGCGAAGAGCGCGACGACGCGGAGCAACGTGCGTTCGTGGATCGTCGCGACGCCCGCGCCCGACGTCAGCATCCCGGCTTCGACCGCGGCGAGCGCCTGCTTCCGACCGTTCGCTCCGTCACCTTCCCAATCCGCGACGGCCGCGAGGATCGCCGCGGGCCGCCAGCCACTCGCGCCAGCTTGCACCGCGGCTCGCGCTGCGGCCCCGGCGTCGCTCGCGAGGAGCCGCGCGAAGCGGCGTTCCGTCGCGGGATCCTCGGCACGTTCGAGGAGCGATTCGGCGAGCGCCAGTCTCGGCATCGCGTCGGAAGGACTCGCTTCGGACTGGGAGGCTCGGCCTTCGAGGCTCGTGGCCGGATCCACGGGTGAATTCGCGCGTGCACGCGAGGCGTATTCGAGTTCCGCGAACCGGCGCGGATCGAGGCGCGGCGACGCCGTGGCGAGTCCGCTGTTCACGGCACTCACCGTATGAGCACGCGGGAACTTCACCGCGAGTCGCTCCGCCGCAGCGAGGAGCAGCTCGCGCTCGTCCGCTGCCAACGGAACTTGCAGAGCTTCGGCGATCAAGTCGACCGCGGCCTCGGTTTCGGACCGCGCGAGCGCCTGACGAGCGATGCGCGCCAACTCGCGGTCGAGTCCGAAGATCGCGAGCCGCAGGAGGTCGATCTGATCGACGACGCGGCGTTCGAGGACGGACGTGAGCAACGCCCGGCGCACTTCCGCCGTCGACTTCGAGTACTCCGTCTCGATCGCCTCGCGGTCGACGGCATCGGGACTTTGCGTGCGATCGACGATCGGCAGGTCGCGCGATATGGGGCGCGGAGGCGGGCGGTTCAGGGCGCCCTTCACCAGGGTCGTCACGACCGTCTGCGTGTCCCACGAGAAGTAGACGTCGAGCGTTTCCCGGCCGTCGGGCTCGAGCACGAGGTGCCGCGGCGAAATGCGCGCGCCGTCGAAGTAGCGGTCGTACAGGTCGGTCTCGGCGGCGATGTGCTCGCCGCACGTCATGCTGCCGAGGCGCGGGCACGGAACGCGTCGTCCGTCGGCGCCATGATCGCGCGGCGTGTGTCGGTAGACCGACGCGGCCACGCACACGTACGGCTCGAAGAGCTTCGCCGTCTCCGGGTCGCGATAGCGCACCCCGGCCCAGTGCTCGCTGGCGATCTCGCCGTCCATGTTGACCGCGACGAGGATCGGTTTCCCCGTCAGTGTCGCGACGCGCAGCGCGTCGTCGAAGCTGCGTTGGAACGGCACGAGCACCGGCTTCTTCCAACCCTCCTCGGATGCGGCGGGCCACATCTGCGGCTCGGTCGTGCCGGCCTCGAGCGTCGGCGGCGAGCCCATTTTGAACGCATCGTCCGAGGGCGCTGCGCCGCCCGA
>CAZKIY010000419.1:0-3500 GCA_964552875.1 uncultured Planctomycetaceae bacterium
CTTCGATGGCGCGCACCGTGAGCCACGTCGACGTCACCGCCATCACGCTGGCCGAACTGCGTTACGTCGTGGCTCTCTCCGAGCACCGCCACTTCGGACGAGCGGCGGCTGCCTGCCACATCACGCAGCCCACGCTGTCGGCTGCGCTGAAGAAGGTCGAGACCACGCTGCAAGTGCAACTCTTCGAACGCTCGTCGAAGAGCGTCGCGCCGACGGCGACGGGAGTCGAGGTCGCCGACGCCGCGCGCGCGGTCCTCGACGCCATGGACCGCATCGTCGACCTCGCGGGGCGAGGACGCGAATCGCTGTCGGGCCCGCTGCGTCTGGGCATGATCCCGACTCTCGGGCCCTATCTCCTGCCGCGCATCGCTCCCCTGCTGGCCCGTGAATTCCCGAAGCTCGCGCTCGTGTTTCGCGAGCTGCGCACCGTGGATCTCCTGGACGAGATCGCGCGGCACCAACTCGACGCGGGCATCCTGGCCCTGCCACTGCCCACGTCCGGACTCGCGTCCGCGCCTCTCTTCGAGGAACCTTTCCTCCTCGTCACGCCGCCAGAGCATCCGCTGGCGAAGCGCGCGACCGTTTCCGAAGCCGACCTCCAGGGCCAACGAGTCCTCCTGCTGGACGAAGGGCATTGCCTGCGCGAGCAGGCGCTCTCGATCTGCCGCGAGGCCGGCGCCCATCCGAGCGTTGGCGCGGACTTCCGGGCGACGAGCATCGAGACCCTGCGCCACATGGTGGCCGCCGGGATGGGCGTGACCCTGCTCCCTCGACTCGCGGTCGCCCCGGACGAAGAAAAGCGCTCGCACGTGTCCGTCCGCGCCTTCTCCGGTCGGCCCCCCGGTCGCCGAATGGTCCTGGCCTGGCGCCGGACGCATCCCCGCGCGGCCGACCACGAGCGCTTGGCCGCGTTCCTCGTGGCGCACTTGCCGTCGGGAGTCTCCCCCTTGGGAAAAACGGAGACCTGAAAGCGCCGATTCGCCGCCGAGCCGTTCGATTCCCGGCGATCTCGATCTCGAGGGGCTGAAGATCGTCGGATTGCCGGGTCCCGAGGGGGGGCGTAACCTTGCCCCACCCCCCGGGCGACCTGGAATCGCGAGCGGCGCGCGCGCCCGCGAAACCGACCGCCCCAGTCCCTGTCCCGTTCGACCGACTACCGCTCCGCTCCACGCCGCCACTGGACCGGTTCCTCCCAAGTGCCATGAAAATCACGATCGCTCTGCTCGCATTCCTTCCCCTCGCCGCCGCTCCGGTTGCCGTCGCCGCGCCCGCCGCGGTTGCGACCATCGAAGCCCCGGCTCTCCGCGCACGCTTCAACGCCGCCGTCGACGCTCTGCGCGTCAAGGCCGAAGCCCGCAACGCGACCCGCGCCGACTACCAGCGAGTCGTCGACGAATTCAAGGCCGCCGCCGCTGGGTACGAAGTGCCGGCGCCGATGGTCTTCACCGGTGATCGCCTCCTCGCGCGTGTCGGCGAGCTCGAAGTGATGGCCCAGTCCAAGATGTACGAGCTCCTCGAGCTCGACATCCTCAAGGACCATGCGATCGATGCCGAGCTCGAGTACATCCTCACCCGCATCAAGACGGGCGTCGCCGCGAGCCGCCAGCCGAGCCGCACCGACTGGGACGCCGTCATGGCGACCCTGACGGCACGCGCCGAGGCCGCGAAGTCCTGGAACCCGGAGATCGACGCGATCATCGGCCGCCTGCGCGCCGAGATCGACGCGCTCATGATGAAGTCCAAGGCCGGTCCGCTCGTCGAGAAGGACCTCGGCACGGCGGTCGACATCGTCAAGGAAGTCCGCTTGTCGAACGTGGTCGCACGCCTCGAGAAGCGCGGCCTGGAGAAGGTCGCGATCGACTCGGACTTCAAGGACGTTTCGGACGCCGCCAAGCGCGTTCCGCTCCCGACCGCGGAATCGGCCGAGCTCGTCAAGAAGGTCGATGCGAAGCTCGAAGAGCTGAAGGCCGCGGTCAAGGCCGGCAAGATCACGCGCGAGGAGTTCGCCAGCTTGCGCGAGATGCTCACGGTCCGCGCGCGCGCGGCGGGTTCGCCGAAGTGACCTGATGGACGGACCCGACTCGGCGAACGCCGAGCGGACCGTCCTCGAACCGCCCGGCCGGTCCTCGGATCGGCCGGGCGGCTTCGTTTCGAGGTGTAGAGTTCGCGTGAGCACCCGGTCGCGCCCGTGGATCCACGCTCCGGCGGGGTCGTGGCGCGACGTCCCGGGAGGCCACGCCGGCCTCGGGTACCGCGAGGTGCAGGCACTCGTAGGGACGGCTGCACGAGGAACTGCGTCCCCCCGCTGGGACGGTCACCGCCGCGGAACCGCGGTGTGGAGCCCTCTGCGTTCGGTTCGTGGCGGCACGCATCTCGCTCGGGTCAGGCGGGTTTGCCGGGACCACACAGTCCCCCTACGCTGTACCCGCTGGAGCACCCGCAGACCCTGCGAGCGGGGTCGAAGCTCCGGTCATCCTCATCCCTATCGAAAACTCCGCCAACGCGGTCTCCGCTCGCAAAGAGACCCGTTGCGACCCTGATCTCACACATGAAGTTCACTACCGCCTCCCTGACTCTATTGGCCGCCTTGGCTGCGTTCCCGACGCCGAGCGCCGCGCAGTCCCCGACTCCCGCCACGGCTCCGGCCGAAACCCAGAATCTCCGCGCGCGCCTCAACAACGCGATCGAAGAACTCCAGAAGAAGGCGATCGCCCGTGGGGCGACGCGCGAGGACTACCAGCGCGTCGCCGACCAGATCACGGCGGCCGCGAAGGAGTACGAAACCCTGACGCCCGCCATCCCGAGCCTCCGCGCGCGCGCGGCGGCTCGCATCGAAGACATCGAGACCCGCGCCCGCGCCGGCGCGGTCGAGGCCGTCGAGTTCGACGCGCTGCGCGATCACTTGGTCGACATGGACCTCGAAATCGCGCTCGGCCGTTTGAAGGCCGCCGCCTTGGCCGGCAAGTTCACGCGCGCCGAGTACCAGGGTTTCCTCGGCGCTTGGACGGCTCGCGCGACGACCGCCAAGGCCGGCAACGCCGAGCTCGAGGCGATCACCACGCGTGCGAAGGCCGCTCTCGATTCCATCGAGAAGCGCGCGAAGGACGCCGCGAAGCCGATCACGGAAGCGGACGTGGCTCCGCTCGCTGACCTCACGGCCGAGTACCGCACGACGTTCTGGGTCGCGGTTCTCGAAGAGAAGGCGCTCGGCAAGAAGGCCACGAAGGCCGACTACGACGACGTCACCAGCGCGGTGACCGCCTCGAGCGGCGATGAAATCGGCAAGAAGGTGGCCGTGCGCCTCGAGGAACTGCGCAAGGCGGCCGAAGGCGGTCGCATCACGCGCGAGCAGTTCGCCGAGCTCAAGACGATGCTCGTGACGCGCGCGCGCGCCGCGGGCTCGGGCAGGTGAAGTGATCGGAGCCCGCGCGGGACTCGCGCGGGCCCTGTGAGCTGATCCCGCGCGCGAGTCGCGCGGGCCCCATGAGCTGATTCCGCGC
>CAZKIY010000420.1:0-1099 GCA_964552875.1 uncultured Planctomycetaceae bacterium
GCAGCGTCGAGGCCGTCGACGGGTCCACCGTGGACCAGTACGCAGCCGGCGCCTGCGCTGCGGCGCTCGCGCTGGAGAGGAGCGCGAGGAACAGACCGCGCGCGATCGGACTGGCGACGGTGGCGGGGGAATGCAACGGAGAGTATCCCGGCGGGGGAAATGGGGAATCAGGCCTCCTTGCAGCCTACCTGCCCCTTCGGAACCTCGCCTGAGTGCTCTCTCTGGACTTTCAGGGCAGCCAGGTGGCCATGAACGCCGAGCTGAGATTGAAGGTCGAGCTCGTGCAGAAGTTCGCAGCGTTGCGATACCAGATCTGGTACGCGCGCACGTTCCCCGCGGCGAGGCCGGCCGTCGGCACGGCCACGCCCGACGCGCCGACACCTGAGTTCGTGACCGTCGCGAGGCGCACCACGGATCCTGTGGCGCAGCGCAGACCGTCGCCGAACGCGGCGCCTTCACCGAAGTTCACGACGCCCGTGCCTTGGAAGTACAGCGCGGAAGAGTTCGGCGGCATGCCCGCCCCGAGCGCATTCGGCGGAGTCTGGCTGACGCTCGCAATGCCCGACAAGACGCACGACGCGCCGAATCCGGTCGAGTTGATGCAGCCGGTGGACGAGCCGACCTGTGCTTCGTTCCCGCACGGACAACGCGGCACACCGTTCTTCTGAAAGCCGACGCACATCACGGTGCCCGGGTTCGTCGAGATCGGGCTCTGGAAGCGACACCAGAGGATGTCCATGTCCGAGCCGGTCGTGCCACCGAGGCTGTCGAGCGAGTTCCACGCAACGACCCAATGCCCGCGCGTGTCGACCGCGATGCACGGCTGGAAGTCCGCGCCGGTGTCCGTCGCGCCATTCGTGTTCACGAGGATCGAACTGGTCCACAGGAATCCGGGATGGTCGAGGCGCGCGGAGCGGATGTCGGATTCGGTGTGCGGCGAGTTCCCGCGCTGCCAAGTGACGACGAACTGACCGCTCGCGTCGACCGCTAGGTCCGGGGACTGGTCGTTGCTCTCCGTGCCGTTGTGATCCGTCAGCGCGTCGGCGTTCACGATCGCGAACGCGCTCCACACCGCGCCGCCGTTGGTGCTGCGCGACCA
>CAZKIY010000420.1:1199-3488 GCA_964552875.1 uncultured Planctomycetaceae bacterium
CGCGAACGCGCTCCACACCGCGCCGCCGTTGGTGCTGCGCGACCAGAAGAGGTCGGTGTCGTCTCCGATCGCTCCGCCGAGCGAGTTGTTCGTGATCCACACGACGACCCACGCGCCACTCGTCGGATCGACGGCGATCACGGGAACAGTATCCGCCGCGGTGCCGTCCGTCGTGCCCGTCGAGTTGAGGAGCGCCGGCGCGCTCCACGTCACGCCGTCGTCGGTCGAGCGCGCGAACAGGATGTCCTCGTCGTTCACGACCGTGTTGTCGAGGTTCTCGCTCGACTGCCACACAGCGACCCACGTGCCCGCGCCGTCGGTCGCGATGCGCGGATGGCGATCGCTCCCGACGTCCGACGCGGCGTTCGTGTTCAAGAAAGCGACGGGGGACCAGGCCGAATTCGAGTTCAGCTTGCGCGAGAATCGCAGGTCCAGATCGCCGTCGTTGCCTGGATCGCGCTGCCAGACGCACACGCTCGCGCCGAGTCCGGTGGCCACGCACGGCTCGCGATCCTCCGCGCTGTCGCCGCCGGCATCCGAGTTGATCGCGCCGTTGTTGGAGAACTGACTCGGTTCTCCCGAAGCTGCTCCTCAGAAGATGTCGTGCTCGCCCGCGGTTTGGTTGCGATCCGACGCGTAGACGAGGAAGGAGCCGATGTCCCCGCTCAGGTACGGTTCGCGATCGTCCGCGTTGTCGCCCACGAAGTGCGAGATCGCCACGATCGAGCTCGTCCACGTCGTGCCCTGGTCACGACTCTTCGTGAAGTGGATGTCGCTGTCGCCGTTGTTCGGATCGTTCACGCGGTAAACCGCGAGGAGCCGACCTTGGTTGTCGAAACGCAGTGCGACGTCGTCGTCGGCCGTCTCGTCGGTCGTGCCGGGCGAGTTCACGAGCCGCGGCGGAGAGAACGGCGTGCCGATTCGCGCACGAGCTGAAGCCGAGACCGAGGCGAGGACGACGAGCGGAAGGAGGAGCGAGGGGGACGTGGTGCGGTGCATGGTTCGGGTCGAGGCTCGCTTGCCCCCGAGGGATTCGGGAGCACACGGCCGGCTGGCCTCGATGTGTCCCGCCGATCCGGGCATCTTTCTCGCGACTTCGATTCGGCTGTTGCTGCCCGAGATGGGGGGCACCGCGGGCCCAGGCACCGCGCGCGCACGCAGTTCGGGGGACGCGGGATGTTTCGGACTCTCGGCGTTCCTGCGAAGCGGCGCTTGAAGTCTGGATCGGGCGCCGGCATACTTGCGCGCCGCGGGGTGGAGCAGTCTGGCAGCTCGTCGGGCTCATAACCCGGAGGTCGCAGGTTCGAATCCTGCCCCCGCTACCATCACAAAAGGGACTTGCGAGCCATCGCAGGTCCCTTTTTCGTGGGCCCGGCCGGGCACGATCGCCTCCCCGCCCGTCACCCACATCCAGCCGGCGATGGATGAAGGGCGGGGCTTCCTCAGGCGGTTGCGGGCGAACGGCATCCGCGCTGGCCCGCGGACGGGCTCGCAGAGTCAGGATTCGGGTGCGGTGCGTGAGGGGCCTCCAGCAGAGGCTTCGTGGGACTCTCCCACTTTCCCACTAGCCCACATTGGGGATTGGGCCGATACTCCATGCATGGCCAGGCCCCTCACTCAAACCAAGAACATCGACTCCAAGGGTCGTCTCACCCTCGGAGAAGCCTTCGCCAACCGGACAGTCATCGTCGAGCATCGGGGGGACGACATCGTGTTACATCTCGCGCGCGTCATCCCCGAAAGCGAAGCGTGGCTCTACGACAATCCGATCGCTCTCGGTGCGGTTCGCCGCGGACTGAACCAAGCACGGCTGCGAAAGCTCTCCGACGGTCCGGATCTCGGCAAGGCTGCGAAGCTCGCTGGAAAGCTCGAGGATGACTGAGCATGCCGTTCAGGCCCCGCTGGACGGAAGAAGCCACGAAGCACTTCGAGAAGCTCCAGGCTGCCGCGTCGGCCTCCGTTGCGAAGCGCTCGAAGGGCAAGAAGGCCAAGGCGTCGAAGGCGGAGGGCCTATTCGAGCAGGTGGAGAAGTGCGTTCGCCTGCTGCTCGAGAATCCGCGCCATCCTGGGCTGCAAACACACGAGTACCACTCGATCGATCACCCGTACGATCAGGACGGAAAGGTGTTCGAGGCCTACGTCCAGAATCGCACTCCGAGCGACCACCGCCTCTTCTGGTGCTACGGTTCAGGCAAGGGCGAGATCACGCTCATCGCGATCACGCCTCACCCATGAGCACGGATGTCCAACTCGTCGCGAGATGTACCCTGCCGCGTAGCCTGCGAGCTG
>CAZKIY010000421.1:0-3477 GCA_964552875.1 uncultured Planctomycetaceae bacterium
CGACGCGCTCGCCGATGCGCACGGTCTGGATGCGCGCCCCGCGCGGATCATGGATCCGACCTCCGCGCGTGGACGCCCCGGATCCACAGCGCTCACCGACGTCCGAGTCGAGGTCCGTGATAGCGGGGCCTGCGGGCCAGCACGGGCGCGCTGCCCCGCACGAAAGCCGGATGAGCGCAGTTTCTTTCAGCGCCTCTGGAACGTCTCGGCATCCAGCGAAGGCTGCCGGTGCGACGCGAGTCCAAGCGCCAAACCCAGCGCGAGGAACGTCGCGAGGAGCGACGAGCCGCCCGTCGAGAACAAGGGCAGCGTCAAGCCGGTCAACGGGATCAGCCCGAGGTTCACGCCGCAGTGGATGAAGAGGTGCGCCGCGAAGAAGAGGCCCACTCCCGAGACGACGAGTCGCGAGAAGCGGTCGCGCAAGTTCGACGCGCTCTGGAACAGCGACAGGACGAGCAAGCCGTACAGCGCGAGGATCACGCACGTGCCGATCCAGCCGGCTTCCTCGGCCACGACGGCGAAGATCGAATCGCAATCGCGCTCGGGCAGCCACGCGACCTCGTTCGCGACGCCGCCGCCGAGCCCTTCCCCGCCGAGCCCGCCGTTCCCGATCGCGACGCGCGCATGGTACGTGTGGAACGCGGCGCCGTTGCGCTCGGCGATGAGCTCGGGTGCGCTCCAACCGTGCGCCCACGTGTCGATGCGCTGCGACTGGTAGTCACGGATGCCGATCTCGAAGTGCCACGCGCACACACCGATCAGCAGCACTCCGCCGAGGAAACCCAGGATGAGTCGCCCGCTCGCGCCGGCGACGTAGAGCATCCCGAGCGTGACGGGCACGATCGTCATCGACGTCCCGAGGTCGGGTTGCAAGATGACGAGGGCCATCGGCACGAGCGCGAGTACGAGCGGCGCTCCCCACTCGCGCAGCGACTTCAGGCGGAGATGATCGAGCGCCGCGGCGAGGCCGAGGATCACGCCGATCTTCGCCAGCTCCGACGGTTGCAGGTCGAAGGGACCGAGGTCGATCCAGCGTCGGGATCCGTTGCGCGAGTCGCCTACGACGAACACGAGGGCGAGGAGCGCGACCGCGAGGATCCAAGCCGACGTGGCGTTCCGCCGCAACCACCGCGGGCGCGCCGCGAGCCCGAGCAAGAACGCCGGCGCCGCGACGAGCAGCTTCTTCAAGTGATCGCCGAAGCGGACGTCGGTGCGGCCGTACATTTCGTCCGCGGTGCTCATCGCCGAGACGAACGAGAGCCCGATCGCGAGGAGCAACCCTGCGATGAGGAGCACGTGCCAATCCATGTTGGCCCAACGCACCCCGCGGAGCGAGACGATGCGATCGACGAACGAGCGTCGCTCGCTCGTCGACGTGGAGTTGGCGCTCATTGCGCGCCTTTCCGCGCGACGAGTTCGCGCACCGCGTCCGTCTGGAGGAATTGCGCCGCGACGTGGATCGCCGTGCGGCTCGCGGTCTCGGTCGTGTTGTGCAAGTAGACGACGACGATCGCGAGCGGGTCCTCGGCCGGGAACCAGCCCGCCACCCACGTGTGCTTGCGCGATTTCCCGGCCGCGCCCGCTGCGCGATCTTCCTCGGGCATGCCCGGAACATCCCGGATGACGCCGATGTCCGCGCTGCCGGTCTTGCACGCGAACGAGAACCCGAGCGTCGCATCGTCGACGCCCTTGCCGTGGCCCGAACCGCCGGTCTCGAGGACGACGCCGCGCATCCCGGCCCGGACGATATCGAGCGCCGACTCCGAGATCGCGAGCGGCCGCGACTCGCTCGCGATCGGTACGCCGCCGATCGCGCGCACGAGCCGGACCGTGGGCAAAGTCCCCGTCGCGAGTCCGGTCGTGGCGCGCGCGACCTGCATCGGACTCGCCCACAGGAGCCCCAATCCGTTCGGAAAGCGCAGACGCGCGGGCCGCGACGCGAGCTCCCGCCGCATCTTGGTCGCATCGACATCGGGTGATGCGGCCCATTCCTCGCGCAAACCGTGACGATCGCGGCCGAAGGCCTGGCGAACTCCCGTCGGCTCGCCGAAACCGAACTCGCGCGCGGCGTCGAGCATCTGATCGGGCTCGAGCACGAGACCGAGCTGCGCGAAGTACGCGTTGCACGACACGACGAGCGCGTGGTGCAGATCCGACTCGACGTGGTGCGCGTTGCAACGCAACGACTCGAACATCGGCTGGCCTTCCGCGTTGACGCGGCACTCGAAACGCGTGCGCGGGTCGAAACCGACGCGATCGAGCGCATACGCCGCGATGAACGGCTTGAAGACGGACCCCGGAGGGTTGAACGTCGGCGTCTGCAACGTGCGTTCGCGCGCGCGAGAACGTTCGAGGCCTCGCCCCGTCACGTTCGCGGCGCCGTCCGTCGTCGGCACGGATGCGGCGGCCAGCACCTCACCATTCCGCGCGAGCACCAGGATCGCTCCGACCGGGTTCTCGAACCAAGTCTGGTCCGTGTCACCGCTCGTCGGCATGCGCGGCTTCGCCAACACGTCCTGCGCCGCGATCTGGAGACGTGAATCGATCGTGAGCGTCACGTCCGCACCGTTGATCGCGGGGACGAGATGCTCACCGTCGCCGCGTTCCGCGGCATCGAGACCTTCCATCTCGTACACGCCGAAACGGCCGCGCAATTCGGCGTCGAACCAAGCCTCGAGCCCATTGTCCCCGGTCCATTCGTCAGCCCGTGCGAGACGCGTGGAGAGCTCGCGCAGTTCGCGCGCTTCGTCCGCGCTCTTCAGCAAGCGATACTGGAGATCCGCGATGCGCCGCTCGTCCTCGGATCGCGCGAGCAGCTCCTTCAAGAACGGTCGACGCGTGGTTCCGATGAGGAGGCCTGCGGCCGCCGAGCCTGCGGAATCCCGCATGCGCGTGACGCGCTGCGTCGTCTCGCGCACAGCGAAGCCCGCGAAGCGTTCCGGATCGCGCGCCACCAACTGCACGAGCGCGTACGCCGGTTGCGCCGCGACGCGAGACGTCCTGCTCTGCGCCTCGACGAGGACGAAGCGTTCCCGCTGAGCCGCGCGATCGAGGCGCGCATCGGCCAACGCCAAGGGCGCGCCCGAGTTTCCTTCCGCGTTCGCCGGACCGCGCAACGCCGCCAGCGCGCGCAAGGCAGCTCCGCTCCAATCGGCTTCGAACGCGCGCGCCGCACGTCGCAGTTCGCCGAGCGCGGCAGGGCCATCGAGACCTTCGCGGGATTCCGAGAGCCGGCGCCACCGAGCCGCGAGTGCATTCGCATCCGGCGAGGCGAGCCCCGCTCGCAACGCGGCGGCCTCGAACAACAGTCCGACGACGCGCCACGGATCCTCTTCGACGGCCGCGAGGTCGCGCCAGTCGTCGTCCTGGAACGGTAGGACCGCGTTCGCCGTCTCGGCGATCGGCTCGCCGCGCGGAGCGTGGAAGAGCGAACGGCTCTCGTGGATCACCGTCACGAACTCGAGATCCGTCCACGCG
>CAZKIY010000422.1:0-3472 GCA_964552875.1 uncultured Planctomycetaceae bacterium
TGCTCGGCGGCCAGGGCGTCTTCCGCGGCAGCAGCGTGCTCGTCTCCGGCGCGCCCGGCACGGGCAAGAGCAGCATCGGCGCGAACTTCGTGGACGCCGCTTGCCGTCGCGGCGAGAGGGCGGTGCTTTTCGCCTACGAGGAATCCAGCGCGCAGATCCTGCGCAACATGCGCTCCATCGGCATCGATCTCGCGCCGTGGATGAAAAAGGGGCTGCTGCAGATTTACGCCTCGCGCCCCACGCTGAGCGGGCTGGAGCAGCATCTCGTGGCGATGCACGACATGGTGAAAGCCTTCCGCCCGGCGGTGGTCGTGGTCGATCCGATCAGCAATCTCACGCTCGAACACAGCGAGACGGAGGTGATGCCGACGCTGATGCGGCTCATTGATTTCCTCAAGCAGCAGCAGATCACCTCGCTCTTCACCAGCCTCACCACGGGCGGCAGCGGCACGAGCGCGCCGGAGGATTCGCAGGTCGGCGTGTCGTCGCTCATGGATACGTGGCTGCTGCTGCGCAATGTGGAGTTCAACGGCGAGCGCAACCGCCTGATCTACGTGCTGAAATCGCGCGGCATGGCGCACTCGAACCAGGTGCGCGAGTTCGTGCTCAGCGACGCGGGCATCGATCTCGTGGACGTGTATCTCGGCGCGGACCGCGTGCTCACCGGCACCGCGCGCGTGGCGCAGGCGGCGCACGAACGCTCCGCCGCCGAGCTGCGCCGGGAAGATCACGAGCGCAAGCTGCGGCAGCTCGCCGCCAAGCGGAAGGCGATCGAGGCGCAGATCGCCGCGCTGAATGCGGAAAGCGAGGCGGAGGCAGCCGAGGTGACATTCGCCATCGCGCAGGAGAGTTTGCAGGAAACGACCACGCAGCAGAACAGCGCGGCCATGGCGCAATTGCGCGGCGGCAGCAAAAGCGGTAACGCGCCGAAAAGAGGACCCCGATGACCAAGACCAAGACCAAGACCACGACCTACGAACTGCGGCTTTACGTCGCCGGCCAGACCGCGAAGTCGCTCGAAGCCTTTGCCAATCTCCAGCGCATCTGCGAGACGCACCTCGCCGGGCAATACCGCATCGAGGTCATTGACCTGATGAAGACGCCCCAGCTCGCCGCGGGCGACCAGATCCTCGCCGTGCCCACGCTGGTGCGCCGGCTGCCCGAGCCGATCAAGAAAATCATCGGCGATCTTTCCAACGAAGAACGCGTGCTCGTCGGCCTGGATGTGCAGCCGGTGAAAGAATGAGCTCTCTGAAAAAGAAGCACGCCACCCCCGACGACCACGAGGCATTCGAAGCCTCCGCGCAGGAACCTTCGCGCTACGTCCTGCGACTCTACGTCACCGGCACCACGCGGCACTCCACGCGGGCCATCGTGAATATCCGCAAGATCTGCGAGGAGCATCTGCAAGGGCGCTACGAGCTGGAGATCGTGGACATCTCGCAGCACCCGACGCTGGTCGAGGGCGAGCAGATCATCGCCGCGCCGACCTTGATCAAAAAACTGCCGCTGCCGCTGCGCCGTTTTATCGGCGACATGTCCCAGACCGAGCGTATCCTGCTCGGGCTCGATCTGCCGAAGACGAAACACTCACACGGTTCCCCCGCGCAATAGGCGAAGACCACCATGACTCCCGCCACCTCTCCCGAAGAACAACTCCGCGCGGAAAATGCCGAGCTGCGCGTACGGCTGGAGGAGGCGGAGGACACTTTGCGCGCCATCCGCAGCGGCGAGGTCGATTCGCTCGTGGTCGAGACTGCGGACGGCCCGCACGTCTTCTCGCTCGCCAGCGCTGACGCCACGTCAAATCGACTCCTCGGCGAGATTCTCTCGCAAGTCAGCGACTCCGTCATCGCCATGGATCTCGAACAGTGCGTGACCTACCTGAACGCCGCCGCCGAGCGGCAATACCGGATCTCCGCCGGCGACGTACTCGGACGTCAGCTCAGCCACATCTTCTCCCGGCAGTGGCCGTCCGCGGAGGCGGAAGCCGCGATGTGGGTTACCCTCCGCGAGCACGGCGAATGGCGCGGCGAGATCACCCATCACACGCACGATGGCCGTGAGTTGCAGGTCGAAGCGGGGCTGACCCTGCTTCGCGACGACGACGGCGCCGAAGCCGGGATGGTTACCGCCATCCGCGACATCACAGAGCGCAAGCGCAGTGCGGCGGAGGCTCAACGTGTCAGCGCTCTACTCGACACCCTTGTCCGCACCGCGCCCATCGGCTTTTGCTTCCTCGATCGGGATCTGCGCTTCGTGCGCATCAATGAACGTCTTGCGGAGATCAACGGCGTTTCCGCCGAGGCACACCTCGGTCGGCATGTCTCCGAGATCGTGCCCGAACTCGCCGAAGCTCTCCGCACATTGACGGGCGGCATCCTGGCGACGGGCGAAGCCGTGTTGAATCACGAGTTCACCGGTGAGACGCCCGCCGCGCCCGGCGTGACGCGCTTCTGGAATGAAAGCTGGTACCCAGTGCGCGACAACGCGGGTGAGGTCCTGGGTTTCGGCGCGGTCGTGGAGGACATCACCGCGCGCAAGCAGGCGGCCGACGCGCTTCGCGAAAGCTTTCAATTCACCCGCCATGTGCTGGACAACAATCTCTCTAGCTTCGTGGGCGTGACGATGGCGGACGGAACCGTGACTTACGCGAACCGCGCGCCGCTGGAGGCGGCCGGCATCCCGGCCAGCGAGGTGATCGGGAAAAAGTTCTGGGACTGCTACTGGTGGAACTATTCCCCTGAAATCCAGGCGCAATTGCGGGAGGCGTTCGAGCGTGCAGCCAGGGGCGAAGTCGTGCGCTATGACGTGCCCGTCCGCATGGCGGGCGACGCGCGGGTGTGGATCGATTTCCAGATCGCGCCGCTGCGCGATGGGGAAGGACGCATCACGCACCTCATTCCATCCGCGATGGAAATTGATGTACGCCGCGCTGCCGAGGAAAAGCTGCGCACGAGCGAGGAGCGCACGCGGCTGGCGACCGAGGCGACGGAGGTGGGCATCTGGGAATGGAATGTCCTGACCAACGTGATCCGCTGGGATGCGCAGATGTTTCGCCTTTACGGCATCCCGCCCACGGCGGATGGCTTTGTGCAATACGCCGACTGGAGCGGGGCCGTTCTGCCGGAGGATCTGCCGAAATGCGAGCGCATCCTGCAGGACACCGTGCGCCTCGCCGGTCAGAGCCGACTTGAGTTCCGCATCACCCGGGGCCACGATGCCGAAGTCCGTCTCATCGAAGCCGTGGAAACCGCGCGGAGGAACCCGCAAGGCCAAACCGAATTGGTGGTCGGGACGAATCTGGACGTGACCGACAGAAAAGCGGCGGAGATTCAGTTGCGACAGTTAGCCGCTGACTTATCCGAGGCGGGCCTCCGCAAGGATGAATTCCTGGCGACGCTGGCCCACGAACTGCGCAACCCGCTGGCCCCCATACGCAACGGCTTGCAACTGATGAAGATGCCGGGTG
>CAZKIY010000423.1:0-3463 GCA_964552875.1 uncultured Planctomycetaceae bacterium
TCCTTCCCGAGGATCGCCGGCACGCCCATGTAGATCCCCTCGAAGCCGTACTGCCCATTGAGGAAGCACGCGCACGGCAACATCCGCTTCTCGTCGTTCAGGATCGCCTTCGCCATCGCGACCGACGAGCTCGCCGGCGCGTAGTACGCGCTCCCCGTCTTGAGCAGGTTGACGATCTCCGCGCCGCCGCCCTTCGTGCGCGTCGCCATCGCGTCGATCTTCGCCTTGTCGACGAGATCCTCGAGCTGCACACCATTCACCGTGCAGTAGTTCGTCATCGGCACCATCGAATCGCCGTGCGCGCCGAGCACCATCGCGCGCACGTCCTGCACGTTCGCGCGCGTCGCTTCGGCGATGAACCACGAGAAGCGCGCGCTGTCGAGCACGCCGGCCATGCCCGTCACGCGCGCTCCGGGAAAACCCGTGCGCGCACGCATCAGCGTCACCATCGAATCGAGCGGGTTCGTCACCACGATCACGTGCGCGTCGGGTGAACCCAGGCGGACGTAGTCGGCGACGGTCGAGATGATCTTGGCGTTCGTCTCGAGGAGATCGGAACGGCTCATGCCCGGCTTGCGCGGCAAACCGGCCGTCATGATCACGATGTCGGAACCGTACGTGTCCTTCGGATCGTTCGTGCCGATCACGCGGCCGCCGAAGTCCTCGACGGCGGCGCTCTGGTTCATGTCGAGCGCGATGCCTTGCGGCCGGCCTTCGACGACGTCGATGAGCACGATCTCCGAGGCCAAGTTCTTCATCGAGAGCAGGTGCGCGCACGTGGAACCCACGTAACCCGCCCCCACCACCGTCACCTTGCGTTGCGAGATCGTCGACATCCGACGGACGCTACCCGCGAACGTGGACGTGGGGCAAGGGCGACAGCACGGGGCCGACGCCCGGACCCTGGTCGCGCGTCGTTCGGGGCCTCAGCGTGCTTTCTCGAAGAGGTCCTCGACCACGAGTCCGTCGCACGGCTGAACCGCTGAACCGCCAACCATCCAGCAGGTCCCGTGGTCCGGATCGACCGTCGTCGCCGCAGCGTCCTGCACGGCGCCCGACCGTCAGCGCTTGCTCGGCACGCGGTGATTCCGCGTGGACGATGGAAGTCCCTTTCCGCGAGTGCCTGGAGCCGCTGTTGCGCGCCCATCGTCCGAAAGCTCAGAGAACGAGTGACGAGCCCGTCCTTTGCGGGTTTCTGTCTCGGCCGTGGGCTCCGAGATCCCCATTCTTCGTCCGGCGCAGCTAAGCTCGACGGCTCTTTCATGCCCTCGGGCACGCTCGAATTGGGCGGTTCCGGGCGTTCGAGGCCCCCCATGATCTCCACGTTCCTCCGTCTCTTGCCGCTTCTCCTCCTCTCCGTCCCCTTGCGTGCGGAAGTTCCCGGCGCGGCGTTCGCGCTGAACCGCCAAGGCAACCACCTCGAGGGCAACGCGTTCCCGCGCAAGGACGGCGTCTACTTCTCGGGCGGACCGCGCGGAGCGTGCACGGCGCCCGGTCTCGCGAGCGGGATCTGGTGCTTCCAGGTCACGGACCCGGCCGGAACCGTGCTGCTCACGACCGATCCGATCGCGCAACGATGCATTCGCGTCGCTGGCGGCGTGTTCGTCGAGTACCTCGGCACGACGCGCCCCGCGAGCGCCGTGGGTCCATGCGGCGCGCTCAACGTGCGCCTCGCACCGTTCGCGCCGACGCCGTACCCGATCGGTGAGTACAAGATCTGGCTCACGCGCATCGAGGACTACGACCCGCTGGGATCGAACCTGTTCGGCTTCGATCCCGCGCTCAGCAAGAGCGACAACTTTCGCGTCAACACGCAGGGCCCGCAGACGGTCCTCCGCGGTCACAAGTTCTTCGATCACGACGAGAACAGCGTGTGGAACCCGACACTCGATCCGCTCGAGGTGGCCATCGGCGGCTGGCGCGTCGAGCTCCGGCGAGATGGCGCGCTCGAGGGCGTGACGTACACGGATCAGGACGGCTGGTACCAGTTCATTCGCGATCGCGACGGCAGCACGTGGGAGATCCGCGAGATCTCACCGAACGGTTTCGTGAACGACGGAACGCCGGGCGCGACCTGGCTCGCGACGACGCCGATCACGGGCAATGCATCCGCGACGGCCGAGTACGTCGCGGGGCCTGAGTTCGGCAACGTGAGCTACGAGCTGACACCGCTCGTCGGCCGCACCCCGGTCTTCTGGACCGAGCTCGGTGCCGAGGGCCCGGACTCCGCCGCGTACTTGTTGCAGGCCTGCGAGCCCACGTGGCGTTCGGCTCTCAACACGCGCAACGCGATGCCGGTGAACCTGCGCAAACCGGTCTCGAACGACGACCCGAGCGTGTCGGTTTTCACGGTTCCTCTCGCACCGTCTTTCGACACGGCGTTCTCCAGGTGGATCACGTATGCAAACCGAAATCCGCGGGATCACGCGGGATTCCTGTTGTCGCGCGAGGTCGGCGCAACGCTGCTGAGCACGAGCTGCGGCTACATGCAGGGCGACATCCTGATCGATCGACGCGGCGACGGAGTCCTCGTCTCCCTCGATGACATGCTGACCGGCGTGATCGGCCTGCTCTCCGAGGTCGGCGCCGGTCTCACCGGCCCGAACGATCCGTTCCAGGACCTGCGCATGCGGATGCAGATGTGCACGAACGAGTTCGGCTCGATCAACAACACGGGCTCGCCCAGCGCGCCGCAGATCGTCTATTCGCGCAGCAACGAACCGGAGTCTTTCGCTTCGCCGTACTGAGATCGTGTGCGGGTACCCGACCCTCCGGGCTCGAGGGAGCGCAGCAGCGCCGTTCGCGACACGGAGTCGGTAGTTTGTTGGGGCTTCGGGAAGTCGTGTGGGCAGTCAGCAACGGCGCGGGTGCTCGCCACCGAAGTGCGACCCCCGCGAGTACGCGTCCGCGCTGGGTCGAGCGCACGTCCTCTGCCGCGCCAGCGATCTTCGGAGTCAGTCTGGCCTCCTGGCTGCACCGCGGACCGACGCTCGGATCGAGGCCCTGGATGGACGGCGGGGGGACCGGCAGGGGGGCGCCTACAGCCAGGGGTGCTCGAGGCGCACGCGAAGTCCGGGTGAGCAGGTCGAAGTCTCGGTGAGCGGATCGAAGTCTCGGTGAGCAACTTGAGTCTCGTCGAGCGGTTCGAGGTCTCTTGAGCAGCTCGAAGCTCCGTGAGCGGCTCGAAGTTACTTGAGCGGCTAGAAATCTCCGTGAGCAGCTCGAAGTTTCCGTGAGCAGGCATCCAGGTGTGCCGAACGCCCGTCCTGCCTGCGTTCGGCCGCGGGGCGATACGTGGGCGGATGTGCGCGGAATCATCGGCGCGACTCAGCTGTGCGACAGGCACGAGCCCCTCGAGGTCGGTTGCGGCGTCTTCGGTCGCTCGCTCGAGACGAACTGGTGTCGACAGGTTTCCGTCAGTCCGTCGAGCCGACGGTGCGACGGCCGAGGCGGACTGCGAGGC
>CAZKIY010000424.1:0-3457 GCA_964552875.1 uncultured Planctomycetaceae bacterium
TGGCAGAAAGAGATGCGCGCGGCGAAGGACCAGGAGGCCCAGCAGAAGATCTGGATATCCCGCCCTGGCCCGGAGTTCCTCGCGGGCTTCAAGGAAGTCGCCGTCGAGGCGAAGGGCACCGAGACGGCCGAGAAGGCTTGGATCGAAGTGTTCGAACTGGCGACGGAGGACAACAAGATCGAGGACGCCAAACTCGCACTCGACGCGATCGTCGCGGATCACGTCACGTCGCCGAACTTGGCCGCATTCGCGAGCTCGTTGAGCTATGCGGGACAGCAGATCGGACGCGCCCAGGTGGCCGAGGCCCTGCGCACGATCGTGAAGAAGTCGCCGCACAGGACGGTGCAAGCTCCCGCGCTCTTCTCGCTGGGCACGATTCTGGTCGAGAGCAGCGTCGCCGGAGAGAAGGCCGAGGCCCGCAAGGCTCTCGAGCGCGTTCAGAGCGAGTTCGCTGACGTGAAGCCCAAGCGGGGACCGGCCTACGCCGAACGCGCGAAGGGTTTCCTGTTCGAGATGGATCACCTCCAAATCGGCATGACGGTCCCGGACTTCGAGTCGATCGACGAGAACGGTCAGAAGTTCAAAGTCTCCGACTACAAAGGCAAGGTCGTGGTCCTCGATTTCTGGGGCAATTGGTGAGGCCCTTGTCGTGCGATGCTGCCGCACGAAAAGTCGCTCGTGAAGCGACTGGAAGGCAAGCCGTTTGCTCTGCTCGGGATCAACAGTGATGGTCCCGTCGACGAGGTGAAGAAGATCCTGGCCGAGAACGAGATCACCTGGCGCCAGGCCATCGACGAGGACACGAGTGGCAAGTGGGCGACCGCTTGGAACGTCCAAGGTTGGCCGACGATCTATGTCCTCGACCACAAGGGCGTCATCCGCTATCGCGACGTCCGCGACGACGAGATGGATACGGCCGTGACGAAGCTGCTCGCCGAGATGGAGGCGAAGTGAGCTGATTCCGGCGGAGAAGTCGTAGCGTCGTCGATGCCACGCCTTCTCCGATCCCAGTGACGACGTGCGGGCTCGCCGGAGGTGACTCTGGTGGGTCCGCATTCGTTTCGTAGGATCCACTGCGGATGTTGGATACCAAGCGCTCGACTCTGCGCTTCGACGCGGTCTTGGCCGTGCTCGTCGCCGCTGCGGCATTCGCCGTGCGTTTCGCGTACATCGTCCAAGCCCGCGCTTGCCCGATGTTCGACGGGCTCGTGGTCGACGGTCTCTCGTACTGGCGCTGGTCGAGCGAGCTCGTCGCGGGCGACTGGTTGGGAACGCGGACGTTCTATCAAGCGCCGCTCTATCCGTACTTCCTCGGGGTCGTGCGAGTGCTGTTCGGCGACGACTCCACGAGCGTCCCGGACTTGTGGAGCGTGCGCATCGTCCAGATCGTCCTCGGCTCCGTGGCCTGCGGAGTGCTCGCCGTCGCCGGACGACGTTTCCTCGGCCGCGGCACGGGCGTGGCGACCGGAGCGCTCGCAGCTCTCTATCCCCCGGCGATCTTCTTCGATGGATGCATCCAGAAGGCGGGCATCGGATTCTTGTGGATGGCGCTGCTCCTGCTCGGGCTCGCACTCGTCGTCGAGCGCGCGACGATCGCTCGGTGGATCGGCACGGGCGCGGCGCTCGGCGCGTTGATGTTGACGCGCGAAGAAAGCGTGCTCCTCGCGCCGGCGCTGCTCGCTTGGTGCGTCCTCGACGCACGCGGTCGGACTTTCAAGCGTCGCGCAGGACACGCTGCGGCATTCGTGCTCGGCCTCCTCTTACTGCTCGGACCGGTCACGGTGCGGAACGGCGTCGTGGGCGGCGAATTCGTGCTCACGACCTCGCAAGCGGGACCCAACTTCTACATCGGCAACAACCCTCGTTCCGATGGGACGTACGTTCCTCTGCGCGCCGGTCGACACAATCCGGAGTACGAGCGTCAGGACGCATTCGAGCTCGCCGCCGCAGAAGTCGGTCACGAGCTCACGCCGAGCGAGGTTTCGCGCTTCTGGATCGCGAAATCGTTCGGCTGGATTCGCGACGAACCCGCAGCGTGGCTCGCGTTGATGGGGCGCAAGGCGGCGCTCCTCGTGAACGCCTACGAGCTGCCCGACACCGACGACATCTACTTCTACGAGCGCTACGTGCCCGTGCTCCGCGTGCCTTTCGCGATCCTGCACATGGGCATCCTCGTTCCCCTCGCGACACTCGGGTTCGTGCTGACGTGGTCGAGGAGGCGCGAGCTCCGACCGCTCTACCTGGTCCTCGGCGTGCTCGCTGCCGGCGTGGTGCTGTTCTACGTGTTCGCGCGCTACCGCTATCCGGTCGTCTCGAGCCTGCTCGTGTTCGCGGGAGCAGGGCTCGCGGGAGTCGTCGTCCGGGTCCGCGCGCGCGAATGGCGCTCACTCGCCGTCCCGGCGGGTGCCGCATTGCTCGCCGCCGTCGCAGCCAACGCGTGGACGCCGTATGCGCGCGACCACTCGCTCCCCGCGTCGCTCGCCAATGCGTCCGTCGTTCAGAAACAGCTCGGAAACGCGGCACTTTCGGTCGAACTCGGCGAGCAAGTGGTCGCGCTGCGGCCGGCTTCGTCGGAGTACTGGGGCAACCTCGGCCTCTCGTACATGGGCCTCGAGCGATACCGAGACGCTGTCCGAGCGTTCCGTCGTTCCCTCGAGCTCGGATACCCGGAGCCCGCGCGCGCACACCTGCGCTTCGGGACCGCACTCCTGAAGGCGGGTGACGCGGCGCGCGGGCTCCAAGAGATCGACTCCAGTCTCGCGATCCTTCCCGACGATCGAGAAGCCCTGGGTTCGCGCGCCCGAGCTCTCGTCGAACTCGGACGATCCGTCGAAGCCGTCGCCGTGCTGCGCGCGTTGGCGCGGACACCGACGGATCGCGAGACGCAGCTGCGCTTGGCCTGGACCCTCGCGACGGCGCACGACCCTCGGGCGCGGAACGGCGCGGAAGCCCTGACAATTGCTGCAGCCCTCGATCGGGAGGCCAAGGGCCGAGATCCGCGGGCTCGTGACGTACTCGCAGCTGCGCTGGCCGAGACGGGACGAACGGCCGAAGCAGCCGCCATCGTGCGCGAGATCGCGGAAGCACTCGAAGGTCGCTCGGATGCGGCGGGCGCACGCAAGTGGCGCGCGGATCAGGCTCGCTACGAACGCGGCGAGCCGACGCGAAGCCCATGACCGGCGCGGTCGCGGATCGGACCCCCTTTGGTGACCCAATCTTTCGCACCCGAAGAGAGGCTGACGGCTCCTTCTCGGCCAGGGGCGGCGACGACGCGGGTTCGTTGCAGCCCGCGTAGGAGCGGAAACGGAGCCGGGAAGCGCGATCGGGTCACCCGCTCGCGACGAACTGCAAACGACGGCAGCGTCCGTGAATCGCACCCGGCCGCTCGATCGAAGACACTTTTGGGGAAGGTGCGAATTTCGCTGAACTCGCTTCGAGGCGCGCGACTTCGCTTGGG
>CAZKIY010000425.1:0-3427 GCA_964552875.1 uncultured Planctomycetaceae bacterium
CGGCCCGAAGCACTACCCTCTGTCGGGGGTCATCCGCTTGGAGTTCCTATACCCTCGTCGTCGGAGCCCCGGCGTCTCGTCGAAGACGAAGGATCTCTTCGTGCGCCTAGTCGACGCGTGGGTGCGTCTGGACCGGCACACGCCGCGCGCGGACTTCCTTGGGCTGACGCCGGAGGAACTTGACAAGATCGCGCCGCGCGCGGACGCTCATGTGCGTCGTGCTCGCTTCTACGAAGACGTCTGCTCGGCCTCGAGAGCGCGCGTGCTGCGCACGCCGCGCCTCGTGCTCGACGCATGGCCGAACGCGAAGCGGTCTGGTGCGCGCTCGAGCGCAACGGATTGGTCACCAGGATCCGAGGCGGAGGCAAGATCCCGGCCTTCAAAGCGGAAGGAGTTTCGTGAACACCACACCCGAGCTTCTCCGTGACCGAGGAGCACGTCTTCATGCTCGATCTGGCCTTTCCCCACGGAGACCGGGTGGCTCTGTCCCTCGCCCTACTGGCACGGCTCGAGTACTTCCCGACTGAATCACCCGAGATGATTGTTGCGCTATTTCCCCCGTCAACGGTCATCATCCGGGGCGCGCACTTAGCGCCTTTGTACGAAGGACTATGCGCTCGGCGCGTAGCGCGAGTGACCGTAGTTGGTGAGGTTTCCGTGGAAGGCCGGTTCCCCTCCGTGGTGACATCTATTGTGCGCAGACCTGGGGGATGAGCTAGTGTCCCGTCCCTGAGATCCGCTTGAGAAGTTTAGGTTTGTGCGCGGCGAACCGTTCGAGGATTTGCGTGCGCTGCTCGGTCTCTGCCAAGAGCAGCTCGCCGCCGTCGGAGCTGATCGTGCCGCCGTCGAATCGGGCGACGAGCTCACGATGGCCGGGGGCTTCGAACCGGAACTCGTGGACGCTACACTCTGTCCTCGCCGCTGGCCTCTGCTCGTTGGTCGTAGGACTTGTAACCATCCTCACTTACGAGCGAGACTGCGGCATGTTGACTCAATCGTGGTGAGAGATCCGGGCTAGCGCAACTTATCACGCGTATTTCGGGGACGGGACACTAGCATAAACCCTCGGGCGACCGGCATCGCGCGCATCCCGCGTCTACGTTTCGGTCCTGGCGAACGACCGATCCGCCTCGCGCGAGAAACGCCGCCGGATCATTCCGCACCGCGCGCGGCAGCGGGACTGGGCCAGTAGACTTGGCGCTCGCTGATGGATCGGTGGAGGCCTCGCGAGCGCCAGAACTCGTGACAGAAGTCGTAGATCGCGCGCTGCTCGGCGTCCGGGAGCGACATGCAATGCCCCATGCTGCGCGTTGAGAACCGCTCCGACCCGCGCAGGAGGACGATCTCGCCCCGGCCGATGTTTGCAGAGAGCACCTCGACTCCGGGGACCGAGCAATCCTGCGCGCGTGCGTGGATGTCCGTGAGATAGTCGCCCTCTCGCGGGTGAGCGTGTCCCTGGTGCTTCGCTTGCGCCAGAACGACCAAGAGCCCACCCTCCCGAACCCAGGCTCGGACGCTGGAGAGCCAAGCCGGGTCGGCTCCCCATGCATCGGACTCGGAGTCGGGGTTGAGCACTACGAGCGCCGCGAGGCCGGCGAGGCGCGAAGGCGAGCGTGGCACGACGCGCGTCTCCAGGCCGAGGCGAAGCGGGACCTGCACGAACGTCATGAAGTTCTGGTCCTCGACGCCCTCGGGCTGCGTGCCGAGAACGGGCGGCAACGCGGCGGCTCCTCCTTCGGCGACAAACCCGACGACGGGAGTCGGATCCTGGACCGGAGCCGATGGCAGACATAGTCCGGAGACGCGAGTCGCCCCGACGGCTGCGGCACAGTAGCCAATCATAGAGAACGTCGAGTACGCAATGCGCGACGACGTCCTGTGCATCCAGGGAAACGACATGAGCCAGGCCAGCGCGGCCAGGATTCCGGCTGAGCGGAGCGCGAAGACGCTGGGCGCGCGGTGGTCGAGCCAGGCGAGGGCGCGCTCGACGAACTCGGCATGGCCGTCCATGAAGAAGGCGAAGGACGACAGTACGGTGGAGTCTGTGAAGACGAGCACGCGCCCGTCCCCGATCCGACCGGCAGCCGCGGCGACCAGCGTTCCCTGCGGTGTGTGCGGGCGCGGAGGGACCGACCCGAAGTTGCTGTTCTTCGAGTAGTCGCCTTCGCGTGCCACAACCCTGCGCAGTGCGAGCACCGGGACGGCGGAGCCCGTGAGCTTCAACGAACAACCCGTCATGAACGCGATCGGCGGCAGCCCGACGGTGAGCGGATGGCCGAGCCAGGGCGAGGGTTCCCAGCGTGCGAAACCCGGCAGGTCGGCGTGCTCGACCGCGTCGTTGAGCAGCTCGATCCCGGCCGCGGTCGCGAACACGTTGAGAAACGAGTTCATCCCTCCCAGGTCCGTGTGATCGCCGATCAGAAAGAGACTTCCTCCCTCGTCCGTCCAGCGCAGGACCGCCTCGACTTCCTCGCGACCGAGCGCCACGTGGGGCGTCTTGAGCACGAGCATGTCGTAGTCCCTCAACAACTCTTCGGTGTATGGTTGGTCCGCATTGATCGTCAGGTCGTAGCGGCGCCCGAGGAACTCGCCGAATGTGGCGAAGGAGTAGGCGGAGAAGTCGCCGTAGCGCTCCGAATCGAGAAGACGCCCTGCGGGCTCCCACACGCCCGAGAGACGATCGTCAAGTAGTACGCGCCCAGCCTTGGGTTCGCCTGGAAGCTCCAGAAACGACGCGGCTCCGACGCAACCGGCCGCGAGCGCCCCGAACGCGAGGCGTCGTCGACCGACCGCGGGGAGTACACGCGGCTCCGTCACCGAGATCAGGAACCGTACGAGCGCGCCTCCGCCCGCGCAGACGAGAATGGTGGCGAGGATCGTCAGCGATGGGCTCCACAGCGTGGCGATCCGCAGGTGCGCTCCGTCAGCGGCCTCGTCGTCGGCGCCCACGTACATCAGTACGCCCACCGAGAAGCGCAGGACCGCCACGACGGCGAGCAGCAAGAGCGCCGGCGGGATCCACGACAGCGCCAGCCGGCCGAGGATCCCGAGCGCGAGCAGAGCCATCACGCCGGTCGAGACGGCGAGTTCGCGGAGCCCGGTGAACTGAGAACACGCCAGGAACTCTGTGAGCTCACCTTCGTGGAACACGAACGCGCGTCCGTCGTGGGTTGCGATCCGATCAAGCACAGGCGAGAGCAGGAGAGTCGCTCCTCGCGCGATTGCGTCCGAGCCCCAAGAGAAGCGCGGTTCGAAGAACGCGTAGAGGACGTCGAGCGCGATCACGCCGAGCAGCACCAGTGAGAGCATGCCGAAGCGACCGCGCGGGCCGCGGATCAAAAAGGCCGCGGCCCCCCCTAGCGCCAACCCCCACCCCACCACCGGGTGCACCGTCGACATGTAGGTCGGACGTAGCAGGAGGATCCCG
>CAZKIY010000426.1:0-3424 GCA_964552875.1 uncultured Planctomycetaceae bacterium
CGGCACGCGCCGCCCGGAGTGCAAGGCGACGCGTTCGCGTGGTTTCGCAACATCCTGATCCGCGAATTGTGATCCCACGCTGTGAGCGCCGAGGCTTGGACCTCGCGGTCGGACGATGCGGGGATCGAGAACGAGCTTCCCGTGTGCACGCGCGTTCGGCACCGTCAGGGCTCCGATGCAGCGCTTCCTCCTCATCGCAGCGGTGATCACGGCCGCGGTTCTCGCGGCGGGAGCGATCTGGACTCGCGTGCTCGCCGCACGCGCCGAGCGTGATTTCCCCCTCGAAGGCCGGGTCGTTCGAGTCCAAGGCCTCGCGCTGCGCTACGTCGAGCGCGGCACCGGCTCTCCGATCGTGCTGATCCACGGCGCGTATGGCGGCGTCGAGGACTGGGTCGCGACGGGGATCCTCGACGAACTCGCGCGCTCTCATCGCGTCATCGCCTTCGATCGCCCGGGACACGGTTGGAGCGAGCGCCCCTCGAACGGCGCGGCGAGCCCGATCGAGCAAGCACGCATCCTGCGCGAAGCGGTGCATGAACTCGGGGTGCAACGCCCGATCGTCGTCGGATTCTCGTGGGGCGGCGCAGCGGCGCTGGCGTGGGCTCTCGATGCACCCGACGACGTCGCCGGCGTCGTCACGCTGAACGGCGTCGCGTATCCGTGGCCGGGTGCGACCGCCACGTCGTACGTGCTGGCCGGATTGCCGGTCATCGGCCCGTTGCTCGCGCACACGATCGCGGCTCCGCTCGGAACTCTCACCGCGAAGGGCTCCGTCGCGCGCGCCTTTGCACCTGCGCCGGTTGCACCGACGGTCGTACGGTCGCCGATCCCACTCGCGCTGCGACCACGGCAATTCCTTCACGAGGCCGAGGACATGCGGCTCCTCAAGGCAGCGGTCGCGATCCAAGCACCGCGCTACGGTGAGATTCGAGTCCCGCTTGCGATCGTCGCCGGACGCGGAGATCTCGTGGCGTTCTGGGACTTCCACAGCGAGCGCTTGCACGAAACGCTGCCGAATTCCGAGTTCACCGTGCTCGACGATGCCGGACACCAGATCCTCCACTCGCACCCACGCGCAGTGATCGAGGCGACGCTACAACTCGCCGAACGAATCAACACCCGCTGATGGCCGCGCTCGAAGTGCCTTGACGCAGAGCGCGGGCGCCCCCATCATCTTGAGACTGAATCTCAAGTCAGCGCCACTTAGCGCAGCGACGAGCCTCGCCCACCCGCCATCATGAATCCCATCCACGCTTCGCTTTCCATCCTCGCGCTGGCCTCGGCTGCCGGCGCGCAAGTCGTCCCCGTGATCGTCACGGACTCCACGGCCGACAAAGTCTGGCGCTGCGCCGATCTCAATTCGGACGGTGACTACATCGACCTCGGCGAAGTCGTCGCGATCTACTCCGACACCATCGGATCGCTGACGCTGACGAACAATGTCGGCGTGCATTCGAGCCCGGACGGCACGGTGTTCGTCAGCGACACCAGCGAGGACTCGGTCTTCACGTTCCGCGATGCGAATGGCGACGGTGACGCCGACGACGTGGGCGAGCACGTCCGGTTCTTCGACGGACGTGCGGGCGGTAACGCGAGCGGCGCCCTCATGCCCTCCGCGAACAACCTGGTGTTCGACGCCCTGAACGGCGCTTGGTTCGTCGCCAGCGCGAACTCGGGAGCGGTCGGCAACGACGCGATCCTCCGCCTGGTCGACTCGAACAGCGATGGCGACGCGAACGACCTCGGTGAGGCGCGCGAATACTGGACGTATCCCGGCACGCCCGGCGGCGATTCGCTGCCGCAAGGTGTCGAGATCGGGCTCGACGGCAACGTGTATTTCGCCGACGCGCCGTCGTCAGGCCTCAATGGCAAGGGCGTCTACCGACTCGTCGACCTGAACGCCGATGGTGACGCGCTCGACGCCGGCGAAGTCAACGCGTTCTTCATCCCGCCCTTCACGGCCACGCCGTTCTACTGGTGCCTCGAACTCGGCGCGGACGGCTGGTTCTACACGGCCGACACAGGCAACGACGTGGTGTGGCGCTTCCGCGACCTGAACGCCGACGGCGACGCGCAAGACGCAGGCGAATCGAGCGCGTGGTGGACCGTCGGTGCAGTGAGCAACATCTGGGATCTCGCCGCCGCCGCGGACGGTTCGATCTATGCCGCGGATTCGATGCCCGTCTCGCGCGTGTGGCGTCTCTTCGATGCCGACGCGAACGGCGTGATCGGCGCGGGCGAATCCACCGTCATCTACGACGAGACGCTGACGGGTGCGGTGATCGGCAATCCGCGCGGCATCGATCTCGCGCGTGAAATCGCGGTGGGCACGCCGTACTGCTTCGGTGACGGCAGCGGTACCTCCTGCCCGTGCGGCAACGTCGGATCGTCCAGCACGGGCTGTCCGAACTCGATCTTCGCGAACGGGGGACGCCTCGTCGCGACGGGCAGCGCGAGCATCGCGAACGACACGCTGGTCCTCGTCGGTTCAGAGATGCCGAGCAGCTCCGCGCTCTACTTCCAGGGCACGTCGCAGGCGAACGGTGGACTCGGCTTCGTCTTCGGCGACGGCCTGCGCTGCGCGGCCGGAGCCGTGACCCGTTTGGGAACGAAGGTCAACGTCGTCGGCACGTCCGCCTATCCCGCGGTCGGCGACCCAAGCGTGTCGATCCGCGGCGTGAACGCGGCCGGCAACTCGCGCACGTACCAAGTCTGGTATCGCAATGCCGCTCCCGCGTTCTGCACTGCGGACACGTACAACCTGACGAATGCCGTGTCGTTGACCTGGACCCCCTGACGCGCGCGATGATCGAGCGGGCCGTGCCGCGTCCCCCTGCAGGGGCGCGACGCGGCCCGCGGTCTGTTCCGGGAAGCGACTTTTCGGCCTGAAAACGTGCAACGCCGAAACGCGCGGGGTCCAAGTCCGGGAGTCTCTATCCCTCGCCGAGCTCCGTTGGGACGACGCCGGGAAACTCGAGGATCGGTGTTCGGCGACGGACTGCGCTGCGCGGGCGGCGCCGTCACACGGCTCGCGACGAAGCAGGCCGTGTCGAACCTCGCGACGTATCCGGCCGCGGGCGATGCTCCCGTTTCGGTGCGCGGCGCCGTGCCGCCCGCCGGCGGAGTGCGGACGCACCAAGCGTCGTATCGCAACGCCGCGAACTACTGCACGCCGAGCACGTTCAACCTGTCGAACGGCTGGCAAGTCACGTGGGTTCCGTGACCGGACGGTGAGTGCGATCGCGGCGAGCGCGATCACGGGCAGCTCGATGCTGTCCGTGAACTGCGTCGGATCCCGCGGACTTGGCGGGCTGACTGGGCGGCGATAGAGTGCTCGACCGCATCGCGCGGGCGTAGCTCAGTTGGTAGAGCGCAACCTTCCCAAGGTTGATGTCGAGGGTTCGAGTCCCTTCGCCCGCTCCAC
>CAZKIY010000427.1:0-3417 GCA_964552875.1 uncultured Planctomycetaceae bacterium
GAGGTGTACCTGGACGACATGCCGATCCACACGTTTGATCCCATGGACAACGGGTTCTTCAATCTGTGCGGTAGTGGCACCAACTACGACATCACGACATGGACGTTAATTCCCTAGCATTCACGAAGACTCGGAGCCGATCCCGATGACCCGACCCACCGGACACACCCTCGGTTGCTTCCTGGCTGCATGCGTAGCGTTCGCGGCAACTGGCCCGGCGCACGCGACCACCGCTTCCGATGGAACCGCAACGCAACTGGTGCGCGCGCCCTCGGATGCGCGCCGCGAGATCGAGCGGTTGAAGGACGAGACCACGCAGGAGTCCGCACGGCTGGCACTCCGGGACCTGCCCGCCGCCGACGTCGCAGGCGCGATCTCGGACGCGATCCTGACGGGCACCTTCCGCGCGGACACGCCCGCGGCGTTCGTAGCGTACGACACGTTGATCGCGCGCGTCGCGGATCCGGAGTACAGCGCCGCGCTCGGACCGCTCTCCGTGGGGGAACCATTCCTCGCGTTAGTCGAAGGCACGACCCACGCTTCACCGTACGTCCGTCGCATCGCCACGAAGGCCCTCGGTGGCGCGCGCCCCGAGCAGCGCGCACTCGTCGTGGCCCCGTTGCGCGACGCGCTCGCCTCCCGCGATTGGTTCACGGTCCAGAACGCCGCCGTGGCGCTCGGACGGGTCGGCGCCCCGGCTTCGGCGGCGCTCGACGCGCTCCTGGACCTCTTCCGCGACCCGGATGCGGATCGTCGCGCTTCATTCGCGGCGTTCGCCAAGTCAGAACGAGCCGCCGGACGGAGCGTGCACGAGAATCTCGAACGCTCCGTGCGCATCGCAGCCGCGCTGGCACGGACGCGGATCGCGACCCCCACGGTCGACCTGGATCTCTATCGCGGTCTCAACGACGTCGGCCAGGATGCGGCAGCCGTAGCCCTCGTCACGGATTACCAGCGCCGCTTCTATCCCGCCGAAGGGCAGACGAACTCCGGACCCGAGGCGAGCGAACGCGCGGCACAGCACGCTGCCGTCACGAGCGCTCTCGTCGCAGCCTTCGAGAATCCGGTCGTCCCGGTCTCGGTGCGCTCCGACATCCTCCGCGCGGTCTGCGGCCAGCTATTCTTCCGCGATCTCGCTGCGCCGGTTAAGGCGGCGAGCATGCAGCTCCTCGAGTCGGCGGCCGCTGGCGGCGTGACCGAGCTCAAGGCACTCGCCGATGAACTGCGGGCGGAGATCGCCCGTCGAGCACGCTGACCCAGGTGTCCGTGTGCGAGCGCGCATAAGCTGGTTCCGGAAGTCCTGGATCCTCGTCGGCGCCGGGCTGGGCCTCGCGATCGCGGGTCCGCCGACGGCGTACCGGCTCTTCCATCCGTTCGCGTACAACCAACTGCTCGTCGCCCAGGCCAACCTCCTGCACGGGAGATGGCGACCGATGGAATGGCTCGATGCGTTCCGCTCCTCGTGGTCGGCCGGTCTCGACGTCATCGCGCGGAGCGGCCCCAATGACGAGCCGCGAGTCACCGAGCCAGCGGGCGTCTTCGACTGGCTGCCGTCGCGCTGCGTCGTCTATCCGACCGAGGGTTTCTACTACTTCGCGACCACGATCCACGGGCGAGCGATCATGGGCAACGTCCGGATCGCGGACCTGGATCGAGGAGAGCTCGGTTCCGCTTACTTCACCATCCCCGGCAAGGAGAGCTGGAGTTTTAGGGCGCGCGCCGCTGACGGGCTCGAGGTCTGGCGCCTCGGTCCGACGGAGGTCGAAGTCACGTGGCGTGGGAAGTCAGTCACATTCGTCGAGCCGCATTGGGGCACCAGGCCGCCGGACAACCTGGCGCTGCTCGCAGAGGAGCGTTTCATCGGGCAGGTGTACGACGAGTCCGCGGTGCAGTTCTTCCTGCTCTTCAACGAGCGCACGGACTCGTTCTACTTCGTGCTCAACGAGGAAGTCGGTCTCAACGAGACGCTAGAGCCGCTCCGCGAAGACGTGCTCGTGGGGCGGCGCTCCGGCTTCGCGTTCTGGGTCGATCCCGAACTCGACCGAAAGCTCTTGATCGGCACCGCGCTCCAGCATGCCGACCGGAACGACTACTTCGACGGCCCGCAGGACCAGGTGCCGTACCAGCTCGACCTGCGCGATCGTCTCCACCGCGCATATCCCAACACGCGACTCGGGGCCGGGATCGACGCGCACGGGGTGTACTTGAACATGCCTGAGTGGCTGCGGATCGCGATCACGCCGTTCCTGCGCTACGCGAACCTCGAGGAGCTGACCGCGCGCGTCGATGCATGCGCGGCGACGGCGGACCATGGGGAGAGGCTGACCTGCCTCACGAAGGAGTGGTGGAACACATCGGAGTGGAACGAGCGCATCCGACAGCAGCTGGCGGACGAAGCTCGGGCGATCGATCTGCCCCGGTGAGCGGCCTCGCACTCCGCGAACCCGCGCAACTGCCCGCTGCCGTTGTCGTCGACTCGAGCGTAACCGTCACGGCACGCCCGCAGCCGGGGAGCCTGGACCGGGTTCCGCAGTTCGGCCGCTGACCGCAGCCGCGCGAGCTACGCGCGCGGTTTCCCGACGAGTTGCTGGAGCACGTAGCTCCGCCGATCCGCGAGCGCGGCGCCGTAGCGCCCTGCCGCGCGCCCCCGTATCGTCCCCCCCGTCCCGCTGCGCAGCGCATGCAACATCTAGTGCAACGCGATTCGCGCGCCGACCTAACCCCTTGCCTTCACGGTACTCCTGACCTCACCCCTGCGGCCTCCGAAGCCGCAGGCCAGTGGTTCGAATCCACTCGGGCGTACCAGCACTTTTGGCCTCCGTTGGCCGCTGTTGGCACGATTTGGCCTCGGTTGGCCAACCCGCAAGAAATGGGCCGTTTCCAAGGGAATCCGCGTCGGGTGGCCAACGGTGGCCAAATCCGACAAACGGTGGCCACAGCGGGACAATGGAGCATGCAACCAGCGATGCAACATGTCGCGGCGCACCGGCTCGGAAATGGGTCCTGACCGATACGGCGTCGGATCGAAGCCGACGGCCAGAGGTGGCGCGCGGGAGCCCCGGTGCCGCATCTTGGTCGTAAGCGTCCGAGGAACGCGTCTCGCTCCCGGACCGGCCGATCCGGAGTCTGGAGCGCATGGCACCCAGAGACCGTGCAGCTCACGAGGCCTACTGGCGTGACGTTCTCGATCGACACGCCGCGAGCGGCCTGAGCCTGCGCGCGTTCGCGGCGCGCGAGGGCCTCTCCGCGAACACGCTCGCGTACTGGAAGTACACGCGGCTCGCACGGTCCGCGAAGGCATCGACGACCCTCGTGCCGGTTCACGTCATCGACGACCGCGCGAGCTCTGACCAAGACATCATTCTGTCGCTCGACGGCGTGCACGTCTCGATTCCGCGTGGCTTCGACGAGGATCAT
>CAZKIY010000428.1:0-3390 GCA_964552875.1 uncultured Planctomycetaceae bacterium
ATGGACCTCGGTTGCACGTGCCGTTCGCTCGCCGTCGATCGAAGAGAAGGACATCATCCAGTACTTCGATCCCAGCGACACCGAGCCGTTCTTCATCGGCAACGACGAGTTCGAGGCCGAGGAACTGCTCGCCTACGAACTCGGCGTGCGCACGCGCATCGACGACCGCGTAACGGTCGATCTCGCGGCGTTCTACAACGACTACGACAACCTGCAGACGTTCGAGGATCCCGACGGAACGATCCTCACGTACGGCAATCAAGGCCGCGCGATCGCACGCGGATTCGAGGCCGGGATCGACTACGACGTCTGCGAGAGCCTGCGCCTGCGCGGCACGTACACGTACTTCGAGATGGACTTCGAGGCCGACGCGTCGAGCTTGGAGGTGGACTCGATCGACGCGCGCGACGAACTCGTCCCCGTTCACCACGCAGGCGTGCGCGCGTACTACGACATCGCAGACGATTGGAACCTCGACGGGGCCGTCTACTACGTCGATCGCCTGCCCTACTTCGACGTGGACTCGTACGTGCGCGTCGACATGCGCCTCGCTTGGCGGCCGCGCCCGGGCACGGAGTTCTCGATCGGGGTCCAGAACGCCAACGATCCGTCGCACCCGGAAGCCGGTGCGAACGAGATCGAGCGCGCGGTCTACTTCGGCCTGCGCACGAGCTTCTGAGCGGGCTCGGAGCCCGTCAGGCCATCAGGGTCTCTCGCGTCGCGAGGCGGCGTCCCTAGGCAGTGAGCTCCTGCTTCCGGCATTCCTCGCGCCGCGCGATCCTTGCTCCGGCGCCGAAGCGTGGATCGAGGCGCCGATCGAGGGCCTGCTTCCGGCATTCCTCGCGCCGCGCGATCCTTGCGGTTGCGGGAGTCAGCCCGTGCTGGAGGCCCGTGACCGTCACGCATTCTCTGAACGCGCTGCCGGCACGAACGACGGATCACTGCGAGGCCAGCTGGACGTATCCACATGGGCATTCACGCCCGAAGACTCCGCGAGGGCAGCACCACGCGGGCATTCACGCTCGAAGACTCCGCGCGGGCAGAACGTCTCGATATCGACGCGCGCGATGTTCGATGAGATCCCTCGATCGGGGTAGGCCGCTCGAGATCAGAGTGCGGGCCGTTCCTCCGGCATCGACCCTCGATCGAATGGGACGGCGGAGGTTCGAGTCGTCTGGCGGTCGATTCGCCGGCGGCGAACAGCCTGAATCTGTGCCGAAACAAGGCTTCCGGTCCCCGGTGCCCCTTCTTGCTCGCCTCGCCCGCGCGCCGATCCGCCCTTTAGACTTGGGGATGCTCTCCAAGCTGGTTCCTCGTGCGTCGACAAAAGACCGCCGCGCAGCCACCCTGTCGTGAGCAGCCACGAGCACGCCGACGCGATCGGCCGCGAGGCCCGCGCGACGCGGTCGCTCCAACCCTCGAACCACACTCCCGACGAGAACGCGTCGATGCCGAGGATGCGCGCACCGTGCTTGCGCGCGTTCTGCAGCACGTAGACGAGCGCGTTGCGCACTTCGCGCGGCGTGCGCAGGATCCGCGCGTGGTAGCGATCCGCGAGGACCTTGCCGCGCCGACCCCATTCGCGATTGAGCGCCTTCGCGACCCGCACGAGCAGGCCCTGCATGCCGCGCGCGATCGCGCGTGCATCGTCGGCCTCGACGAGGAAGTGCAGGTGGTTCGATTGGATCGAGAACTCGACCAGGCGGAATCCAAAGCGGTCCGAGCCGGCCGCGAGCGCGCCGCGCAACGTCATGAGGGTTTGTTCTCGCCGCAGATTCGGTAGCCCCGGCATCAACCGCGTCGTGACGAGCACAGGATCGCGCGGCGTCAACGCTGGTCTGCCTGAGTGCGGGACGAGAGCGCGGTCGCCCTTCCGCTTGCGACCCGCACCACGCCGCTCTCCGCCGCGTCGGAAGAGGGAGAGTTGCGTGATCGAGTTCGAGGTTCCCTTCGTCGTCTTCATTGCGTTCGTCGTCGTCATCAATGACCTCCAATCCTTGAACGATCGGCAACGATTACGGTCGCACCATTTCTCGAAAAAACCCGCAGGATCCGTCGAGAGTGATGCTCCATCATCCGCTGATTCGGCAGAGATCGCCGCGAGCACTGCGCAGGAACACGAATCACGCATCAGGCTTCGGACCGCGCGCTGCGCAAGTTGCACGCCTCACACCGAGTACCGCGCCGAGCACGTGCTTGCGCTTCATCGCGTCCATCGCGTCCATCGCGCCCGTTGCGCCCGTTCCGCCCACGGAGCACGTGACGCATGTGGCGGAGGTAATGCATGCCCATGTGATGCCCGTCGCGCCCGCGACGCCCGCGACGCACGCGACGCACGCGACCCACGCGACCCACGCGACCCACGCGACCCACGCGACCCACGCGACCCACGCGACGCACGCGTGCTCCGGCGACGGCACGACCCCGTCAAATGTTCCCGGCGCGTGTCTGCGCGATCGCAGCTCGACCTACGCCGTCCTTCGAGGTCCGCGATCGCCAGATTGCGAAGCGCTGCGCGCGGGCGACGACTGTTGCGCTTCCACATCCCATCCTCACACGCAGCCAACCGCCGTCCGGGTTGATCCGGAGGGTCCATCGCGACGACGAAGGCCAGCGGCACTCGAGGCCGGACGCCGTGGATGGCTCGGGCCAGCAGCGTCTCGAGCAAGTGCCCATCTCCCCAGCTGCTCCACCTCGCGGTCGTAGCGCTCGATCTGTTCCTGCAGGGAAGTGGGCGTGTCGAGTTGCGGCTGGATGAGTCCCAGCGCGTGCTCCGGCGATCCCGCTGGGGCGTGCGCGACGAAGTCGTCGCTGCTTCAGGTCGCGAGCTTGTCCCCCGAGCACTTACGACACGGCGTGCACCGGGTGGATCCACTGCTTGCGGACGTGGAGCAGGCTGAGACGTGCGTTCAGCACCGTCCGGACGGCAACGGCTTCGGGCGCGCGACGGTGCGTCGCTCTAAGAGCCCGAGGTCCGCCGGTCCGATCCGCGCGAGCAGTCGCGCGTCGACGCGGTCCCCGCTCTTCAGGCTCCGAATGAAGAGGGGCCGTCGACGCGGATCGACCACGCGCACTTGGTGACCGAAGCTCTCGAGCTCTCGCGCTGTTCCGGTCGACTGGCAGCCAGCGTCGAGCCCGCCTCGAGCCAGCCTCGAGCCAGCCTCGAGCCCGCGTCGAGCCCGCGTCGAGCCCGCCTCGAGCCCGCCTCGAGCCCGCGTCGAGCCCGCCTCGAGCCCGCCTCGAGCCCGCGTCGAGCCCGCGTCGAGCCCGCGTCGAGCCCGCGTCGAGCGCGGGTCGAGCGCGGGTCGAGCGCGGGTCGAGCGCGCCTCGAGCGCGCCTCGAGCGCGATCCGAGCGCGCCTCGAGCGCAATCCGAGCGCAATCCGAGCGC
>CAZKIY010000429.1:0-3375 GCA_964552875.1 uncultured Planctomycetaceae bacterium
TGTCGAGATCGCGGAGGCGGATCGAAGAAGCGAGCGAGTCGGTTGCAGATCGAAGGCGAGGCGGCAGGTCGAAGACGAGGCGGCAGGTCGAAGACGAGGCGGCAGGTCGAAGACGAGGCGGCATGCCGCGCACCCAAGTCCGAAATCTGCGCGCCGTAAAATAACCCTGCCGGAAGCTGGAGAGTGAGGTCCAGGATCCGCGCGGGATCCACGAGCCTGTTCTCGGATCCTATCCCGATCCCGCCGGAGCGGCAATCCGCGAGGTCTTCGGGCCACGGATCCCATCGAAGACTTTTCCGGGCTTCACGCGCCCTTTTCAGGGCCGTCGCGACCGACCCGCAGGTCGGTAGACTGCCCGCCCATGGCGACGAGCCCGAAAGCACCGGAGAGCCCCGTCCAAAGCTTCGACCAGCGCTTGGTGCGCCTCGAGGCCATCGTGGCCGAGCTCGAGCAGGGCGGCTTGGCCCTCGAAGCGTCCATCGAGCGCTACCAGGAAGGCGTGGGGCTCCTGCGCGAGTGTCGGACGACGCTCCAGTCCCTGGAAAAGCGCGTCGAGGAGCTCACGGCGCAGGGCGCGCTGGAAGCCTTCCCCGGCGACCCCGATTCCGCGGATCGATCGGGCCGCGCGGGTGGAGGTCGCGGTTGAGCCTCGCACCGGCCCGCACGGCCGAGATCGACGCTTGGCTCGGCGAAGCGCGCGCGTGGGCCGATCGGGAGCTCGACCGCCTGTTGCCACCGCCGGGAGCCGAGCCGCGGCGCGTCCACGAGGCCTTGCGTTATGCGGTCTTCGGCGGTGGGAAACGATTGCGTCCCGCCATCGTCCGCCTCGTCGGCGCGCACTTCGGCGGGACCGAGCGCGAGGCCGCGTTGTGCGCTGCGGCCGTCGAGTGCGTGCACACGTACAGCCTCGTCCACGACGACTTGCCGTGCATGGACGACGACGACTTGCGTCGCGGGAGGCCCACGGTTCACCGCGTTTTCGGCGAAGCGGTTGCGGTGCTCGCAGGCGACGCGTTGCTCACGCACGCGTTCGCGCTCGTCGCGCGCACGGGGCCGCTCGCGGGCGAGCTCGTCGGCGTGATGGCCGAAGCCGCCGGCGCGGCGGGCATGGTCGGCGGGCAAGACCTCGACCTCGAAGCGACGCGCGGCGCCGATCACGTCGCGGATGCGACCGAGGTCGCGCGCATCCACGAGTTGAAGACCGCGACACTGATCGCCGCGTCGGCCGAGATGGGCGCGATCGCCGCGCGTGCGCGCGCGGGCGAGCGCATCGCGGCGCAGCGTTACGGTCTCGCACTCGGCCGCTGTTTCCAGGCGGTCGACGACATCCTGGACGTGACCGGCGACGCCGCCACCCTGGGCAAGACGCCGGGGAAGGACGAGGCCGCGGGCAAAGCCACGCTCGTCGCGGCGCTCGGACTCGACGGCGCGAAGAAGCGCGCCAAGGAGCTGGCCGCGGAAGCACGCGCGGCGGCCGAGGGCCTGGGTGCCGTGAAGGGCGACCTCGCCTACGACCTCGTCACGCACCTGTTGCAGCGCCGCGCATGAGCTCGATGCGGAAGTTCGGTGGCCCCGCTTCTCCGCGCGCACTCCCCGTGCGAACGTGTAGGGACCGCGCGATCCCGTTCCGATCGCGCACCGAGACCCGCCGATGACCGAAACGACCCGTGCCGACGTGCCGTCGTCGCGATCGATCCTGGATCGCATCGACTCACCGCGCGACGTGAAGCGTCTCGCGCCCGAGGAATTGCCGCGTTTGTGCGACGAGCTGCGCGCGTTCCTGCTCGCGACCGTGCAGCAGACGGGCGGTCACTTGGGGTCGAACCTCGGCACGGTGGAGTTGACCGTCGCGCTGCACCGCGTCTTCGACTTCCGACGTGACAGGCTGGTCTTCGACGTCAGCCACCAGGCGTACGCGCACAAAGTGCTGACCGGTCGGCGCGCGGGCTTCCCGCTGCTGCGTCAGACCGGCGGCATGTGTGGGTTCACGAACCCGATCGAGAGCGAGTACGACCTCTTCCACACGGGACATGCGGGCACCGCGATCAGTCTCGGACTCGGGCTCGCTCTGGCGGGCGCGCACGAAGCGGAACCGCCGCACGTCGTGAGCCTCGTCGGTGACGCGGCGCTCGGAGCCGGCGTCGCGTTCGAAGCGTTGAATCATGCGGCGGCGAGCGGCGCCCGCCTCATCGTGGTCCTGAACGACAACGAGTGGTCGATCAGCAAATCGGTCGGAGGACTCGCGCGCTATCTGTCGCGCATTCGTTCGAGCCGCCTCGTGCAACGCGCGCACCAGGAGATGCAGGGCCTCATCCAAGCGATCCCCGTGATCGGACCGAAGGTCGATCGCACGCTGGAGCAGATCGGTGAGGTCATGCGCCATGCCGTCGTGCCGGGTCACATCTTCGAAGAACTCGGCGTCACGTACGTCGGACCGATCGACGGGCACGACGTGGGGTTGCTCGTCGAGCACTTCACGCGGGCCAAGGGGCTCACGGGCGTCGTCCTCATCCACGCGCTGACCGAGAAGGGGCGCGGACATCCCAAGGCCCCGACGCATCCGGAGCGCGTCCACGGCGTGAAAGCGGCCGAGAAACCGCGCGATTCGGGGGCGGACACGAAGAAGTTGCCCCCGCGCACGATCGCGCTGGCCGAGCCCAAGTCCGCGACGGGACCGGCGTTCACGAAGGCGTTCGCGGACGCGTTGATCAAGCTCGCCGAGCGCGATTTGCGCGTCCACGCGATCACCGCCGCGATGCCGTCGGGTACGGGCCTCGACGCGTTCGGTGAACGATTCCCCGCGCGTTTTCACGACACGGGCATCACGGAGCAACACGCGATCGGGCTCGCCGCCGGGATGGCGAAGGGCGGGCTGCGTCCCGTCGCCGCGATCTACTCGACGTTCTTGCAGCGCGGCTACGACCAAGTGTTCCAGGAGGTCGCGCTCCAGGACTTGCCCGTTCTGCTCGTGCTCGATCGCGCCGGACTCGTCGGCGGGGACGGACCGACGCACAACGGTGTGTTCGACCTGGCGTTCTTGCGGACGCTGCCGAACTTCGTGCTGGCCGCGCCGCGCGATGCGTCGGACCTGGAGCGCATGCTGGAACTCGGGCTGCGACACGACGGCCCGTTCGCGCTGCGCTTTCCGCGCGACAACTGTCCGGGCGCGGAGCGCATCCACCGGAGCGAGCGTCGCGAGATGTCTCCCGGTCGCGCGGAGGTCCTCGTCGAAGGCGACGGTGTCGTCGTGTGGGCTTACGGCGCGCTCGTGAACCAGGCGCTCGAGGCCTCCGATCGATTCGCGCGCCGCGGAATACAAGTCGGCGTCGTGGACGCGCGCTTCGCGAAACCGCTCGACGTCGAACTGTTGTCGCG
>CAZKIY010000430.1:0-3371 GCA_964552875.1 uncultured Planctomycetaceae bacterium
GCGCGCAGCCCACTGCCGCGGGTGCGCAGTGGACTCGCGCGCAGCCAAGCCACTTGGGCCTCGAGGCCCGCCGGCAGGCCCGCGCACGACCGTTGCGGGCATGCGCCTCAGACCTCGTCGAGTGTCTTGCCGCGCAGCGCCTTCTGAGCCACGTTGTTCATCAACAGGGCCGCCAGGGGGAGTGCCGCGCGCTCGAAATCGTCTCGCGCTTTCTGCAGTGCCTTGACGTCCACCCCCTGAATCGCCGCCTTCGCGTGGGTGAGAGCTTCCTCGAGATCCTGCACGCTTTCCTTGTCGAGGCCCGCGCGACCGGCGTTCAGGTGCTTCTCCGTCGCATGGATCATCGACCCGATCTCCGTGCGCAGATCAGCCACCCGTCGCGCCGCGAAATCGTCGACAGCGTTGGCGAAACCCGAATGCAGCATGCCTTCGACCTCACTGTCGGTGAGCCCGTGCATCGGTGCGACGTCGATGTGTGCCGTGGCACCCGTCGACTGCTCCTTCGCGCTGACCGAAAGCACGCCGTCGGCGTCGATGTGGAAACGCACGGCGACCCGCGCCATGCCCGCCGGCATGGGTGGGATGCCCTTCAACTTGAATCGGCCGAGCGTGCGGCAATCGCGCGCCATCTCGCGCTCGCCCTGGAGCACGTGGAAGTCGATGCCGGTCTGATCGTCGGCATAGGTCGTGAACCCCTCGGTCGCTTCGCAGGGAATCGTCGAGTTGCGCTGGATGACTTTCGAGACCGCGCCGCCCATCGTCTCGAGCCCGAGGGACAGCGGAGTGACGTCGAGGAGCAACATGTCGCGGCGCCCGCCCGTGAGGATCTGTGCTTGCACAGCGGCGCCGAGTGCGACGACCTCGTCCGGATCGAGCTCCGTGTGCGGTACGCGACCGAAGAATTGCTGCACGCGCCGACGGATCACCGGCATGCGCGTCGAGCCGCCGACGAGGACGACCTCGTGGATGTCGCCGATCGCGAGCTTGGCATCCGAGAGCGCGCGTCGGCACGAGTCCATCGTTCGCTCGACGAGGTCCGCAGTGAGGGATTCGAACTCGTCACGCGCCACGCGTCGTCGCCACGCGACGCGCTTACCCGGCACCATGAAGTGCATTTCGGATTCGGGCTGCTTCGAGAGCTCGATCTTGCAATGTTCGGCGGCCTGTCGAGCTGCTTGTTGGAACGCCGGATCGTGTGTGACTGCATCCCCGTGATCGCGACCGAGATCGTCCCGCGCGAGATCCGCGAGCCGCTGATCGAAATCGTCGCCGCCCAGTCGTGTGTCACCGTTCGTCGCGAGGACGCGGAACACGCCGTCCTCGATGCTGAGGATCGTGACGTCGAACGTGCCACCGCCGAGATCGAAGACCGCGACGTTGCCCTTGTCGCGCTGATCCAGCCCGTACGCGAGGCTAGCGGCCGTCGGCTCGTTGACGATGCGCAGGACGTCGAGCCCCGCGATGCGCGCCGCGTCGCGCGTCGACTGTCGTTGAGCATCGTCGAAGTACGCGGGCACCGTGATCACGCACTTCGTGGGCGCGGGGCCGCCGAGAGCGGAGGTGGCGACCTCGTGCACTTTCCGCAGGATGAACGCGCTCAATTCCTCGGGCGAGTACTTGCGCCCCCGCACTTCGAGTTGAATCGATCCGCGTTCGTTCTCGGTCGCGGAGTAGGGCAGCGTCGCGAGTTCCCGAGCGACGTCGGCCAACCCTCGGCCCATGAATCGCTTCACGCTGAACAAGGTGTTCCGTGGATCGACGATCGCGTGATCGCGGGCCTCGCGACCGACGATCGGGGGACCCGACTCGGGGAAGTGGAGGACGGACGGCACGAGACCGCTCCGTCCCTCGGGTCGCAGCACGGTCGGGCGGCCGTCGCGCCAGATCGCAGCGAGCGAATTCGTCGTGCCGAGGTCGATTCCGAGAGCGCCGACAGCCGTCGGCTCCGGACTCGGGTTGTTCAGGACGTTGAGTTCGACGTATCCCATCGTGGATCCAGGCCGTTCAGCGGCGTTCCGCGCGCGCGAGCCGCAGGGATTCGATCTCGCGCAGCGCGCGGTCTAGGTAACGCAACGCGTTGAGCTCGCGGCGCGCGAGGACGAGGGCATCTGAGTTCCTCTCCGGGAGAGGTTCGAGGAGCTCTTCGATCTGCGCGAGGTTCTCCGCGCGGCGCGCGGTGAGCTCGGCGAAGAGCGGTTCGATGCGCGAGTCCGGACCCGCACTCGCGCGCGCTTCCTCCAGCACTTCATTCCACTCGAGCACCTCGAGCAAGAATGGTTGCGGCATCGCGCGCTCGGCATCCTCCGACGGTCCACCGAGGTGGACGACCAGCCAATCGGCACGCTGGGTCGGCTGCGCGAGCGTCTCGAAAGCGCTGTTCAACCGGGCGCTGTTTCGTTCGGCGAGTTCGCGGAAGCGCGTGTCGGCGGCCGTGAAGAAGTCGGGGTGAACCCAGCGCGCATAACGCGTCGACCGGCGACGAAGCTCGCGCTCTTCCAATCGGAAGGACGGCGCGAGGCCCAGGAGCTCGAAGGGCGTCGCGCTCTCCGCCACGGCGTGGACCGCGCCGCAAGTGCCGCAGGCAACTGGCGTCTCGAGCGGAGCGCCGCAAGCCGAGCAGTTCTGCATGAGGCGACGCCGGAGGCGGGGAGCTTCAGTTTAGGGAATGGCGTCGGGGTGACGTCAGACCGCGAACGACTCACCGCAGCCGCAGCTCTTGGCCGCGTTCGGGTTACCGAACTTGAAGCCGCGACCCATCAGGTTGTCCTCGAAGTCGATCTGCGTGCCGTTCAAGTACAGGAAGCTCTTCGGATCACAGACGACTCGGACGCCTTCGACCTCACTGAGCTGGTCGATCTCGCTGAACTGGTCGTCGAAGCCGAGCGTGTAGGAGAACCCCGAACAGCCCCCGCCCTTGACGCCGACGCGCAACGCGGTGGCTTCGGACATGCTCTGTTCCGTGATGATGCGCCGGATCTCTTTCGTGGCGCGTTCGGTGAGTTGAATCACGATTTCACGGCCTCCTGCGCCGAAACGGTTTCGTTCTGCTTCGCCTTGAAGTCGGCGATCGCGGCCTTGATCGCGTCCTCGGCCAGCACGCTGCAGTGGATCTTCACGGGCGGGAGCGAAAGCTCTTCGACGATCTGGGTGTTCCGGACCTCGAGCGCCTCGTCGAGCGTCTTGCCCTTGATCCATTCGGTGGCGAGCGAGCTCGACGCGATCGCCGATCCGCAGCCGAACGTCTTGAACTTGGCATCGACGATCCGGTCGCCCTCGACCTCGATCTGGAGCTTCATCACGTCGCCGCACTCGGGTGCGCCGACGACGCCGGTGCCAACGGTGGTCTTGCCCTTGTCGAGGGAGCCGACGTT
>CAZKIY010000431.1:0-3352 GCA_964552875.1 uncultured Planctomycetaceae bacterium
ATCTCGACTCGGGCGAACATTCCGTGACTCGAACTTGCAGGGGCGTACGCCCTCTTATCTTCCCCCGGAAAAGTGGACACCCAGACAAGGAGCAGGAATGCTCCAGGCGAGGAAGTGTGCATGGCCAGATCGCGACGGAAGCACAGTGCAGAGTTCAAACGTGACGCGGTTCGGCTGACGCACGAGCCGGGTCGCACGGTCGGCGAGGTGGCCACCAGCCTCGGCCTCGACCGCAGCCAGCTGCAGCGTTGGAAGTCGGAGATCGACGCGCACGGCGCGTCAGCGTTCCCGGGCAACGGCCGCGCGAAGGCGTCCGACGAGGAAGTCCTCCAGCTCCGCAAGGACCTCGCTCGCGCTCAGCAGGAGCGGGACATCTTGAAAAAAGCGCTGGCCTACTTCGCGAAAGAGCGGAGCTGAGGTTCGAGTTCATGTTCGAGCACCGAGAGATCTTCGCGGTCGGGCTGATGAGCTCGACCCTGGAGGTCTCTCGTGCCGGTTTCTACGCCTGGCTCGGCCGCGGTGACTCGAAGCACACGCTCGAGGATCTTCGGCTGACCGTGCTGATCCGCGAGGAGCACGTGAAGAGCCGCGGGACCTACGGTGCACCGCGGATCCATGCCGCGCTGAAGCGACGCGACGAAGTCTGCGGGCTCCATCGCGTCGCGCGCCTCATGCGCGAAGCACGAATTCGCCCGAGAATGCGACGGAAATACGTGCGGACGACCGACTCGAAGCACTCGCACGCCGTCGCGCCGAACATCCTCGACCAAGACTTCACGACCAGCGCGCCCAACCGAGTCTGGGTGTCGGACATCACCTACATCCCGACGGACGAAGGCTGGCTGTACCTCGCTGCGACGATGGATCTCTTCTCGCGCAAGGTCGTGGGCTGGTCGATGAGCGCGAGCATGCCGGCCACGCTCGTCCTCGACGCGCTCGAGATGGCCATCGATCGTCGCTCACCGTCGCCGGGTCTGGTCCAGCACTCCGCTCGCGGCGTGCAGTACGCCGCTCACGCCTTCCAGGCGCTCCTCGATCACAACGGGATCGTGTGCAGCATGAGCCGCAAGGGCAACTGCTACGACAACGCTGTGCAGGAGAGCTTCTTCCACACGCTGAAGACCGAACTCTGCGATCACGAGCACTACCGCACGCGCGCCGAGGCGCGGGCGAGCGTCTTCGAGTTCATCGAGGTCTTCTACAACCGCCAACGACTCCACTCGACGCTCGGCTATCGATCGCCGATCGAGTTCGAGGCGCAGCGCAGCGCCGTCTGACGTCACGATCGTCGACGAGGACGCGGCCTCCGACGCACGAACATGGCCTCGCGAGGCATCAGCGAGTCGGCGGGCGGGCCCCAGAACGCACGCCGATCGCGACGATCGTAGTCGTGATCACTCTCCACAAGTTTTGAGTCTCATCCCCCTGCACCCCCACCTCCCGGGGGCAGGGCCCCCGGAGCGCCGCGCTGCGCTTCAGCCAGCTCCGCGCTGGCTGCGCGCGGCTCCCCCGCAGAGATGGGGAAGGGCCGACCCTTCCAGAAACCCCTTCCCTATTGACGATTCTGCGGCATCCCCGCCTACCGCTGCTGCTACTAAACCCCATGTTCACTGAACCGGGGGAGGTCCACATCCGCTGCGCCTTGTGTGTCGGACGAATGCGCGCCCGCGCATCGGAACAGGCGATCGCGTGCGCTATTTCGCAGCCGTGGCGGAGGCTGGCTCGGACTTCTTCGCGCCGCGCACGTTCATCGCCGCCAGGCAGAGTTGCAGGAACACCAGCGCCCAGGCGTGCGAGTGCAGGCCCCAGGCGACCCACAGGACGTTGCTGAGGAGAAAGATCCAGAAGCCGAGCAGGCGCCGGCGCTTCAGGCTGGAGGCGACCAGCCAGGCCGCCCATACCGTGACAACCATCGCGGGCCATTGAACGAGATCGAGCCATTGCATGACGCAGAGACTACTGTGCGCCCGTTCCCCGACGCCGACCGTGCGCATGCCATGAGGATCCATCGCTCCCCCCGCGCTCGTTCGCTGCCGGGCTGCGCACTGCTGCTCCTTGCCGGTTGCGTCACGCCCCCGGGCGGTGGCGAGGCCGCGAAGACGACACCGACCTCGGCCGCGACACCGGCGGCCGCGTCGCCCGCTGCTGCCCAGCCTTCGGCGCCGCCGGCCGCGTTCAACGAGGTCGTGGTGCGTGCCGGCGAGCAGTTGCTGCGCGATGCGCCGGCGGCGATTGGCGGCGGCGCGCGCTAGCTCGTCATCGACCCGCTGATCGACGCCAGCACCGGCCAGCAGACGGCGGGAACGGTGCAGATGGGTCAGCCGCTCGGCGCGCTGATCAAGAACCGCATGCCGCAATGGAACGTGCGGACGCTGACCCGCACCACCCTGTCAACCCGGCCGCTGCTGCTGATCGGCACGCTGACCGCCATCAACACGAAGAGCGTACGCGACGAGAACGCCGACGCCTTCCGCATCTGCCTGGTGCTGATCGACCTGCGCAGCGGCAAGCTGATCGCCAAGCGGGTCGACAGGGCGACGGTCGCGACCGTCTCCGCCGAGCCGACGCCGTTCTTCCGCGACAGCCCGACCTGGGCACTCGACCAGACCGTGATCGCCTACGTCAAGTCGTGCCAGGGCAGCTCGCCCGGCGACAGCGTCGATCCGGGCTACCTGCTGCGCCTGCCCGCGGCGGCGATCATCCACGAGGCGCAGGCGACGTGGGATAGGAGCTCCAAGCGGATGACCCCCGGCCGAGGGTAGCGGTACGGGCCGCTTCCCCGCAGGTCTCGAGCCCACGGACGAGTGGATCCGGTCCCTCCTACGTCCGTCCTGCTGCTCTGCGCAGCCTCGGTAGCGGCCTCGACCCAGCCGGAGGCGCTGGGCTGGCAGGGCGGGGCACGGCGCCGCCACACCGCGCCCCCTTGGAGGTGCGCAGATCGCTCGCGGCCTCGACCCGCGCGAGCCGACGGCCTGGGGTTGGATCGCGGACTTGCACGCGGACCTCGGGAACCACGAGCTGGCTCTCTCGGTAGCCGAGGCGGGGCTCGAGCTCGTGCCCGACGACGCGGCGTTCGCGGCGCGCCGCGACGAGGCGTTGCGGGCGCTGGCCGACGCTGACGCCTGCCGTGGGCCACCGCGCAGGGATCGCGCGCCCCGCGCAGATTCTTTCAATTTTTTGGGGCGCTCCGCAAGGCGGGTTGCAGGTCAGGATCGTGGAGCCACCGCTCGCGGGTCGTCCGCGGATCGGGCCAGGGCTCTCCCTCGAGACTTTTTCCTGGAGCCCACCGCCGTGAATCCGCGCCTCCGACCCCTCGCGTTGCCTCTGTTCCTACTCCCCTTGGCCGGTGAAT
>CAZKIY010000432.1:0-3337 GCA_964552875.1 uncultured Planctomycetaceae bacterium
GATCCGCGGCCGAACCGGCCTGAGCGCGCACCTCGTCCGCATCGCGGGCGGGACCCGCGGCCACGCTCGTGTGAAAGCCCGAACCAGCGGCACGCTGGGGAATTTCTACGGGCGTCGGCGCCTCTGCGCGCGTCGGCACCCGCGGTTCGGTGCGCGGCGGCGCGTTCGGCTCGCTGCGGTCGTTCCGGAACGGCGCGGGCGGTGTCGACGGGCTTTTCGACGCCGACGGAGGCTTCGGGGTCAGAGGCGCCACCGCCCCCGACCTCTTCGGCGCCGTGGTTTCGCCCGGCAGCCCCCCGCCGAGTCGGCGACGTCGCTCCGCCTGCTTGCGCAAGCCCCGCGCGAGTCGACCGAGTTCGTCGCGCGGATCTCGTTCGCCATCCGGTTCGGGCGTTTCGCCGTCCATGCCTAGATGTCTAACAAGTCGCGCCGCGTCGCGGGTAGGCGAGGAACCTCAACGTGCTGCCGCTGCCTCGACCAGCGGCCGCACGCGTTCGGCGACCAAACCGTGTCCGCGCGCGGTCGGATGCCAGCGATCCTTGGTCAAGAAGAGCCCGTCGCCGCGCCCGGCCAGCGCCTCGTCCCGGAAGGCGCCGCGAACGTCGGCCAGTGGAACCGCCGTCTTGGTCGCGAACTCCTCGAGCACGCGCGTGTATTCCGCGAGGATCGGCGAGAGTTCCTCCGTTCCCGGCGATCTCGGCATCGAAACGAGTACCAGTCGCGCGCCGTCCGCCTCGACTTCGCGTCGGAGCTCCGCGAGCGCTTCGGCGAACGCCGTGGGCGACACGCGCCGCGGTTCGGCGTAGTCGAGAGCGCCCATGGCCTCGATGCCCTGGGTGCGGTTCTTCTCGCGCACGGTCCAAGCCGCGAGCCGCTTGGACTTCTCGTCCGTGACTTCACAGCGCACCCAATCGAGGAGGTGCAGCACACGGACGGCGCCGCGCACCCATCGCGCTCCACGCGACGCGCGGGTCGAGCGCGCACGGACTTGGTCGAGTTTCAAGATGTCGGGAACTTCACCCGGGGCCAGCGTGTGTTCGTTCACGGCGCCGAAAGCCGCGACGACGACGTCGGGTCGCAAGGGGCGAACACGCGCTTTGTAGCGCTCGATGCCCTGTCGAATCGTGAAGCCGATGACTCCGCCGTCGATGACTTCGATCGGCGTTCCGCGATCTCCCGCATCGGACGCGATCCGTGCCGACCAGCATTCCTCCCAAGGGACCCCGTAACCGAACGTGGTCGAATCGCCGAGCGTTGCGACGCGCAGCGTTCCCGGCGTTCGCGCTGCGCCGATCTCCGGACCGCGGAACGTGCCGTCGTTCACGAGCTCGCGCGTACCCCACGGGATCGCGGCCAAAGGACGCGGCTCCCACAACGAGACGAGTGTCGATCGGTGCAACGCGCCGGCGTCGTCGAGCGCCTTGTCCTCGTGGGGATTCCAGATCGCGATGGGCAGTTCGAGCCCGTGGAATCGGAAGCCGGTCACGCGCAGCGACACTTCGAGCAGTGCGAACAGTGCGAGTGTTGCGACGAGCGCGCGCGCGAGCTTCTGCTGCCACGTACGAATGGGAGGAGAAGCAGCGGTCGACATGGGGACGATCGGGTGGGCGGGGCCCGCAGCTCGAGCCCGCGGCCTCGACGACTCTACGGAATCCGCTGTCCACGACGAGGCCCGCAAAACCGCGCGAACCTGCCCGTCGGTCCCGGGCAGATCGAGGTCGAGCCGGGCGACGGCGGTTCGTCCTCTCTCTCCTGCTCGACCTCGGGTCTGCGCGCCGCAGGGCGAGTGGTGTCACTCGGAATCGACGAACGGCGGACGCTCCGCGTGGAGCACCCGCCGTTCGCTTCCAAATCGGTGAGGATCAGGTGGTGACGCGCTGACCGTGAATTTCTCCGCGCCATTGTCCCGTCGCCCGAGCGCGACCCTCGATGAACTCCTTGAAACGCTTCAAGTCGCCCGCGACGCGCAGCGAGACGAAGCCGAGCGCGCTCGCGGCGTTCTCGGCGACGCCGGTCGGTTCGTACTCGATGAGCAAGGAGACTTTCGTGCGCGTGGAGGACAGGGAGGTGAACCGGACGGCGCCCGCGTTCCACGCTCCCGACGTGCTCTTCCACGTGATGCGCTCATCCGGGATCTGCTGCACGATTTCGGACGTCCACGAGACGTCTTGGCCCAGGACTTCGGCGTGCCACTCGATGTTCTTGTCGCTGAGTTGACGGACGGTCTTGACGCCTTCCATGAACTTCGGGAACTCCTCGAACTGCGTCCACTGGTCGTAGGCCGTGCGCACAGGAACGTCCACTTCGATGTCTTTCTCGATCGAGGCCATGTCGGGGTCCTTGTCGGTGGTTGGTGGTCGGTGGTTGGTAGTCGGTCGTTGGGCAGTCGGTCGTTGGCGACGGGATCGCACGCTTGCGGCTCGCGCGAGGAAATCGTGTGCCCCTAGACCGACAGGTATGCACCGTCCGTGCCGGTGGTCGCGGACGCGGGCCGCGTGGGGTGAGACTTACGCGGGGACGCTGCTCGTTCCCGCAGAGAGCCCACGAGTGCTTGGTTCGCCATTCTCGAAACTAGCGAGATCGCGGCGAGATCCACGCAGAATCTACAAGGCGTGATGCTCGGTTCTGCTCGCGGAAGCGTGTGTCCGCTTCGACTCGCATCGGGACGCGAAGGTGGCTTGGCAACCGAGAAGTCGAACGAGGAGACGAGCTGTCGAGATGAGCCATTCCTTCGTGGGTGGGCACGACCACCACAAGACTTCCGAGGTCGCGAGCTCAGCGCGACCGATGTCTTCGACTCGTTCGTTCCGGGAACCCTGGGTCTACGAAAACGCCCTGTCGCTCCTGGACAGGGCGTTCATCGTTCCGCGGAAAATACAGGCGCATCCGACTTTCGTGTGGCTCAGCGCCCCCGTGCTGCCCGGCGACCCCGCGCTCCCTGGCTTCGACGCGAGCGCCGGTGAACTTCGCGGTTCTAGAGCGTCCGCGCGGTGTTCGGATCCAGGACCCGCGCGGGGCGCGCACTCACATCGTGCGCGTCCGCGGGCGCATCGGCGTGCGCGTCCGCTGGCGCGTCGGGGAGCGCGTCCGCGGGCGCATCGGGGGGCGCATCGGGGGGCGCATCCGCGGGCGCATCGGCGAGCGCATCGGCGAGCGCATCGGCGAGCGCGTCGGTGTGCGCGTCGGTGTGCGCGTCCGCTGGCGCGTCCGCTGGCGCGTCCGCTGGCGCGTCGGCGTGCGCGTCGGCGTGCGCATCGGCGAGCGCGTCCGCGTGCGCGTCCGCGTGCGCGTCCGCGTGCGCGTCGGCGTGCGCATCGGCGTGCGCGTCCGCGTGCGC
>CAZKIY010000433.1:0-3336 GCA_964552875.1 uncultured Planctomycetaceae bacterium
TCCGATGGCCTTGCCCATCGGCACGAAGCGCCAGTACAAGGCCAAGATCGTCGGCGCGAAGTTGGTACTCGTGCGCGAGCAGGACCAGCAGACGTTCACGTTCGAGCGCCTGGCCGCGAGTGCGTCGGATCTGGACTTCTACGGTCGGCGGCGCAAGCCCGATGCTCCGCGGCCCGGCGGTGGCCAGTGATGATCATCGCGCTCGCACCGGCAAGTGGCCCGCGGGAGCGTACGCGCTGTTCGCCGGAGTCGTGTTCCTCGTGCTCGCGGGGATCATGCTCGGCCCCGTGATCCACGCGGTGCTGCACCGCTTCCACCTCGAGAGGGCGGCGAACGATCCGGGCGAGCGTTGACCGAAACTGCGCGCGGGCGGCTCCGGGGAGCCGCCCGCGCGCGAACACGGACCTGGTCCGTTCAGTGACTCAGCACTGGCTGAAGCCGCACGAGTGGCACTTCACGCAGCCTTCTTCGAACGAGAGGACTCCGTCGCAGCTCGGGCACTTCAGCTTGTACTGCGAGACGTTGCGCGGGGTGCTCGCAGGCTTCGTCATCGACATCGGAGCCTGGGTCGACATCGGAGCCTGGGTCGACATCGGAGTCGACGTCGACATCGGAGTCGATATCGACGCGCTGGTCGAAGCCGCAGCCGTCGCGGCGTTCATTGCGACGTGCGCCGCAGCGGCGGCATTCGCCGCTTCCGAGGCCTTGTAGTAGCCCGTCTTGTCGAGATCCGGCGACGCGGTCCCGAGCAGCAGTGCGTGCAGACCGTTCTGCTCCTTCGCCTGCAGGTAGCGGCTGAGCGCGGTCGCGAGTCCGTCGGCGAGGGACATGATGCGCCCGTCCTTCGTCGGCACGGAGAGGCTCGAGCCGATGCCCTCGAGTTGCTTCATCGCCATCTTGAGCGACCCGTTGCTGCGCAGCCACAGCGAGAGGATGCGGCAAATCGCCTCGAGGTCCGAGTTCGCGACGTCACCGCCCTTGCCGAGTTGCGCGAAAACCTCGCGCTCGCGGCAGGAGATCGGATCGACCGAAACCTTCACGTGCATGTTGCCGAACGGCGTCATCTGGCGAATGCGCAGGGACGGCATGATCTCGGGCAACTTGATCGGGTTCAGTTCTTCTTGGCCCGCCTCGTTGATCGTCATGCGCAGCCCCACGGGCTCGATCGCCCGCGTGAGAGGGACCGGCGCGGCGGCTTCTTCCTTGCGCTTCGTCGAGCCCGAGAGCGCCATCGGCTGCATGTCGCGGCACCCGTCGCGATAGACGGTCACGCCCTTCACGTCTTCGTCGATCGCCATCTCGAAGATCTGGCGCACGTCGTCGGCCGTCGCGTCGTGCGGGAAGTTGATCGTCTTGCTGATCGAGCTGTCGCAGTGGCGCTGGAACGCGGACTGCATCTTCATGTGCCAGTACGGCGTGATGTCGTGCGCGGTCACGAACACGCGGCGCACGTCGTCCGGAACATCGGCGCGGTGGTGCAGCGTGCCCTTCTCGACGATGTCGTCGATCATCGAGTCCGAGTAGAAGCCGCGCTGGCGCGCCTGGGCCTCGAACACGTAGTTCACCTCGCGCATGATCGTCGGCTTGCCCTTCTCGTCCTTCATCACTTGACGGATGAAGGCCAAGCTGAACATCGGTTCGATGCCGCCCGAGCAGTTCGCGATGATCGAGATCGTGCCGGTCGGAGCGACCGTCGTCGTGTAGCTGTTGCGCAGTTTGCGGCCCGCGCGCTCCCAATCGGAGCCTTCCCAAGCCGGGAACACGCCGCGTTCCTCGGCCAGGATCTCGCTGGCGAGGTGCGACTCGTCGTTCAGCACCTGCATGATGCGTTCGCCGAAGGCCAGGCCTTCCTGCGTGTTGTAGGCGATGCCCAACTTGTAGAGCGCGTCGGCGAATCCCATCACGCCGAGCCCGATGCGCCGCGTCGTCTTCGACATGTTGTCGATCTGCGGCAGCGGATAGCGGTTGACCTCGATGACGTCGTCGAGGAAGCGCGTGGTCGTGTGGATGATGGCCTTGAAGCGCTCCCAATCGAAGCGCGCGTCCTGACCCTCGCCTTGGATGAGCACGCCCAAGTTGATCGAACCCAAGTTGCACGAGTCGTAGGGGTGCAACGGCTGCTCGCCGCACGGGTTCGTCGCCTCGATGAGGCCGACGTTCTTGATCGGGTTCTTCTCGTTGATGCGGTCGATGAACACGACGCCCGGCTCACCGGTGCGCCACGCGTGATCGACGATCAGGTCCCAGATCTCGCCGACGGTCCAGTACTCGCCCGTGGCCTTGTCGGTGGCCTTCTCGCGCTTCTCGAGCTTGGTCCACTGCTTCGTGCGCGGGTTCAGGACTTGGTGGATCGTGTCCGACTTCGAGCGCAGCTCGTGGATGAAACGGTTCGTCACCGTGATCGACACGTTGTAGTTCTGCAGCATCCCGAGATCGTCCTTCATCGTGATGAAGCGGATGATGTCGGGGTGATCGACGCGCAGGATGCCCATGTTCGCGCCGCGGCGGAACGCACCCTGTTGGATCGCGTCCGTCGCCTTCGAGAACACTTGGATGAAGGACAGCGGGCCTTCCGTCGTGCCGCCTGAGCTGCGCACGAGATCACCTTGCGGACGCAAGCGTGAGAAGCTGAAGCCCGTGCCGCCGCCGGCCTTCTGGATCAGCGCCGTCGCCTTGATCGAGTCGAAGATCCCTTCGATCGAGTCCTCGACCGGCAGGACGAAGCACGCGGAGAGCATCCCCATCTCGCGGCCCGCGTTCATGAGCGTCGGGCTGTTCGGCATGAACTGCCGCTTCGCCATGAGCCCGTAGAACTCGCGCGCCACGGCGAGCGCGCGCGCCGGCGTTCCGCCCGCGAACAGCAGCTCGGCCTTCGCGATGTGCGTCGCGACACGCCAGAACAGTTCGCGCGGCGTCTCGCAAACCTTGCCCGTGTTCGGATCCTTCTTGAGGTAACGCTTGGAGAGAACGGTCGTCGCGTTGTCCGTCAGATCGGGATCCGGCAGGTCGACCGGGGGCGCGAGGGACTCGAGTTCGGCGAGAGCATCCACGTCGGTGCGGGTCTCCGCGGGGCGAGCAGTTTTCACGAGCGAGGGGGAATTCACTGGGGGTCTTCCGAGATCGGGGGAGCGTCGGGGGGCTCACGCGTCGAAACGTGGGAACCCCTAGGACTTCCAAGGCCTTGTCCGCGCACGAGTTCGGGGGTGTGAGGGCCCTCTGCCCCCTCGTTCCTCCCCCGCTCGCGCCGGGAGGCCGATGGAACCGCCCCCGGGCACCCGTGGCAAGACGGCGAAATGAAACGTCGTACGCTACCTATTGTAGGTCCAAGGGTTAGGG
>CAZKIY010000434.1:0-3317 GCA_964552875.1 uncultured Planctomycetaceae bacterium
TCGTTCGCGGGGATTCGGCGTGGTGGTTCGTCGTTGCAAAGTAGGAGTGCGCGGGCCCAGATGCCGCGAGCTACTCACGGCCTCTCGCGCCGCGGAGCGGCGACATTAGGTTCTCTGAGGCCGTAGGCTCGATTGTTTCACGGCCTCTCAACGCGACTTGACGGTCTTCTTGGCCGACTTCGTCGCGGGGCGAGAAGCAGAGCGCGCGGCGGACTTCGCGCGCGCTTTCGTCGCGATCGAACGCGTGGGCTTCGCGGCCTGAACCGACTTGATCGTCAGCTTCGCACTCGCCTTGGCCGACTTGCGCTTCTTCGGAGCGCGCGACTCCGCGTCCTCGGCGCGCCAGATCTGTAGCTCGGACCAGAAGTGCTCGGTGAACTTCTCGACTTCGTGAGCCGGGAAGAGCGCCGTGACCTTCTGACGCACGGCGTCCTTCGCATCCTCCGTGCCGAAGTACTCGTTCACGACCGCGTCCAGGTTCGCGAGGTGCTTGTCGCAGAACTGCTGGAACGCGACCGCGTCGAAACGCTCGCGCGAGATCTTGCCGTAGGCCGCGATCTTCTTGCGCAGCGGCCACTTCTTGTCGGCGATGTCGAAGTAAGGCTGCCAGTCGAGCGTCGTGCGCATCGGACGCTTCGTCGCGGCGCAGAAGAGCGACCAACGCAAGTAGGACTTCACGAGCCACGGGAAGTGACGGTGCAGCGACGTGACTTGGCTGTCCGGGCAGGGATTCGCGAAGTCGATCGGATGCCAGACGTGATCCTTCAGCAGGGCTTCGCACGAGTTGAAGTCCCAGCCGAAGAACGCGTTGATCGTGAGCGTGATGTCCTCGATCAGCGCGCGGTCTTCTTTCGTGAGGAAGCCCTTCTCGTTCGTGTAGCGCAGGTGGAGGGGTTGGCTCGGGTCGTACTTGATGACGTGCGTCTGCGGGCCGAAGCCGATGCAGCGCACGAACTGGTCGTACGGCAGCACGCCGGCTTGGAGGTGCAGGAGCATCTTGCCCGAGGCGTCGTAGGCCTGGTCCAGCTCGCCCGCGTCGTCGACCTTCGACACGCCTTGCCAGCCGCCGCCGTCGTAGGGCTTCGAGAAAGCTGGGAACCCGATCTCCGCGCCGATCGCGCCGAGGTCGAAGAACTTCGCGTAGCGATTCAGCGTGACGCGCAAGTCCGGTTTCTCGTCGTAGTCCTTCGACGGGATCATCGCCGTCGCGGGAATCGGCAAACCGAGGCGCATCATCGCGCAGTAGGTCGTGTGCTTCTCCATGGACTGAACAGTCCACGGGTTGTTCAGCACGTACGTGCCGTCGAGCAGGATCGCTTTCTTGATCCACTCGCGCTGCAGCGGGAACCAGTGCGTCAGTCGATCGACGACGACGTCGTACTTCGGCTCCGCCTTGAGGTGGAACGGCACGATCGAAGTGCGCTCGACGTGGAAGCGAACTTGTTCGCCGCGGCCCATCGGCAGCGTGAGGTCGAGTCGCGCCAGGATGTCCTCGTAGGCTTTGGCCCAACAGATGTCCGCGCCCAGCGACAACCCGATCTTGCGTGTGACGATGCCCACGATGCTCTCCGCGAGGTGACTCCGACGGCCGATCAGGCCGCCACAAAGGGCGGGGAGTCTAGCAGCTCTTTGCGAAGGGCGCGACCGGACGATCGGGCCGATGCCACGCCCCGCTCGGCATCGCCGGTCGAGTCCGTCTACGTCTCGCTCTCCAACTCGGCGCGCGCCGCGCGGAGTGCCGCGATGCGCTCGGGAGTCGCGGGCGGCAGATCGAGATCGATCGCCGCCAGCTCCGCTTCGAACGCCGCAGCGACCACGAGCCGCGTGAACCACTTCTTGTCCGCCGGCACGACGTACCAGGGCGCGTGTGGGGCCGCGGTGCGACGGATCGCAGCCTCGTACGCGGCATGGTACGCGTCCCAGTGCTTCCGCTCGCCGACATCCGCCACCGCGAACTTCCAATTCTTGTCGGGCTCGTCGATGCGCTCGAGGAAGCGTTCCTTCTGCTCGGCCTTCGAGACGTGCAGGAAGAACTTCAGGACGCGCGTGCCGTTGCGCACGAGGAAATCCTCGAAGTTCGTGATGTCCTCGAGCCGCTCCTCGAAGACTTTCTTCCCGACGAGCCCACGCGGGATCTTCTGCGCGGCGAGGAGATCCGCGTGCACGCGGACGGTCAGCACTTCCTCGTAGTGCGAGCGGTTGAAGATGCCGATGCGACCCCGTTCCGGCAGAGCCTTCCAGTGCCGCCACATCCAGTCGTGGTCGAGCTCCTCGTGGCTCGGTGCTTTGAACGACGTGACGTGGACGCCGGCGGGGTTCACGCCGGACATGACGTGCTCGATCGTGCCGTCCTTCCCGGCCGCATCCATCGCTTGGAACACGACGAGCAGCGACCAGCGGTCCTGCGCTTGGAGTCGTTCCTGATACTTCGCCAGCGCTTGAACGCCGAGCTGGAGAGCGGCCTGAGCATCGTCCTTCGACTTCCACCCGTTCGTGTCCGACGGATCGTGATCGACGAGGCGGAATCCGCGCCCGTCCGCCACCCGAAATCGCGCGAGATCCTTCGCTCCGAGCTTCGCCTGCGCCATCGATTCACCTCGCTCGCGCCGCGGCGCGCAATCGTCACTCGTAGACCATCCACAACGGACCAGGGTGCAGCCACGAGAGCCCCTCGCGCAATCGGTCGCGCCAGTTCTCCCAATTGTGACCGTCGTGGGCTTCGCTGTACTTGACGTCGAGGCCCGCGCGCTCGAGCAGCGGCACCATCGAGCGGTTGTAGTAGATGAGCGATTCGTACACGCCGCACGAAAGATACATGTGCACCGCGGGCTTGCCCGGGTTGCGGCGGAACGCGTTCACGAAGCGCACGACGGGATCGAAGACAGGACCACGGTCGTGGGGACCGATGTCGGTGAACGCGAACGATCCCGACTGCAGCATCAAGCGGTCGAAGAATCCTTGATATCGCCACGCTGCCGCCAACGACGCCACTGCGCCGAACGAGGCGCCCGCGAGCGCGCGCGCCGACGGCTTGCCGACGAGCGGGAACGCGCTCTCGAGCTGCGGCACGAGATCGCGCGCGAGAAAATCGGCATGACGGGGATCGTCGGCGTACTCGCGCAGTCGGTCCTGCGATTGGATCAGCGCGACGACCATCGACGGGATCTCGAGCCGATGGATGAGGTTGTCGAGCGACGTCTTCAGCGCCGCGTAACGGACGTAATCGGGTCCGTCGTGCACGACGAGCAAGGGATAGCGCCGTGTGCGACGGAAACGCGCGGGCAGGTAGACCTGCACCTTCTTCGTGCCCAGCGAGT
>CAZKIY010000435.1:0-1597 GCA_964552875.1 uncultured Planctomycetaceae bacterium
CGCTCCGCCCCGCCGACTACTCGTCGCCCTTCTTGCCCTTGAAGAAGTTCGCGAACGGGTTGTGCGCCGGCTTGTTGCCCGGCTTGAGCTCGCTGAGGCGCGCCATGTCGTCGCGGTCCGCGACATCGGATCCACCCTCGGGTCGGCGTCCGTCGGGCTTGCGCCCGCCGCCTCCACCGAAGCTGCTGCCTCCACCACCGCCGCCACCCGAGCCGCCGCGGCCACCGCCGCCGCCGCCCGCCCCACCGCGTCCGCGACCGGCGCTCTTCCCGCCGATCCCGTCGCGCCGTGTCGTCGCGGCGCGCGTCGGCAGCGCGGGCTTGTGCTCGCGCGGGGCAGGATGGTCGCGACGCGGGCGTCGCGGCCGGTCGCCGCCGCCCTCACCACCACCACCGCCACCGCCGCCTTCACTCTCACGGCGCGGAGCGCGCTCCTGACGCTCGGGCGGAGGCACGTTCTTGAACGAGATCGCGAGTCGGGCACCGCCGACCTCGACGATCTTCGCGCGCACCACCTGACCGATCGACAGGACTTCGCGCGCATCGCGCACGTAGCGGTCCGAGACCTCGCTCACGTGGATCATCGCATCGCTGTGCAAGCCGATGTCCACGAACGCGCCGAAGCTGGCGACGTTCGTGACGATGCCTTCGACGACGCGATCCCGAGTGATGCGCACCGGGTCCGTGTTCGGATCGAGCAGGTCCGGTCCCCACTGACGCCAGCGCGGATCGCGGCCGGGGAACGACAGCTCGCGCATGAGGTCGCGCCACGTGGCTTCGTCGATGTCGAAGTCCGAACGACGCAGCCCGCGCAGAGCACCGGGGCGGCCGAGGCCGGCCTCGACGCTCGATCCGGCGGCCTCGAGCAGCTTGCGTGCGAGCGGGTACTGCTCGGGGTGCAAGTTCGTCGAGTCGAGCGGCTCGATCCCGTTGAAAACACGCAGGAATCCAGCCACGCTCGTCCACTGCGCTTCGGTGAGGAGACCCTCCTGTCGAAGTTCTTCGCGCGAAGTGAACGGACGCTCGGCGCGGCGCGCGACGATCTTCTCGGCGGCGGCGCGATCGAGGCCGGGCAAGTGCATGAGGAACGAAGCGGTGGCCGTGTTCAGGTCGCCACCGGCGAGCGCCGTGCTCGACTCGATCGCGTCCTGCAACGCGCGCTTCACGTTGGCCTTGCTGACGAGACCTTGTTCCCAACCGAGTCCGAGGTGGCGCGCGTCCACCTTGAGGAACTCGCTCATCGGATCCTGCAAGCGGCGCGCGAGACTCGCCGCCATGCGCGCGGGGACCGTGGACTCGGGGAGTTCCTTGCGCGCCCACTCCGATCCGGCATAGGTCGAGAGCCCGGACTCGTTCGTCTCGAGCACCCAGACCGGGATGCCCGCCGCAGCGAGTGCAGCGCGCAACTTGGGCGCCGCGGCACGACCGGCCTTGCTGTTCGCGACGGCCACGAACTGGATCGAATGCGGGGCCAGGATCGCCGCCAACTCGGCCCCGAGAGCTTCGGCGGATTTCTCCGTCCGCTCGATGCGTGCGGGACGCTCACGCTTCGGCACAGCGGGGGTCGGTGCAGCCTGAGTCGGTGCAGCCTGAGTCGG
>CAZKIY010000435.1:1697-3314 GCA_964552875.1 uncultured Planctomycetaceae bacterium
ATTCAGCCTGAGCCGATTCAGCCTGAGCCGATTCAGCCTGAGCCGATTCAGCCTGAGCCGATTCAGCCTGGGTCGACCCGCCCGCGACGGGCGCGCTCGACTCCGACGCAGCGTTACCTTCCGGCGTCGCGACCGTTTCGGTCACCGCACTCGCCTCGGCGATCGCATCGGCGAACGGAACGGCCGCGGGCACTTCGGCCTTCGGCTCCGCTTCGATGCGCACCTCGACCCGCGTCTCGATCTTCGTCTCCGGTCCGAGCGGCGCTCCGAGAGCATCGACGGCGACGATCGTCCAATCACCCTTCGGACTCACGTCGCAACCCGCGATGGAGACGCCCGGCAGGACCGACGTGAAGAGGACCTGACGCAGGTGCTGCGTGAGGAACCGCAACGCTTCGTGATCGGCGCGTTCCTTGATCTCGAGACGCACGTCCTGTTCGACGAGCGGCAACAGCCGATGCTGCAGCGCGCGCATGCACACTTCGTCCAGCAGTTCGCGCCACGCCGGGTTCAAGTGACGCCCGAGCGCATTGCGCACCTTGCCGAGCGCCACCTGCGGATCGAGCGTGAGGATCGCGTTGACGCCGCGTTCCTTCTGCGCTTGACGGATCGCGAGCAGGCGATGGCCTTGGAGCTGACGGATCGGTTGCTTGACCTTGAACAGCGACTTGAAGCGGCCGGCGCGCGATTCGTCGCCCGCGGGACGCACGGTCAAGACGCCGTGCTTGCGCAGGAGGTTGCGCACGACTCCGCGCAGACGCGCGTTGCGTCCGAGCCGATCCGAGAGGATCCGCAACGCGCCGTTCAGCGCTTCCATCTCGGTGTGGATGCCCTTGTCGGGACGCACGAAATCGGCGCACAAACGGGCCAAAGCCGCGTTCATCGCCGTCTTCACGTCGACGTGAGCATGCGCTGTCGGAGCAGGCGCTGCGTCGAGCGTCGGCGCTGCCGCGGGAGCCGGCTCTTCCTCGGAATCGTCGTGAGCACCGGCGCCCGCCTCGCCCGTTTCGAGGGCAGCGAGATCGGACGCGGTGTCGTGCGCTTCGACCGGAGCCGACTCGTGACCTTCCGACGGTGTTTCGCTCTCGGCCGGCGCGCTCGACTCCGCTGCGTCGTCCTCGCCGTCCTTCTCGGGCGCGTCGGACGCGCGTTCGGCCTTCGGCACGGGCGCGACGAGCAAGTCGGCGAGCGGCGCGAGCCCGCGATCGATCGCGAGCTGGACCTCGGGCTCCGGCCGACGGTGCGGCACGAAGAGATCCTCGAGCTCGAAGCGATCCATGCAGTTGCGAACCTCGTCGAGGTCGCGCGGCGTGACGCCGGGTTCCTTCTCGAGCAGACGCAGGATCGTGCCGCGTCGTCGGTCGAGCTCCTCGAGCTCGGTGCGGATGCGCTGGACGCGACGCAGTGCGTGCTCTCCAAGGCCTCCGACTTCGGCGCGGCGGAAGCGGCCGACGAACGGCGCGGTGAGTCCCGCGTCGAGCATCTCGAGCGCGCGCTGCACCGCTTCGGGGGACGTCTCGAACTCGGCAGACAGCGTGGAGAGGATCGGAGGGACAGTCACGGTTTCCGCCTCGGATGCGGACGAAGGGACAGGGCGCGAACGGGCACGGGGGCCCG
>CAZKIY010000436.1:0-3308 GCA_964552875.1 uncultured Planctomycetaceae bacterium
CGCGACGGCGGCGCGCGCTTCGTCGGAGAGGTCACCGATGCGGAACTCGCGGCGCTCTATCGTTCCGCTGCGGCCGTGCTCGTCCTCGCCCGCTCCGAGGGATTCGGGCTACCCGTCCTCGAAGCCGGCGCGGCTGGGACACCGGTCGTCGTCGCACGGGGCACCGCGCAGGCCGAAGTCGCTGGAATGACTGGAATTCCCGTCGATCCAGACGATTCCGAGTCGGTCGCGGACGGCCTCGTGCGCGCGCTCGCGAGCAACGCGAGCGAGGCAGAGCGACGTCGCGCTCGCGCTGCTGAGTTCACGTGGGACCGCGCCGCGTCGCTCGTCGAATCGATGTGGAGCGAGATCCTCGCGTGAGGGCTCCGCGCGTCCTCGTTTCGGGCGTGGTGCTCGGCCAACCGCCTGGCGGCGTGCGGCGGCACAACGCCGAACTCCTGCCGCGTGTCGCGCGGATCCTCGCGGCGGACGGAGGATCGCTGACCGTCCTCGAAGGTCGTGAACGCATCCCGTTCGACCTGCCGCCGGAGATCGAACGCATCGTGACGAGCGTGCCTGCGGGCCCACCGATCGTGCGCGCTGCCGCCGAGGGTTTCGCGTTGCGCGCGGCGATCACGGACGCGCGCGAGTCGAGTCGGCCGTTCGATCTCGTACACACGGCGCACTTCCCCGTTCCGCTCTCGATCGGCCTGCCGTTCACGCTGACGATCCACGACTTGCGCGCGATCACGCTCGCCGGAGCATCTCTGTCTCGTCGACTCGTCGCGGGCCCCGTGATCGGTGGAACGGCACGCCGTGCGGCGCGCGTCTTCACCGTGAGCGACTTCACCGCGCGTGAGATCGCAGCACGACTCGGTGTGTTGAATGCGTGCGTGATCGGGAACGGCGGCGATCACTTCGATCCGCTGCCGCGCATGGACAGATCCGGAGCACCACTCGCCGCGATCGGGCACCTGGAGCCGCGCAAGAACCTGGACGTCGTGATCACGGCGTTGGCGCGCGATGGTTCCCTGCCCGATCTCGATCTCCACGGTGCGGCGAAGCCGGGCGAACTCGAGCGTCTGCAGGCACTCGCGCGGCAACTCGGGATCGGAGCGCGCGTGCACTTTCGCGGAGCCTTCGACGACGTCGACTTGCCGAGGATCCTTTCGGAATGCTCGGCCGTCGTCTTCCCCTCGCGGCTCGAGGGCTTCGGCATCGGCGCGATCGAAGCGCAACTCGCGCACTCCCCCCTCGCGATCGCGGACGCCGGGGCGCTGCCCGAAGTGGCCGGGCCCGACACGCCGCGATTCGCGCCCGACGACGTCGACGCTTGCGTAATCGCGATCCGACGCGCGCTGGTCGCGACCCCCGTCGAGCTCCAGCGCGCCGCCGTGCGCGCACGACGGTTCACGTGGGATCGCGTAGCGAGTTCGTTGGCCGCAGCTTGGCGCGAACTCGTGTAGCATCGATGCCCACGATGAAGATCAAAATCCTCTACTGCACGGCTTGAGGCTTCGAACGACGCGCGGCGGGTCTCGCCGCGCACATCCGCGAGGAGATGGGCCTCGACGTAGAGATCCAGAAGGGATCGTCCGGGCAGTTCGACGTCCTCGCGGATGGCGAGCTCGTCGCGTCGAAGAAGAAGAGCTTCCTCTCGCACTTCACCGGCGGGGGCTGGCCGGATCCCGCGGAGGTCGTCGCGATACTCCACAAGCGCACCCTCGGCGCGCGTCCCTGACGCACGGCGCCATCAACGCGCTTCGTCTTCGAGCGTTTCGTCTTCGAGCGTTTCCGTCGGCACCAACTGCGATTTGGCAGTAGTAGCGGCCTGATAGCCGAACCACGCCAAGGCGACCATCACGCCGGCGATGAGGACGAGGACGAGCGTGCGCAGCCAAGTCGACTGCTGACCGAGGTCCTGGCGCAAGACGCCGTCCGCTTGAGCGACCTTGTGGAATTGGAGGACGCCGCGCGCGTCGCGTTCCGATCCGCGCCCACTCGATCCGATGCCGGCCGCAGCGAGTTTGCGCGCGCGCTCTTCGTTCGCGGCGGAACGTGGAGCCGCAGTCGCGGCCGTCGGCGCCCCGACGCTCGCGTCCGAGCGGACGGCCCGCGACGGAACGGACTCCGGTGTCGGGCGTGGAGTCGGGCGGTCGAGGCGCGCAGGCGGAGCGGCGCCCCAATCGCCTTCGAGCTCGATCTCGACCGGTTCGTCCGCGGGCGAGCCTCGCGAGGGCCCACGGGTTTCGAAGCGCATCTCGGCCGGCGCGGCGCGCTCGGGTTTGGGTGACGGGCTCCCCGTGTGCGGCACGACGACGGTCGGCGGAGCGGGGGATCCAGGGGCGGAAATAGCCGCGATTTCGGCCCGAAATCGCAACACGACCTCGCCCAGGCGGAACTCGTCGCCGTCCTCGAGCGCGATGCTCGCCACGCGCTCCGTCCCGACGAAGAGCCCGTTGCGCGAGCCCGCGTCGACGACACGCCAGGCCGCACCGTCCCGTTCGAGTCGCGCGTGCGTGCGCGAGACGGACGCGTCGCGCAGCGTGACGGCGCAGTCCGCCGTGCGCCCGAACGTGGCGCCGTCCACGACGTCGAACGTGCGCCCGAGGTCGGGCCCGGAGAGAACGTAGATGCGCGGCATCGACCAGAGAGTAGCGCGCGCGCCCACGCGAGGGTTCGGGGTCCTCTCCACAATGCGCTCGTCATGATCCGCCGCCGCGACCGACCCCTGCCCGACCCGGAACGACTGCCGTTCCGGGAGTGCCGACCGGAAAGCGGCCGAAATTCAGCGGTTCCGCCGGGTCCGAACGGGCGTCGCCCCGGGGAACGGCCTCGACATGCGCGAGGCCGGGGTCGTTCACCTCTCCGCGCCGGCGTGGAAGAATCTCGCCGCGCGTCGAAGCGCACCCGATGATGCGACGCGTGTTGATCTGGATCTTCGCCGTTCCCGTCGCGCTCTATCTCCTCGTGTGCTTCGTCGCCTGGTTCTTCCAGGACCGCCTCGTGTGGTACCCGGGTCCACCGCCGACGCGCACGCCCGCGGCGATCGGTTCCGCGTTCGAGGACCTGGAACTGCGCACCGTGGACGGCGCCTTCGTGCACGCTTGGCACGTGAAGGCCGAGCGCCCGCGCGGCATCGTCGTCGTCTGCCACGGCAACGCCGGGAACATCGAGAATCGTTTGTCGCTCGCGGAGACGTTCCGGTTGCTCGATTACGACGTGTTGCTGTTCGACTACCGCGGGTACGGGCGCAGTCGCGGCACTCTGTCGGAGGAAGGCACGTACTTGGACGGCATCGCCGCGCTCGACCACGCGGTCGCGCGCGG
>CAZKIY010000437.1:0-3301 GCA_964552875.1 uncultured Planctomycetaceae bacterium
CGAGGCCCGCGACGCGCAGGCCCTCGCACTCGGCCAAGAGCTCGCCCGTCGGCGCCGTGAACGGACCGTCGAGACGCGTTCGCACGCGTGCGCGGCCGGTGATCCACGCGGAGTCCAAACCGATGGCTCGTCCGAACGCCTCGAGGTCCGGTGCATCCATGTCCAGGGTGAACGCGTCGAAGCGGCGTTCCGCGAGACGAATCGAACCGGTCCCGACGAGGGTCGACGCACCCGCGCGTGCGTCGAGTCGCTCGATCGCGAGCACGCCCTCCGCGATTCCGGCGCGAAGCGTGAGCTCCTCGATCGCGATGCCGCGTACGACCGCGTCGCGTGCTCGCAGCGCGATGCGAGCCACCACACCGCGCGGCCCGGTGGCGAGACGCACGGATCCCGCGAGAGATCCTTCGATACCGAGCTCGCGCGCGACGTCTGTGGGGAGGAGCAGCCGCGCGAGCCCGGCGCTGTCGGGCGATCGCACCGAGAGCTCGATCTCGGTCGAGGGATCGGCCAACGCGAGGCGCGGGCCCGTTGCGAGAGGAATGTGCGTCGCGCCGATTTCGATGCGATTCGGACCGATGTCGACGGTGCCGCGTTCCACCGCGAGCCATCCGTCCGCGAGCGTCACTCGGGCGCGCACGCGATGCGGCGGTGCATCCTTCGGTGGGGCCAGGCTCGCGTCGAGTATCGCGGCGAGATCCGTGAGGTCCGCGTCGAGGACGACGGTCGCGCGCTGGAGGAACTCGCACTCGAAATCGGTATCGCGCGGTACCGAGGCGTGGGGGATCTCCGCCGCGTTCGGACCCGAGAGGACGAGCGTGCGCTCGACCTGGAATCGCCGCTCATCGGCCAGGAATCGGCCCGTGAGCGCGTCCGCGGAACGCCCCAGAATGAGCGGATCGATGGCGCTGACCTCGAGGTCGGCCGTGAAGCGCTCCGGCGCATCGAGCGGCAGCACGCACACTCCGCGTGCCGTCCACGAACCGCCGTACTCGTCCGTCTCGAGGCCGAGGAGGTCGAGCAGAGGCGCGACGTCGACGTCCATCAACGCGCCGCGGAACGCCAACTCCCGGTCCCGCGACCGCACTTCCAGATCGACCTCACCGAGCGGCGTGCGCGCCTCGACGCGAGCCGTGAACTCGCCGTCGGGCAAGGACTCGTAACGTGCCGTGCGGATCTCGAGTTCGTCACCGAGTCTTGCGGTCGTGATGACGATCTCGTCCGGCGACAGAGTTGCTTCGAGGGTCAACGCACCGCGCATCGATTCCGTCGATGCGGTGAGGTCGAGTTCGTCCGCGGTGATGAGCAACGCGCGCTCGCTCCCTCCCGGCTGCCCGAACTCCACGCGTGCGCCCGCTAGCCTCGCGTATCGGTTCGCGGCACGCACCAGGACATCCGCGCGTCCGATCTCGAGTCGCGGCAACTCGCGCAGGATCGTGAGGTCGAGGCGCGTCGCACTCTCGTCGCGGGTGGAAGCCGGCACGCGCTCGAGATCCAGCTCCGCGCGCACCGAGGCGGCCTGCACGGAATTCACCGGGAGCCCGTGGTTCCAGAGCGCGCTCACGTCGATCTCGACGTCGAGATTCGTGATCTCGATGTAGCGCACGGGCTCGGTTTCGCCGCGCGCGGTCGCTACCACGCGTTCGGCGCGCACCCGGGAGATCCCTTGGACCGCCAGTCCCTCGAAGCGCACTTCGAGCCCCACGTGAGTAGCGGCCAGACGCGAAACAACTCTTCCGAGGAGTCGAGCTCGCGCGAACCAGATCGCGCTGCCGACCGCCACGAGGATCGCGAGGACGATCCACCGTCGCGTCCGACTCGCGCGACGCGGCATCTCGGCCGGAGGAGTCGGGCTCGTGCTCTTCGTCATGCGGCCCGTCGCGGGGCCGTCAGCATAGGCGCGGGGTCGGTCCGTTTCGCACCGCGATCTCCTCGAACCTCTGCCTGCCGCACGGCCGCGGCCGCTCTCCGAACAGAGCGCGTGAAGAATTCGCTAGCTCGCGCGTCCCGAAGCGCCTCAACCTGCGTGCGGGCTCAGAGCGTGTGAACGCTCAGCGTCAAGGAGCGCCGCTGATGTTGGCCGAGAGCGCGTAGGCCCGCTGTGTTCACAGCCTCTCCGTGGATTCTCTCAGAAGATTCTCTCAGAGGATTTCGTCGGACGTCGAGGAGACGATGAGGAGCAGACAACCCGTGTCGGTCGTTTGCACCGGGTGCTGGCTGCCCTCCTCGGCGCGCTGAAAATCGCCGGCGCGCATGTGAACGGCGCCGACGTGGATGTCGCCCTGCAGGACGAAGCACTCCTCGGGTCCGCCGTGTCGATGCGCCGGGTAGGACGTTCCCGCTGCCATGCGGACGAGCATCGTGACCTGATCTTTGTCGCGATCGACCGCGAGGCGGCGGACCTCGATGCCGTCGATGCCCGTGGGCTCGAACCGGGCCTCCGCTCCGGCTGCGTAAGACATTCCGTTCGGACCCACGCCGAGCGGAGCGACCCACTCCTTCCAGACCTGATTCGGCCGCGTGCTCTGCGCGTCGCGCGTCGTCGACGGGCCACGAATGCGACCGAGAACGCGGTTCCACAATTCGGGAGGCAGTGCGATCTCGGGAGCTGCGTGGGTGAGTTGCGCGGCCGTCAACGCAAGTGACTCGACTTCCATGCGGCACACGTCGCAGGACGGGAGGTGCATTCAAAACCGTCGCGCCTCCTCGGCTTCGAGCGCGCCCACGACGAACAGCGCGGCAAGATCGCGCGAGTCGTCGTCCAGGAATTCGTGCCAGTTCATGCCATCTCTCCTTCGGCGGAAGCGAGGGTCGCCCGGAGCGTGCTCAAGCCGGAACGGATGCGAGTCTTCACCGTGCCCAGCGGAAGTGGAGTTCACTCCGGTTGCGGGCGGCATCCATCTCGTGCGAGGCGTCCACATGATCCGCGCGGCTGATGGCGCTGCACACCAGTGGGAATCGCAATGGGCGTCGCTCACGTGCGAGTTGCCTCGGCGCTGAGAGCGCTCCAGACGCTGATGGCGCCGCTACCAGAACGCGTCGCCCGCGGGTTCTCCACGGGCTCGGAAAGCCAGGGCTCGGGACAGGCTCGGGTGATCAGCGCGCGAACTCGCGCAGGACGACGGTCGCATAACTACCTTTGGACAGACGGAACGAGATCCACAGTCCCTCCTCGGCCTCGCGGCAACTGAACTCCGCGAGGAGTACTCGGGCCGCGCGACGCGAACCGAGGAGCCGCGACTTCTCCAGGGCTTCCCACGCGATCCCGTTCGTCGCGAGGATCCGTTCCTCGTGCTCGGCGGCG
>CAZKIY010000438.1:0-3290 GCA_964552875.1 uncultured Planctomycetaceae bacterium
TCGCGAGCTACGGTCAGATCGCGCTCGAAGCCGGACTCCCGGGTCGCGCGCGACTGGTCGGGCGCACGCTCGGCGAAGTCACCGCGGGTACGAAGCTCGCCTGGCATCGGATCGTGAATGCCGCCGGTCGAATGTCGACCACGGGCGCATCGGCTCGCGAGCAGCGCCGCCGACTTCGCGCCGAGGGCGTGGCCGTCGATGTGCGCGGTCGCGTCGACATGCGTATCCATCGCTGGGTGCCCTGAACGAGTGCTTGGACCTGTGCCGAATCACCGAACGAGTCGAATCGCATGCACTCCATCCTCCTCGCAGTTCTCGGTCTCGCGCTTCGAAAAGAGGGTGCTCCGCGAGCACACCGCCCCGGTCACGGCACTTGCTTTCGTCTCGAAATCGGGTCCGCCCGTGTCCGCCGTCGAAGGACGGCGAAGTCCACGTGTGGAACGTTTCCAGCAAGAAATCGAAGGCCCAATGGAAGGTCGGCGAACTCGGTACGCGCGCGATCGCCGTGCATCCGAAGGGCAAGTGGGCCGTGACGGGTGACGAAGGCGGCAGCTTGAAGGCGTGGGGCCTCGACAAGGGCGATGTTCTCGCCATCTTCCCCCCGGATTCGGGGCTTGCCACTACCGCGTTGATCTTCATAGACGGCGGGAAGCAACTCCTCGCGTCGCGAGGGGGGACGAGCCTGACGTTGTACGACGTCTCCAGCCTTCGTCGAGCGCGGGCCGCAGGCCCTCGTGAATCGGACGAGCGTCACAGCTCCATCGAGCTCCAACCGCGGCGAACTCGACCCGCGCGCGACTTCGGATCACGACTCGCGGAGGATTCGGAAGAGGAGTTCGTGCCCGCCGCCTCGAGCCGTAGCGCTCAGCGGTGACGTCACTTCGAATGCGCGGAAACCGACGGCCAGGGTTCCCGCGGCGCGCACGCGCTCGATCGTGGCACGCACGCGAGCTCGAGTGATCGCGGCGATCGTGTCGAGCCCGCGCGTGGCGGCCTCGCCGTCCTTCGCCGTCGGCTCCGGCGCCTGCACGAGCACGAAGCGTCGCGTCCCGCCGTCATCGTGATTGGCCTCGACCACCGCTTGCCCGGTCGTTCCCGAACCCGCGAAGAAGTCGAGCACGACCGCGTCCTTCGGCATGCACGCCAGGAGTCGCCGCACGAGCCCCACGGGCTTCGGCGTCGGAAAGACGGGCCCGACGAGCTCCTTCAGATCGCGCGACGCGTCGTCCGTCGACCCGATCTCGTCCGACGTCCAGATCGTGCGCAGCTTTTTCGTGCGTTCGTCGCCGCAGCGATCGATCTGGAAGACGTCGAGGCGATCACCCTTCGGACCGCGGACGACGCGCGCGAAGAGGCTGGCGCTGTCCTCCGCGATGCGTGGTGCGGACCAACGCCACACGGCGCGCGAACCGTCGCCGAAGACGGGCAGGACCTCGACCGCGCCGTCGAAGGCCTGCGCGGCGACACGACCCTCCGTTGGATGCGCGAAGATCGCGAAATGAAGCGTCGGTGAAGTGCCCGGGTGGAACTTCTTGTTCGTGTTGCGGAGCGGCAGCAACCGATAGCGTCCGCGCTCGTCATGGAGCGGGAAGTCCGCCAGGTCCACCGCATCACGCGTCGCGGGGACGAGCGCAGTTTTCGACGCGTCGCGAGCGGCGATCATCAAGTACTCGTGCGAGGTCGCGAAGAAGGGCGCGAGCTGGCGACCCTTCGGATTCAGCGAGACGACGATCTCGGCGACGAAGTGTTCCTCGCCGAAGAGTTCCTCGAGGAGCAGCCGCAGTCGCGCCGCTTCGCGCTGATCGATGGAGATCGCGAGGACACCGCGCTCCGCCAGCAAGTCACGCGCGAGCACGAGCCGCGGTGCCATGAAGTCGAGCCAACGCGCGTGCCTCTGCCGCGGATCCGCGCCGTCTTTCGCGCTGACGCGCGCCGTAGCGAAATCATCAGCGTACGCGCGATCGTGACCACGGTTGTAGGGCGGATCGATGTAGATCAGATCGACGCTGCCCGGCCGCGCGGCACAGAGGAGCTTCAAGACGTCGAGGTTTTCGCCCGCGACGATCGCGTGGGTCGCGAAATCGGCGCCGACAGCGTGATCGGGTCGAGCGCACAGCGCCGACGCGGTCGGGACCTGCGCGAGCTGGATCGCCGCCGCCTTGCCGGGCCACGTGAGGCCGAAGACTTCGCGCTCCAAGACGTCGCTCGTGGGTGGACGGTTCGGCATGACGGTGCGTGCGTCTTACCAGATGCCCCATCTGCGAGGGCACCCGAGCCTCTCGGCGCGTAGCCATGGTCGCGAGGAGGCTCGGCTCCTTCGCCTCACGCGGGCCGGATGTCTGCCGACCCGAAATTGATCCAGCGTCGGGAGGATGAAGGTCAGGCGAACACCGACTTCAGTGCATGTGCCTCGAGGTCGACACGCTCTTCGACACGGTCTCGCTTCGGGAGCGCCATCGAGCCGGGAGTCAGGACCACTTTGCGGCACCCATCCTCCTTCTCGTCGAACATCTTGTAGCCGCGCACGGCATCCGCGAGAGGTAGTCGGTGCGAGATGAGGAGAGCCGGTTCGAGTTCACCTCGAAGGATGTGCTCGAGCAGCTTGGGCATGTGGTGCTGCACGTTGGTCTGCCCCATTTTGAACGTCAGACCCTTCTCGAAGGCGTCGCCGAACATGAAGCCGTGGATGAAGCCGGCATAGACGCCGGGAACACTGACGGTCCCGCCGCGACGCGTAGCCGCGATCGCTTGACGCAGCACCTTGCCGCTCGATCCCTCGAGCTTCATCGAGGTGAGGATCGTCTCGACACGACTGCCTTTCGCCTCGAACCCCACGGCGTCGATGGTCGCGTCGACGCCCCGGCGGTCCGTGGCTTGAGCAATGCGTTCCGCGGGATCGTCGTCTTCGTCGAAGTCGATCGTCTCCGCGCCGTATGCGGATCGCGCGAACGCCAAGCGATCGGGGTGGTGATCGATCATGAACACCCGTTCCGCGCCGAGGAGTCGCGCGGAGGCTGCTGCCATGCAGCCGACAGGCCCTGCGCCGAAGATGGCGACGCTCGATCCCGGTTGTATGCCGGCGTTCAGCGCGGCCTGATAACCGGTCGGCAAGATGTCGGAGAGAAAGAGGACTTGATCGTCGCTCAATCCCTCCGGAACGACGAGCGGACCGACGTTGGCGCACGGGACGCGGACGTACTCGGCCTGGCCGCCGGCATAACCACCGTAGAGGTGCGTGTAGCCGAACATGCCCGCTCCGGAACGTATCCCCTTGCCGTTCAAGATCGCCC
>CAZKIY010000439.1:0-2076 GCA_964552875.1 uncultured Planctomycetaceae bacterium
GCCCACCGCAGCCGTCGCGCGCGCGACGAGCGCCCTCACGAGCACGATCGGCCTCAAAGCGATCATGGCCGTGACCGGCCTCGCGCTGTTCGGCTTCGTGATCGCGCACATGGTCGGGAATCTGCAGGTCTACCTGCCGCGTGCGAGCGATGGGTCATGGGCGCTCGACGTCTACGGGCGCATGCTGCACGAGCTCGGTCACGGCGGCGCGATCTGGGTCGCGCGCGCAGGCCTCCTCGTGGCGTTCGGGGCGCACATCGGTGCAGCGTGGTTGCTCTCACGCCGCAGTTGGCAGGCGCGCCCCGTCGGTTATCGCCAGTGGACTGCGAAGCAGTCGACGTACGCCTCGCGCACGATGCGCGTCACCGGGCCGATCGTGCTCCTCTTCGTCGTCTACCACCTGCTCCATCTCACTTGGGGCAGCGTTCACGCCGATTATCGCGAGGGCGGTGTCCACCACAACGTCACGACCGGCCTCGCGGCGCCGCTCGCGGCCGGCATCTACATCGTCGCGATGGTCGCGCTCGGCGTGCACCTCTACCACGGGCTTTGGAGCCTCTTGCAGACGCTCGGGCTCGCGCACCCGCGCTACGACGCGCTGCGCCGCGGAGCTGCATGCCTCTTCGCAGTGCTCATCGTGCTGGGCAACATTTCGATTCCGATCGCGGCGCTTGCCGGTTGGCTCCCTAGCTAGCGATCCATCATGAAACTCGACGCCAAGATCCCCGCCGGTCCCATCGAAAAGAAGTGGGAGCGCCACCAGCTCGAGATGAAGTTGGTCAACCCCGCGAACAAGCGGAAGTACAAGGTTCTCGTCGTCGGTACCGGTCTCGCGGGAGCGTCAGCGGCCGCGACGATGGCCGAGCTCGGCTACCAAGTCGACGCGTTCTGCTTCCAGGACAGCCCGCGGCGCGCGCACTCGATCGCCGCGCAGGGCGGCATCAACGCCGCGAAGAACTATCAGAACGACGGCGACAGCGTCTATCGCCTTTTCTACGACACCGTGAAGGGCGGCGACTTCCGTTCGCGCGAAGCCAACGTGTACCGACTCGCAGAGACGTCGGTGAAGATCATCGACCAGTGCGTCGCGCAGGGCGTGCCTTTCGCGCGCGAGTACGGCGGCCTCCTCGCGAACAGGAGCTTCGGCGGAGCCCAAGTGTCGCGCACCTTCTACGCGCGCGGTCAGACGGGTCAGCAGCTCCTGCTCGGCGCGTATTCGGCGCTGGAACGCATGATCGGCCAAGGTCGCGTGCGCATGTACTCGCGCCACGAGATGCTCGAGCTCATCGTCGTCTCGGGTGTCGCGCGCGGCATCGTCACGCGCGATCTCGTCACCGGTGAAGTGCGCTCGCACATCGCGGACGCCGTCGTGCTCGCGACGGGCGGCTACAGCAACGTTTTCTACCTCTCGACGAACGCGAAGGGCTGCAACACGACCGCGAATTGGCGCGCGTACAAGAAGGGCGCGGCGTTCGCGAACCCGTGCTACACGCAGATCCATCCGACGTGCATCCCCGTGAGCGGCGAGTACCAGTCGAAGCTGACGCTGATGAGCGAGTCGCTGCGCAACGACGGGCGCATCTGGGTCCCGAAGAAGCCGGGTGACACGCGGGCACCGGCTGACATCCCCGAGGAAGAGCGCGATTACTACCTCGAGCGCAAGTACCCGAGCTTCGGCAACCTCGCGCCGCGCGACATCGCTTCGCGTGCCGCGAAGGAAGCGTGCGACACCGGGCGCGGCGTCGGCAAGACCGGGCTCGGCGTCTACCTGGACTTCAGCGCGTCGATCCAACGCCTCGGCGAGAGCGCGATCCGCGAACGCTACGGCAACCTCTTCGAGATGTACGAGCGCATCACGGACGAGAACCCCTATCGCTCGCCCATGCGCATCTTCCCGGCCACGCACTACACGATGGGCGGGCTGTGGGTGGACTACGATCTCATGTCCACGATCCCGGGGTTGCACGTCATCGGCGAAGCGAACTTCTCCGATCACGGCGCGAATCGACTCGGCGCGAGCGCGCTCATGCAAGGTCTCGCCGACGGCTACTTCATCCTGCCGTACACGATCGGGAA
>CAZKIY010000439.1:2176-3284 GCA_964552875.1 uncultured Planctomycetaceae bacterium
GCGACGTCAACGTGCCCGGATCCGCCGCGAGCGTGAACCAGTCGCTCGAGATGGCCGGTCGCGTCGCCGATTTCATCGAACTCGGCGAACTCATGTGTCGCGACGCACTCGAACGCGAGGAGTCCTGCGGCGGCCACTTCCGCGTCGAACACCAGACCGAGGACGGCGAAGCACGGCGCGACGACGATCGCTTCTGCCACGTCGCCGCGTGGGAGTACGCCGGCGAAGACCGCGCGCCGATCCGCAACGTCGAGTCGCTGCAGTTCGAATCCGTCCACCTCGCGACCCGGAGCTACAAGTGATGAAGATCCGCTTGAACGTGTGGCGGCAGAAGGACGCGGCCGACGAAGGTCGTTTCGAGTCCTACGACGCGGGTGACGTCAGCGCGGACATGTCCTTCCTCGAGATGCTCGACGTCTTGAACGAACGGTTGACGCTCGAGGGTCGCGACCCGATCGCTTTCGAACACGACTGCCGCGAGGGCATCTGCGGTTCGTGCGGCGTCGTGATCGACGGGCGGCCGCACGGCCCGAAGGAGCGCACCACGACGTGCCAGCTCCACATGCGCAGCTTTCCCGAAGGTGCCGAAATCACGCTGGAACCATGGCGTGCGAGTGCCTTCCCGGTCGTGAAGGACCTCGTCGTCGATCGCTCCGCCTTCGACAGGATCATCGCGTCGGGCGGGTTCATCAGCGCGCCGACGGGATCCGCGGTCGATGGCAACTCGATCGGAATCGAGAAGGAGAACGCCGACCTCGCGATGGACGCCGCCGCGTGCATCGGTTGCGGTGCGTGCGTGGCTGCGTGTCCTAACGCGTCGGCGATGCTCTTCACCGCGGCCAAGGTGTCGCAGTTCGCGTTGCTCCCGCAAGGTCAACCCGAGCGTTGGCGACGCGTGCGCGCGATGGTCGCGACGATGGACGCCGAGGGTTTCGGATCGTGCACGAACCACGGCGAGTGCATGGCCGCGTGCCCGAAGTCGATCCCGATCGATCACATCGCGCGGCTCAACCGCGACTGGCTCCGCGCGAGCTTGCGCGAGGGACGGCGCGTCGCGACGGCCGGTGACAGCGCGGCTGGCTGAGGGGTACGGAGTCAGGCTCCCCTC
>CAZKIY010000440.1:105-3281 GCA_964552875.1 uncultured Planctomycetaceae bacterium
CCCCCCTGCTTTAGGGGTGGGCGAGAACGGCGGAGTGGAGCCTGGCTCCGTACTTTTCCCCCCCTGCTTTAGGGGTGGGCGAGAACGGCGGAGTGGAGCCTGGCTCCGTACTTCTTCGTAACCGCGCGCTAGCACGTTCACGACCGTCCGCGACCAAGACGTTCCGCTGACGCGGAAGCGACCATCGCCGTCGGTGAGTTGCTCGTCGGCGTCGAGGATCTTCGACCAACCCTGACTGCGACCGACGCGCGCGTTCGGGATCGGGGCGTTCGTCTCGCGATCGACGACGCGGCCGTGGAATACGAGGTCGGGCTTCGTCGCGACGAGGATCTCGAGCTCGCGCACTTCGCCCGCCGCGAGCGGACGCTCGAGCTTCGCGGAACCGGGCCCCGTCGATCCGTCGTCCTTGCGCACGACGATCGTTCCGATCGTGCCCGCGGCGAGCTCGAGTTCGGCGACGCCGCGTTCATCCGTGCGCGGCGAAAGTCCAATCGTGCCGCGCGAGGCGTCGGCGTCGCGCCACCTCTGCCGCGTGCCTTCGACCTCGATCGTCAGGCGCGCGGCCGCGACGGGTTCACGCGTTTCGCTGGCGAGGACGCGGACGCGGACTCCGGTCCACGTCGCGGTCGGTGCGACGTTCACGATGGGCGCCGCGTCGCTCCGACCCGAGCTCGCGAGCTCGGGCGCACCGATTTCGGTGTTCGGATCCTGGCCGGGCGCCACGACCGCTCGATCCTCCAGCGGAGCGAGGGCTTTTTCCGCGGGATCGGACCGGAACAGTACGAACGCGATCGCAGCGAGAAGCGCGATGAGCACGAGAACAGGCAGAGTTCGACGCATGAAAGGCGATCGTAGGCACGGCCGGGCGCGTGGAAGTCGCCAATTCGAGGCCCTGAGCCTACCCCGAGGTCTCGTTGCGGTTACGTCCTCGCGAGGCCGAGGTGACACTACGGCGCCCTAGTTCTCGGGTCCCACCGACAGCCGTTGCCGCGATCGTCTGGTAGTCTCGAACACCCGAACACGGTTCGCGCTCCCGCGAGCGCACTCGCGAACCTCGTTCGACCGACGGCCCCGCACGCAGACTCGAAGGCACCCCTTGGCACGCGTCGCGTTCATCGTCACGACCTGTCACGAGTTCGAGGGCATCAAGGTGCTCTCCTCGATCCTGAAGAAGCACGGTCACCAGGCCGACTGCTTCCTCCACAGCGAAGAGAAGGACTTCTACAAGGCCGTCCTCGACTGGAAGCCCGATGTCGTCGGCATCTACGCCACGACCGGCCAAGAAGCGTGGGCGTACGACTACATCCGCGGCTGGAAGAAGAATCTGCGTCACCTCAAAGTCGTGATGGGCGGGCCGCACCCGAGCCACGACCTCGAGCCGCTCCAGCACGCGGACGTCGTCGATGCGACGACGAAGGGCGAGGCGGAGTACGCGATCCTCGATCTCGTCAATGCGTGGGAAGCGAACCGGACGATCGAGGACATCCCGAACGTCGGATGGCTCGGCGCGGATGGCGTCGGCGTGCAGAACCACATCCGGCCGGTCGTGCAGGACCTCGACACGCTGCCGTTCCCCGACGTCGACGTCTTCTACAAGTACCCGTTCTTGCGCAGCAAGCGCGTGATGCAGGTGCACGTCAGCCGCGGCTGTCAGAACTCGTGCACGTACTGCTCGGTCGGGTTGATGAAGAAGGACTGGGTGTCCGGTCGTCGCGGTGAGAAGTTCAATCGTCAGAAGTCCGTCGACTATGTCTGCGAGGAGATGAACGACATCCTCGCGCGCTACCCCGACTTCAAGATGGTGAACTTCGGCGACGCTGCGCTGAACATGACGCGCGGCTGGATCCAGGAGTTCGCGGACAAGTGGCCGAAGCGCGTCGGCTTGCCCTTCGCCTGCAACATCAACATCAACTACCTGAACGAGAGCGACATCATCGCGTTGAAGCGCGCGGGGTGCGTCAGCGTCCAGTTCGGGTTGGAGTCGGGGTCCGAGAAGGTGCGTCTCGAGGTCTACAAGAAGGGGTACACGGACGACATCGTCTATTCGATCCCGAAGCTCTTGCGGAAGCACAAGATCACGTACCGCACGAACAACATCATGGGTTCGCCGGCGGAAACGCTGGAGGACATGTTCGAGACGGCGCGCGTCAACAAGCGCATCAAGCCGAACGGTTGCACGGTGCTCATCTATCGCCCGTTCAAATCGACCGTGCTCGGACAGCAGGATTTCGCGCTCGGGCGCGTCGATCTGGAGCGCGACATCGGCCCGTCGATCCAGCACGACTCGATGATGAAGCGCTCGGACCTGCGCGAGGTCGTGAACCTGCAGAAGCTCTTCAACGTCGCGGTCTACATGCCGGGCGGCGAGCAGTTGGTGCGCCAGCTCGTGCGCATGCCGCGCAATCCGGCGTTCGACTTCACGTTGCTCGGGTTCCTCTGGTACCAGCACGCGGTCGTGTCGGGATACGGGATGCTCGACGACTTCAAGTTGGGCATGAAGAACGTCGGACAGATCTTCGGGAAGAGCGGTACGCAGACGAAGCGCAGCTTCCTCGAGACGATGGACACGGGGAGCGACGCGGCAGTGCACTGAGAGCGTGTGAAGAAATCGAGCCTACACGCTCTCAGACACTATCTGCGCCACTCCGCGGCGCGTCGCCCGTGAATTCTTCACGAGCTCTGAGAGCCCGTGAAGAAATCGAGTCTACGGGCTCTCAGATTCAGGTGGCGACGCTTCGCGTCGCGAGAGCGTGTGAAGCAATCGAGCCTGCACGCTCTCACACTGGATCGGCGCCGCTCCGCGGCGCTGAGCCGGTGAAGTCTCACAAGCTCGGAGAGGGCGTGAAGAAATCGATCCTACGGCCATTCAGTCGATAGTCATGTTGGGCGGCGCCGCGCACGTCACGCAGAACGCGTGATGGGGCCCGACCTCGAGCCAGCGGATCGACCCTCGGTCGCGCGTGGTTGGATCACGCGCGGTGCGTTGGGCATCTGCGCCGCGACGTTCTTCTCGGACGTCGGGCACGAGATGGCGACAGCGGTCTTGCCGCTCTACCTCGGCGCGATCGGCGTCGGTCCCGCGGCACTCGGAGCTGTCGAGGGCTTCGCGGACTTCGTCTATGCGCTCGCGAAAGTGGGTGGCGGGTTCGCGGGGCAACGGCTGCGTCGCAAGTCGC
>CAZKIY010000441.1:0-3278 GCA_964552875.1 uncultured Planctomycetaceae bacterium
CGATCACGGGCAATGCATCCGCGACGGCCGAGTACGTCGCGGGGCCTGAGTTCGGGAACGTGCGCTACGAACTCACGGCGGGCGTCGGGCGCCCGGTCGACTTCTGGAGCGAGCAGAACGGACCCGGCAAGGACGTTCTCGAGGCCTGTGATCCGGACTGGCGCAGCGCGCTGAATACGTACAACGGGATCCCGGTCAACCTGAGGAACCCGGTCTCGAACGACAACCCGAATCCCTCGATCTTCAGGGTGCGCCTGCCTCCCCAGTCGTTCGATGGCGCGTTCGCGGGTTGGAAGAGCTTTGCGGAGAAGACGTCGCACGATCACGCCGGCTTCTTGCTCTCCCGCGAAGTCGGTGCCGTGCTGCTGAACAACTCGTGCGGGTTCATGCAGGGGGACATCCTGATCGATCGCAACAACGACGGAGTCCTGGTCACCCTCGATAGCATGCTCATCGGCGTGATCGGGCTGCTCTCCGAGGTCGGCGCGGGCCTCACAGGTCCGAACGATCCCTACCAGGACCTGCGCATGCGCATGCAGATGTGCACGAACGAGTTCGGCTCGATCAACAACACGGGCTCGCCGTCGGCTCCGCAGATCATCTACACGCGCAGTCAGGAAGCGGGCTTCTTCGCCTCGCCGTACTGAACCGGCGAATCCGTTCGGGATCGAGCGCAGCGAGATCCCGTTGCCGGCGGAGTGCGCAACGAGATCGCAGTGCCAGCGGAGTGCGCAACGAGATCGCAGTGCCGGCGGAGTGCGCAACGAGATCCCGTTGCCGGCGGAGTGCGCAACGAGATCGCAGTGCCGGCGGAGTGCGCAACGAGATCGCGGTGCCGGCGGAGTGCGCAACGAGATCGCAGTGCCAGCGGAGTGCGCAACGAGATCCCGTTGGCGGCGGAGTGCGCAGCGAGATCCCGTTGCCGGCGGAGTGCGACGCAAGGATCGCCCCGGGGCAGTCACGGGCGGCGCGCGACGAGCCGCAGGCCTTGACTGCTCGCGTACCGATCCTGGCTGGCCTCGCCGCGGCTCGTTGGGCGGAACATCGTGCTGACCGAAGTGCCCCAGTGCCCGCCGCGCTTGAAGTAAAATGGCGGCGCGCTGTTCGGAACCTGATCGCGCAACCACTCCTCGCGCGACCCGGCCATGTCGAGCACGCCGAAGGGTGACACGTCGCGCGGCTCGAAACCGCCCGGTGCGTCGAGGAGGTAACCCTCCTGCCGCACGAGGCACACGGTCAGCGAAGGATCGAACCGCTGGCCCCACGGGAAAGCGCGGCCGTCGACGCCGCGCGCAGCCTTTTCCCACTCCGATTCCGTGGGCAAGTCGTAGCGCCACGACTCGCCGTTCGCTTCGGCCCGCGCATTGCGCCAAGCGAGGTAGTCGCGCACGTCCGTCCAGCACACGCCCAGGACGGGCGATTCGGCCGAGGTCGCCGTGTAGACGTCCCACGTGAATCCGCCACCCGCTGGATCCGCGCGCGCCATGACGCGATCGTCCTGCGGCAAGTAGAGGTGCTCTCCCGGCCGCGCCGCGGCGATCCGCTCGAGCGTCGCGGGGTCGTTCACGAACTCGTACCACTCGCGGTTCGTGAGCTCCTTCCGCGCGATGAAGTAGCCGGGAAGATCCACCGTGCGCTCTTCGCGCGGACGGAACGCTTCCGGATCGCCGCCTTCCTGGAAGGGGCCGGGCGGGATGTGGATGAAGCCTTCGGGGACGCTGCCACTGGGCAACAGCTCGACGCGGGCCGACGCACTGCCGCGGCGCTCGACGACGAAGTTGAAGCGTTGTGTTTCGAACCCTCGGTGCCGCACGAGAAGCAGGTACGAGCCGGGGTCCATCGCGTGCTGCGTCGCGGCGTCGATTCGATGGCTCCCCGCGAGAACGAGCGGATCCGCGGTCGCTTCGCAGGTGAGTCCGCAACGGACTCCGGCCGGGACTTCGACGGTGATGAGCTCAGGGCCGCGCAGACACTCGAGGCGCGTGGGTGCCGCGACACCCGCGTGGATCAGATCCAGCGGGGAACCGACGGCGATCTCGCGCGGATCACACTCCACCGGATCGGCCCGGCCGTCGAAGCTCACGCGCGGCAACACGCCGTCTTTCACGGGCGAATACAGGGACCACTCGAAGCGGCTGGATATCGCCCTCTCGTTCACCGCGGTGATCTGAGCCAGCATCTCGACACCGGAGCGCGCGAGCCGCCCATCCGGCGTGATCTCGCGGATCAGGAGGGATCGGGCGGCGGGCACGCCGTGGTAGCGAAGGACGAGATCGCCGACGGTGAGACCGCGTTGCGCGGCGGTCGAGCCGGGCTCCACGGCGGTCACGACGAGGCACGGGTCGCCGGGTCCGAAGTCCGCCGGCCACGCGTCACCGCGAAAGCGGCCGATCCCGGTCGTAGGTACCGGGACCAGACGCGGGATCACGCGCCCGGGACGCAACGACTCGTGACCTTCCCAGCGGAAGAGGAAACACTCCGATCCCTTTGGCAAGACGGCGAGAGACAGAGTGCCGCGGCCGAGGAGTTCGCCCTGATGTTCGCCGCGCTCGTCGTAGAGCTCGACGGCCGTGCGCATCGCCGCCGCGCGAACATCGTCGCGACCCTGCAGCGCTTCGCGCCAACGCTCGAGGTAGAAGGCTGCGAGCGCACCGTTCGTCTCCGCGCTGGCCCCCTCCCACGGCGCCTCGAGCCGCAGCGCGCGCTCGAGTGCTTGGGAGCGGGAGAGCAACAACTGCTCGGCCTCGAGCTGCTGCGCGTAGAGCTCGCCTTCGCGCCGGGCTTGGTCGATTCGAGTCGCTTCGTCGGCGTAGCGCGCCAGGACGTTCGACTCGGACTTCAAGAGCTCGGCGCCGAGCTCGTCGATCTTCGTCCGTGCGCGTTCGTACTTCTCGCGTAGGTCCGACGCCTCGACCCGCGCCGCCGCTGCGCCCCTGAGCGCCTTCCGGCGCTCGGCCTCGCGCTCCGCCTCGGTTTGGCCGCGTTCGACGCGCGCTTTCAGCGCGAGCACTTCGGCCGAGTCCGGATCGAGTTCCAGCGCCTTCGCGACGGCCACGGTCGCGCCGATGTAGTCCGCGCTGGCGAGCCCTTCGGCGGCGGTCTTCAAGTGCTCGCCCAAGTCGGCACGCCACTGCACGGCGCGCGCGGTGAAGAAGACCAGCACGGAGAGGACGAACAAGGCACCCGCCGCCGCGCTGACCGCGGGGCCTGGATTCCGGCGTGACCATTTCCTGATGCGCGTGATCCGACCCGCGGCCTTCGCCTGGATCGGCTCGAAC
>CAZKIY010000442.1:0-3272 GCA_964552875.1 uncultured Planctomycetaceae bacterium
TCGCCCTCGCGGACCTGCACGTGGACCCCGCGAACGCGCGCCTGCACGGCGAGCGCAACCTGGAAGCGATCCAGGCGTCGCTCGCGCGCTTCGGCCAGGCGGAGCCCCTGGTCGTGCAGCGCTCCAGCGGGCGCGTCGTGGGCGGCAACGGCCGGCTGGTGGCGATGCGCTCCCTGGGCTGGACTCACGCCGATGTCGTTGAGCTCGATCTCAGCGAGACGCAGGCGACGGCGCTCGGCATCGCACTGAACCGCACGGCCGAGCTGGCCGAATGGGACCTGCCCGCGCTCGGGCGTCTGCTGGAGAGCCTGGACGCTGAGCACGAACTCGCTGGCGTCGGCTACAGCGAGGACGAGATGCAGGACGTGCTCGACCAGATCCTGGCCGAGTCTCCGATCGAGGTGAACGAGGACGACGTCCCCGGGCTCCCCGACGCGGCCACGACGCGCACGGGCGACCTGTGGGTGCTGGGCCGTCACCGGCTCCTGTGTGGAGACAGCTCGATCCCCGCGGATGTCGATCGGCTGCTCGCTGGCGAACCGATCCATCTCGTGAACATGGATCCACCCTACAACGTCAAGGTCGAGCCGCGCTCGAACAACGCGATCGCGGCAGGGCTGTCGTCGTTCACGAACACGCACCACCAGGGGCTCGACCTCGCGCGCCATCCCGAGAAGGCGAAGGCGACGCACGACAAGTTGCGCCCGAAGGATCGCCCGCTCGCGAACGACTTCATCAGTGAGGACGAGTTCAATCGCTTGCTGCGCGCGTGGTTCGGCAACGCGGCGCGCGTGCTGCTCCCGGGGCGTACGTTCTACATCTGGGGCGGCTACGCGAACCTCGCCAACTACCCGAGCGCGTTGAAGGAGTGCGGCCTGTACTTCAGCCAGACCGTCATCTGGAACAAGCTCCACCCCGTCCTCACGCGCAAGGACTTCATGGGTGCGTGCGAGCAGGCATTTTATGGTTGGAAGGAAGGCGCCGCGCACGAGTTCTTCGGGCCGAACAACGCGACGGACCTGTGGGAGATCAAGAAGCTCAACCACACGTACATGGTCCATTTAACGGAGAAACCCGTCGAACTCGCCGCGCGCGCCATCCAGTACAGCTCGCGACCCGGCGAGAACGTGCTCGATCTCTTCGGTGGCTCGGGCTCGACGCTGATCGCCTGCGAGCAGACCGGGCGCAACGCGTACCTGTGCGAGCTGGACATGCTCTACAGCGACGTGATCGTCGACCGCTGGCAGCGGCTGACGGGCCAGGTGGCGACCCTTGAGGGCAGCGGCCAAAGCTTCGATGCCGCGCGCACGCAGCGCGGCGCCGCGGGGGTGACGTCGTGAGCTCGCGCATCCCGATCGGAGCGTTCGAGTTCTATGTCGGCCTCGGCAACGACCGGTCGTACGAGGTTGTCGCCTCGCACTTCCACGTCACCAAGCGCGCCATCACGAAGGCCGCCGCGCGCGAGCGATGGAGCGAGCGCCTGGAGAAGATCGAACGCGAGGCACAGACGCGCGTCGACGAGAAGCTCGTCGAGAGCATCGAACAGATGCGCCTGCGGCACACGAAGATGCTGCGCGCGATGGCGAGCCGCGCGGTGAAGGCGTTGCAGGAGTTCCCGCTCACTTCCGGCATGGAGGGGCTCCGCGCCGCGGAGGCCGTGATCAAGCTCGAACGGCTCGTCGCCGGCGAAGTGACAGAGCGCGGCGCCACCAGCGTCGAGGTGCTGATCAAGGGCGAGTACGAGCAGATCATGCAGCCGGTCCTGGTGGACGCGGACACGGGCGAGGACGAAGACGCGGACGATCGCGACGAGGAGGACAGCGATGACGAAGCAGATGCGTAGGCGGTTCAACAAGCTCGCCCTCTTCGACTACCTCGAGCACAAGCCGCACCCCGGCCAGCTCGAGGTGCATCTCTCGACTGCACCCAGACGCGTCGTCGCGTGCGGCGTGCGCTGGGGGAAGACGCGCGTCGCCGCGATGGAGGGGCTGGCCGCAGCACTCGAGCCGCGCGAGCGCTCCATCGGCTGGGTCGTGGCGCCGACCTACGACCTGGCCGAGCGCACGTTCAACGAGATCGTGTACTTCCTGATGACCAAGATGCCGCATCGGTTGATCAGCCTGCGGCAGCAGGATCACGCGCTCGTGATCCGCAACATGAGCGGCGGCGTGTCGGAGATCCGCTGCAAGTCGGCCGACAACCCGGTGTCGCTCTTGGGTGAGGGTTTGGATTGGGTCGTGATCGATGAGGCTTCGCGGCTGAAGCCCGGCATCTGGCAGAGCCACATCGCGCAGCGCTTGATTGACAAGCACGGCTGGGCGCTTCTGATCTCGACGCCGCGCGGGAAGGGCTGGTTTTTTGACCTGTGGCGACGTGGCCGCGGACCCGATCGCGATCCCGACTTCGAGAGCTGGAACCAGCCTTCGATCTCGAACCCCGTCCTCGACCCTGAGTTGATCGAGCGTCAACGCTCTCTACTGCCCGAACGCGTGTTCCGCCAAGAGTTCGGCGCGGAGTTCCTCGAAGGCTCGGGTGCCGTGTTCCGCTACGTGCGCGAAGCAGCCAAGGGCGAGTTCGTCGAACCGCGTGCTGGCGAGCAGTACTTCGGCGGCCTCGATCTCGCCAAGGTCGAGGACTACACCGTGCTGACGATCATGAACCGCCGCTACGAGGTCGTTTTCGTCGATCGTTTTCATCGTCTGGATTGGGGCCTTCAAGTCAACAGGATCCGAGCCGCGCTCGAGCGCTACGGGCGAGCGAGCATCCTGGTGGACTCGACGGGAGCGGGCGAGCCGGTCTATGAGTCGCTGTGTCGCGCGGGAGTGAATGCGGAGCCGTACGCGTTCACCTCGAAGTCGAAGGCTGCGCTGATCGATCATCTGTCGATCCAGTTCGAGCGCCAGCTCATCACATTGCCGCGCGTGGAGGTGTGTCCCGCGTTGGTCGATGAACTGGAGGCCTTCGAATACACCGTGACCGATCTCGGTGCCGTGCGCACGTCAGCGCCGTCGGGGTTTCACGACGACATGGTGGTGTCGCTTGCGCTCGCTGCGTGGCGCGTGCGCTCGGCACCGGCACCGATCGAGTTCGCCTCGTTCAACAACTGGGGTGCGGCGCAGCGCTACCTCGCGAGGTACGGGTAGGAACAGGGCGGGACTGCATGGAGGGCTGCGAATCGTCGAGTAGGCTTGGGCATCTCGCCCACCGACCACCTATTACCGCGCGCTGCACCACTCTCTCGGGCGGCGTGCGGGGAGGCGGGCGAGACCTTC
>CAZKIY010000443.1:0-3263 GCA_964552875.1 uncultured Planctomycetaceae bacterium
ACGGTTTCGCGCCGCGGGATCTGGTAGCGGACGGATAGGCCCGTGTTCTCGATCGAGGCGAAGGCCGTGGTCGGGACGCTATTCGCGTCGCCGCCGTAGCCGAGGGCCTTCACGGACTCGACCGCTGATCGATCCTCCGCGGCCATGGGCCGGCCGACCCGGGCCTTGCTCGCTGGCGACGGCGGTTGCCACAGCGACAACCACACGGGCATCGGCTCCGGACCTTGCGCGCCGCGTTGCGGTTGCGCGGTCGACAGCGCGAGCGACACGTCGTTCCAATCCTCGCCCGTGCTCTGGTAGACCCGCGCACGATACGTGAGGCCGACCTTCGCCAAATCGCTCGTCGCGCGCAGCTCGTACGACGGTTGCCAACCCGTTCCGTGGACGAGGTACTCGAGATCGAGCTTCGCCGCGCCTTCGCCCTCGAGATCGACGACGACGTCGTTCACCGGCTGACCCACCGCCGAGGACAAGCGCCCGATCTCGCTCTGGATCTTCTGCACCTCGAGCTGTTTCGCTTCGAGGTCGCGCTCGCCGTCGCGGCGCTCGCTCTGCAGTTCACCGAGCTTTTTCGCGTAGAACGCGAAGCTCTGCTCCCACGTCTCCGGGCTCGACTTACCGGTGCGCGCCTCCTCGCGAATGCGCTCCGCCTCGACCTTCATGAGTGAGTCGAGGTGCTGCGCGAGCACCTTCACGGCTCCGAGACGGTCCTCGGCGACGCGCACTTCGCGTTCCGCGGCCGCGAGTCGCACGCGCAGCGCCTCGACGCGTTCCGACGGCGCGGATTCCTGGATGCGGTGCTTCACCTCGACGGAAACGACCGCGCCGTGATCGGAGCGCACGCGAATCGAATCCGCGTCGATGCCCTGAGGCAGACCGCGCAGCACGTAGCTGCCCGGACCCGGGACCTCGGCGACTCGATGGACCAAAGCGGTGGACGGATAGACGGTCACGTCCGCGATGCGCGAAGTGACCGTCACAGGATCGGCGGCGAGCGCCAGGAACAAACAGACGAACGACATAGGACCTCCGGGTCGTGACGGGGCCATCGTGGCACCGGCCGACGCGCGGATCCAACGGTCTCTCGCGCCGGGTTCTTGGGGGAATCAGCCGGCTCATTCGCGCGACGGAAAGAAATTCACCCGACGAGCTCTTCTTCGAAGACGCCATCGACGAGCCGCCACGAGCGCAAGTCGGTCACCACGCCGCGCGACACGCCGACGATCACATAGGACCAACCCGCCCACGCCCCTCGTCGGTCGATCTCGGACGGATGCGCGGGCTGGTCGGGATGCGAGTGCCAGACGCCGACGACTTCCAGGCCGCGACTCCGAGCGTCCTCCTCCGCGGCGAGGTGATCGACGGGATCGAGCACGTAGCGATCTCGTGCGCGAACTCGGACGAGATTCGCGCACTCTCGCGCTGCGACGACGTCGACGTGCTCCCGAGTCCATCGACCGAGGAGGAGCCCACACGCTTCGTCAGGATCTTGCCGGCACGTCGCTTCCTCCATGCCGGCGCGCACCGCGACGGGTAGCTTGATCCGCGCCCGCAGCGAGGACTTTCGACCTTCGGAACCGAACGACGAAGGTGCGGGGTGCTGGAAGTCCATCGGTCTAGGTCATGCTCAATCGAGCGGACACAGCATGACGCTGCGCAACGTGAGCGGTGCCTCGAAACGCGACGGCCACTGACCCGCATCGAAGCCCTCGGCCTCGACCTGGATGCGATCCGGCCATTCCGCGAGCTCGACGCGCAAGCGGCCGTCGGAGCCCGTAGTGCCGAGGAACTGCCCGGCGTGCGCGAAGCTCGCCGCGACGACCGGCGTGTGCTGACTACAATGAAGCACGCGGAAATCGCGGCGAAATCCGAGTTCGAGCCGGATCGTGCGCTCGACCACGACGCCCGCGGGAGGAACCCCAGCGGAGAAGAGCCGGCCTCTGACGTCACGGCGCCCGCGGGCACAGACGAAGTAGTCGAGGTCGTCCAACGCCGGCAGAGTGGCCGTCACTTCGCCGGAGTTCGGTGGGCCGATCAGGCGCGTACGGACCCGCTCCCCGTCGCGCCGCTCGACGGCGATCCACGCATCGCCCAGCGGTTCGTTCGACTCCGCGGCGAGCAGGCGGATGCGCACGTCGACGCGCGCGGCCGGCGCACGGCACATGACGACCAGGTCGCGCGTGCCGAACGGATGCTTCGACACCTCGGGTTCGAAGCCGGCCTCGAGGTCGGCGCCCGCGGAGTGGAGTTCGACCTCGCGACCGCGCAGCGCGACCAGCTCGAAACGCCCGTCCTTGCGCACGGACATCGTGATCGGCGGACCGCCGTCGATCGTGGCCCACAGCCCGGGATTTCCGCAGCCGGCGCCGACGACGGAACCCGAGAGCGCGAGCTCCGCGTATCCCTCGGGCGCCGGCACTGCCATGCCGCCGGGGAAGCGCAGGACGACGTCCACGCGCTCACCGCGCTCGGCGGGCGGCACGACTGTCTCGACGACGTCATCGGCGTTCGAGCCCGTGACGCGCACTCGGTGCGCGACGTCGGGTGTGACCGCGAAATGAGCGCCGGACTCCGCGTTCACGACGAAATCATGGCCGCGCGTGCCGGGCGAGGGCACGACGCGGACGGGCTCGATCTCGTACCGCAAGTCGCCACTCGGCCGCGCCCCCTCGACGACGATGCTGACGGTCGTTGGAGGTGCAGCCACGAGGACGATCGGACCGCGCGTCGTCGCATCGACGACGTACTCGTCGCTCTCGAGCGAGTACGAGTCCGCCACTTGGAGCGCCTTGCCGACGAGGAACAGTCGCGCATGCCGCCGAAGCAGCGCAGGTAATAGCTCGGCGCTCTCCGCACCGCTGCCGCGCAGCATGGTGAACGCGCTGTCGCGGCGACGGAACGTGCCTCGCTCCCCCTCCTCGCGAGGCTGCTCGGATTCGGCATGGATCTCGACCCACCACGTGGCCGAGGCCGTGCCGTCGAGCCCGACCACGCGGACCTGCACTGCGTCGGTCGGAGTGCGCGAGTGCGCCACGACCCGTGGCTGCTCGGAAGTCCGTACGTCGTCGACGAGCATGTCCTGGTCCGACGACTTCTCGACTCCGCGATCGGAGCGCGCGGCCATCGTGTCCACCGCAGTCGCGCTGCCATCCACGTTCGACACGAACCAACTCGTTCCCAAGAAGACCGCGAGCACGAGGACCGCGAGCGAGATCAGGACGCTCCGGCGCATGCAGGGAAGATAGCTGCGCGAGGACACCTCA
>CAZKIY010000444.1:0-3259 GCA_964552875.1 uncultured Planctomycetaceae bacterium
ACTGCGAACACCCGAGCTGCGACCACTGCGGTCGATACCGCGCCGACGAGCGGCGTTTCGGTGCGCGTCTCCGTCCATCGCGCCAGCGCTCGACTCGCTGCCGCGCATCCGCTCTTCGGCGTCGGACCGGGGCAGTTCGCCGCGGAATTCCCGCCGTTTCGCGAGCCCGCCGAGATCGAAGCCAGCTCGCACGGCCGACTCCAAGCCGCCGAGACGGAGGTCGAGCACGCGCACGACGATTGGATTCAGCCCGTGCTCGAGCTGGGGCTACCGGTCGGGCTCGCGTGGATCGCTTTCGCCCTCATCGTCCTACGCGAGGCTTGGCGCGCGCTGCGATCGGCGGACACGGACAAAGCCTCACTCGGAGCTGGGCTCGTCGCACTGCTCGTTCACGCGCTCGCGCGCGCGCCGATCACGTCGAACGCGGCGAGCGCGGTCCTCTTCGCGATTGCCGCCGGAGCCATCCTCGTGCGCCGCGATGCAGCACCACCGACGTTCGCGCGTCGCTTCGCGGTGACCGGCGCGATCACGGTCCTACTCGCTTTCACGCCGCGCGCGTGGTCGCTCATGCGACACGGGTTCGCGTTGCGACCGCTGGCGACCGATGAGGCACTGGATCCCGAGCGTCGCGAGCGCGCGATCGAACGCGCCGCAGCACTTGCACCTGATTCCGTGCTCGTCCGCACGCTCGAAGCCAGGCTCGCGGAAGCGTTCGACGAGGCACCGACGAGCGTCGTCGGGCGCTGGTACTCCGTGCTCGCGCTGCGGCCCCATCGCATCGAAGCCATCGTGCAGTTGGCGAGTGCAACCGCCCGAGCGGGCCAACCCGACTCCGCACGCGAGGCGCTCGTCCGCGCGCTCGAACTCGATCCGGGCAATCCGCCGGCGCTGCAGAACCTCGCGTCGCTCGAACTGATGGCCGGCGATCTCGAGTCCGGACTGTCGCGCTTGGATCGCATCCCGGCCGCGCGCACGCCCGAACTCGCTTGGTTGCGAGGACTCGCCGCGCGGCTCGCGCTCGCGGGTCTCGACGTCGAAAGTGCCGCGATCACGGCGCGCGCGGAACCCGAACGCGCGGGACTGTCACCCGAGGAACGCTACGCGTTGGCGAAGGAACTACGAGGTCGGCTCGAGGAACTCCCGGCGAACGGCTGGGAAGCGCGCGCACACCGCGCTTGGGGACATCAACATGCCGAGGCCGCGCGCTGGAACGAAGCCGTGCGCAGCCTGCGTCAGGACCTGCGCCTGTGCCTCGAACGCCCCGACGCGGATCCCGTTCGCGTTCGGCTGGCGCTGGCCGCCGCGCTGCAAGCCGGGGGTCGCGAGAGCGAAGCGCGTGAACAGCTCGCAGCCAACGTGGCGGCCGTGAGCGCGCGCGACCTCGCTGTCCAACGGCCATGGACGCGAGATCCGCTGGCGGCGCTCGGCGTTCATTGATCCAACGCGCGGAGGGGGCGCGTTCCCGCTGCGTGTCAGCGACCGAGTTTTCCTCGCGATTCGAGTTCCAGCAGCATTCGTGCGCCCGCTCGTGTTCGACGCGCGAGCGCTCCGTCAGTTCACGTTGCGATCGCGCCCGCGCCAGAACGGTTCGCGCAGCTCGGCTTTCTTGAGCTTGCCGCTCGGCGTGCGCGGCAACGTGTCCACGAACTCGATGACCTTCGGCACCTTGAAGTCGGCGAGGTCGCGGCGCGCGAACGCCAACAACTCGCGCGGCGTCGCGTCGAGCCCCGGCCGTTTCACGACGAACGCGCGCACGAGCTCGCCCCAACGTTCGTCCGGCACGCCGATCACGGCCGCTTCGAGCACGGCTGGGTGTGCGCACAGCACGCTCTCGATCTCCGCCGGATAGATGTTCTCTCCCGCGATCGTGGATGAACAGGTAGCCTTCTTCGTCGAGGAATCCCGCGTCGCCGGTGTGGATCCAGCCGTCGACGAGCGTCTTCGCCGTGGCCGCGGGCTGCCGCCAGTAGCCGACCATGTTCGCGGGCGAGCGGATGCAGATCTCCCCCGTGGCGCGCGCGGAGAGTTCGCGGCCCGCGGGATCGATGCAGCGCTCCGAGACGCCCGGATACGGCCGACCCGCGGCACGCAAGCGATCGTCGTCTTCGCGCGAGACCGGTAGCGTGGGATCGCGCGTGGACGCACTGGCGCTCCACGAAGCGAGGCTCGCACACAGCGCATGCTCGCCGTCGACGATCACGACCTTGCACAACGATCCGAGTCGCGAGGCGAGCGCCGCCACCTTGTCGGCGAACTCGAGCGAAACACGTAGTCCTTCACCGCATCGGCGAGGCTCGTCGCGCGTCGGGCACGAGGTAGTCGCGGGAAATCGGCCCCGCTGTCCTCGAGAAGGAACTCGATCTCGCTGGAGATGCAGAACTGCCGCACGCCTGCGACCGCGAACCTGTCGGACACGCGCCGGATCATCTGGGTCCCGTGAGCTGACTCGCTTCTATCCAGCGCGCGGCGCGGGCTCGTCGAACGACGGGCTCGCGCCGCGCCCGCATGTTCGCGGCCGCACCCAGCCGGCCCGCTGGAAGAGCGGGGATCGCACGGATCGCGGATTTCGCGCGGATTCCAGGCTGGCCCAGCCGGCCAGTCATCCCCCTCGCGGACGCGCTTCTGTACCCTCCGCTCGGTGACCGCGAACCAGGACGACCGGCGCACGAGCCAGCTCCTCGGCGCCCACGCCGTGATCGCCCTCGGCTGGGTCGCGTGGCGCATCTTCGAGAGCACCCCCGCACTCGCCTCCGCCTGGGGCGGCACGTTCACGAGCTCCGTTCTCGGCCGCGCCGTGGCGCTCGTCACCTTGCTCGCCAGCGTGCTCGCGCTCTCCGTCGTCCTCGTGCGCAGCGCGCAATCGTGGCGCTCGCCTCGGAGCGCGGGGCTCCTGGTCGCGCTCCTCGCAGCGATCCCGGCCCGCCTCGGGATCGACGTTTTCGACCTGGTCTACGTCGGCCTCACGGCGATGCTCGCGACCGCGTGGTTCGACGGCCAGTGGCGCCTACGGCGATCCAACAGCCAGTCGGCGGCCTGACCGCGGCTTTTTACCGGCCTCGTCCTACCTCATCCGGGCCGACTTCCCGTATCTCTCGAAGGTGTCGCGGAGGCGGGCGAAGCGCGCTCGCTCGCCTCACCCTCACGCTGGAGATCCCGATGACGACTGCTCCCCAAAGCCCTGCTCGACCCGCGTCCCAAGTCCACCGCGTGCTCGTCGTCGAGGACGAGGAGGCACTCGCGCTGGGCATGCGCGACGCGC
>CAZKIY010000445.1:0-3229 GCA_964552875.1 uncultured Planctomycetaceae bacterium
CGCGCACTCGTGCTGTCGGCGGGTCACGTCCTCGCGCCCGATGGCGCTTGGTATCGCGGCGGCGGCGTGCTGGTCGTCGGCGGACGCATCCAACGCTTGCTCGCGAGTCCCAGCGCTTGCGCGCGCACAGGTGAGCGACTCGTCGACCTCGGAGATGGTGTGTTGCTGCCGGGTTTCGTCGACGCGCACGCGCATCTCGACCTCTCGGGCTTCGCCGGGCGTGTCCCGGGCGGGAACGCGTTCCCCGACTGGATCAAGAAGCTCCTCGCGGTTCGTGCGACGCTCGACGAGACGGCCCTCGCTCGAGCCGCACGCGAAGGAGCGGACGCACTCCTCGCTTCGGGCACGACCTCGGTCGGCGACATCGACGCGAGTGGGCGACTCGCGCGAGTTGCCGGTCGACTTGTGCTGCGCGTGCGTCGTTTCCGTGAAGCGCTCGACGCCGGGGATTCGTCGCGCACGGAGGCGGCGCTGAGCGAGCTCGACGCGCGCGCGAGTTCGCCGCGGGCGTGGAGCGAGGGCCTTGCGCCGCACGCGCCCTACACCGTCAGCGACACCTTGTGGTCGGCGCTCGCGCGGCGTGCGCGCGCGCGTCGATTGCCGGTCGCGATCCACTGGGCCGAAACGCCTGAAGAACGCGCCTGGTTGGAGCACGGAACCGGTCCCTTCGCGACTCTGCTCGCGCGCTCGCCGCGTCGATCCGGGCTCGCGTCGATCGAGAGCGCGGGCTTGCTCGGCCCGCGCACGGCGCTCATCCACGGCAACGATGCGACCGCGCACGAGCGCGCTCGCATCGCGGCGTCCGGAGCGAGCCTCGTTCACTGTCCGGGCACGCACCAGTTCTTCGCGCGTCCACCCTTCGATGCCCGCGCCTGGGTTGACGCGGGCGTGCCGCTCGCGCTCGGGACGGACTCGTCGGCGAGCAACGACGATCTCGACATGGCGCGTGAAATGGCGCTCTTCCGCGGCCGCAATCCGGACTTCGGGCCGGAAGAAACGCTCGCGCTGGCGACGAGCCAGGCGGGGCGCGCGATCGGGCTCGCGGGGCGCGTGGGCACGCTCGCACCCGGTGCCTTCGCCGACCTCGCGTTGCACGCGGCGCCGGGAGCGAGCGGACCGGAATGCCTCGAGGCCATCACTCTCGGCCGCGCCCGAGTCGTCGGGGTCTGGATCGCGGGTCGGAGGGTCGCGGGGACCTAGTGGGGTGATTCCGCCGTTCGCGGCATGACTCAGGCCGCCTCCGACTCCCTGGACTGCGTTGCAGCTCTTCCAGGGGATGCAGCGAGCCCGCGTCGTCGCCGCGTCTTCCCGAGAACGCGCGATGAGACCGCTTCCGGGGGCGAACGACCGGGCCTACCCCACGAGGGACTCAGGAATCTGACGCTTCGGGAATCGGAAACGGGGCGTCCGAGGCGCAGAATGCGCGGGCGTAAGGACCCCATGCTCGACAGCTCGACGAAGAACGACCCCGCGGCGGCACAAGCGCGCGCACTCGACCTCCTGCGTTCAGGACGTCGCTTCTTGCTCTGCGGCCACGTGCGGCCGGACGGCGATTGCCTGGGAGCACAAGCCGCGCTGTCGCGCGTGCTCGTCGCGATGGGCAAGGAAGTCTGGATCGTGAACGCGGATGCGGCGGAGCCGCGCTACGACTACCTCGCGCGCGACGTGCGCTTCGGTGTGTACTCGGGCGGTGACTTGCCGCGTCACGACGTGTCCGTGCTGCTCGACTTCTGCGAGCTGTCGCGAACGGGTTCGATGGAGCCGGCTCTCGCCGCGCACGATTCGAAGAAGCTCGTCGTGGACCATCACGTGCCGGGGGGAGCGCCGTGGTGGGACGAGTCGTACGTCGACGTGCGCGCTGCCGCGACGGGATTGCTCGTGCGGCGCATCGCACGCGAGCTCGGCGTGGAGCTCGACGCCGTCGCCGCGCGCGGTGTCTTCACGTCGATCGTGACCGACACGGGTTGGTTCAAGTACAGCAACACGGACACCGAGACGTTGACCGCCGCGGCCGAGATGGCGGGGCTCGGTGTCGAACCGAACGCGATCTACACGGCTCTGCACCAGCGTCAACCACTCGGACATCCGCCGGCGCTGTCGCGCGCGATCTCACGTCTCGAGTACTACGCGGGCGGACGGCTCGCGGTCGTCGACGTGCCCGTTGGTGACGATGAGATGAAGTCCCTCGACACGGACGAGGTGCTCGACATCCTGCGTTCCGTCGAGAAGGTCGAGGTCGTCCTGTTCCTGCGCGAGATGGCGACGGGCGGCGTGAAACTCTCGGCGCGCAGCAAGAACGCTTTCGACGTGCACGCGCTCGCGCGTAAGTTCGGCGGCGGGGGACACAAGAAAGCGTCGGGTGCCACGCTGACCGGGATGACGTTGAGCGAAGCGCGCACGAAGCTCGTCGCGGCCGCGCTCGAGGACCTCGCCGCGAACGCGCGGCTCGGCGGATGAAGGTCGCGGTCGTTTCCGACCTGCACAGCAACCGCGCCGCGCTCGAGGCGGTTTTCGCGCACGTTCGCGCGCAGGGAATCGGCCGGATCGTGTGCCTCGGCGACGTCGTGGGGTACGGTCCCGACCCGGAATACTGCGTCGATCTCGTGCGCGGACACGCCGAGTGGTGCTTGCTCGGCAACCACGACGAAGCGCTGTTCGGCGGAGCAGAGGACTTCAACCCGCACGCGCGCGCAGCGATCGAGTTCACGCGCGAGCGGATGTTGCCGCGCTGGTACAGCTCGGGCGAACGCAAGGCGCGGTGGGATTGGCTGCGCGGTCTCGAGAAGGAACGCAGCGAGGGCCGGTTCTTGTTCGTGCACGGCAGTCCGCGCGATCCGGTGCGCGAGTACGTGCTCTCGACGGACGGGTTCCTGAACCCCGAGAAGATGCGCGACATCTTCTCGCGGTTCGGTGAGCACGAGGTCGCGCTGGCCGGGCACACGCACCAGCCCGGGCTGCACGATGAGGACTTGCGGTTCCACGGGCTCGACCCGCGCGAGGTCTCGACGACCGTGGAGCTGCCGAAGGGACGCCGCTTCTTCCTGAACGTCGGTTCCGTGGGCCAGCCGCGCGACGGGGACAACCGTGCCTGCTACGCGGTGCTCGAGGACGAGCGTGTGACGTGGCATCGCGTCGCGTACGACTATCGCTCGACGATGGATCGCATTCGGGCGACGGGCGTGTTGCCCGAAGTACTCGCGCGACGGCTCGAGATCGGGAAGTAGGCGAG
>CAZKIY010000446.1:0-3193 GCA_964552875.1 uncultured Planctomycetaceae bacterium
GTCGCCCGAGTCGTAGCCGCGGCGGAACCAGCGCATCCGCTGCTCGGCGGTGCCGTGCGTGAACGAATCGGGCGACACGCGTCCTCGAGCACGCTTCTGCAGCACGTCGTCGCCGATCCTCGACGCCGCTCGCAGCGCTTCCTCGAGATCGCCTTGCTCGAGCAAGTCCTTGGCTTTCTGCGCGTGGTGGGCCCACACACCGGCGTAGAAGTCGGCTTGGAGTTCGAGTCGCACGGACAGCGCGTTCCTCTCCTCTTCCGACGCACCGCGCTCGCGATCTTGCACTTGTTGCGACGTGCCGAGCAGGTTCTGGACGTGGTGACCGACTTCGTGCGCGATCACGTAGGCCTGCGCGAAATCGCCGGGCGCGCCGAGTTCGCGATCGAGCTGACGGAAGAATCCGAGGTCGAGGTAGACCTTGGAATCGCCGGGGCAATAGAACGGTCCGACCGCCGCGCCCTGTACCCCGCACGCCGACTCGACCGCGTCGTCGAATACGACGAGTCCGGGCTCTTGGTATTGCTGGAGCAATCCGTTCCACACGTCCTCGGTCGAACCGAGCACCGCTTCGACGAATTGCACCTGCTGGTCGTCCTCCGCGGTCCGCTCGCGCGCGGGAGCTCCACCACTCGGATCCCCTTCGCCACCGAGCATTCCGATCACGGTCGACGGATCGCCGCCGGTGAGCATGACGATGACGACCACGACGACGAGGCCGAGGCCTCCGCCGACCACTCCACGACCGCCCATGCGAGGACCCGCGGTTCCGCGACGGTCCTCGACGTTCCGACTCCGACGTTCGTTCTGCCAGCGCATGGGTGTTCCTCTCGAGGCGATCGTTTCGAGGCGATCCTTGCAATCGCCGCGCCGAGCCTACACGCCCAGCGGATTGCGCGCGTCGAGGACGAGATCGGCGCGCTCGCGCGGCGGGACGGCCAGGTCGAATGCGCGGCTCGCGGGCAGCAAGTGGCGGCGCAGGAGGAGCAAAGATTCCGGGCCGTGAGCGCGCACGTCGCGTCCGGCCAGGCGGCGCAGCGAGGTCGAGTCGTCGACTTCGAGGTGCACGATGCGCGCGATGTGGGAGCGCAACGCGGGATGCGTCAGGAACGGTCCGTGCACGACCGCCGTCGTTCCCGCGGGCAGATTCGCGATGCGCGCCACGAGTCCATCGACGTCGTACGCGTGACCGAGCACGTCGAGCGGTCGCGCGCCCGCCACGAACGCTGTCGAGGACAGGTCTCGCTCCGCACTCGCGAGGGCGTGATCGTCGAGGGCGACGACGACCGCAGTTCGTCCGCGCGCAGCAAGGATCCGCGCGACGTCGCGCGCGAAGAGCGATTTCCCGGCCCCTGGAGGCCCGGTGACGCCGATCGAACGCGGTGGTGACTCGAGATCGACGTCGAGCCACTCCAGAGCGCCTTCGATCCAACGCGTGCGCTGCTCGAGACGCGGCACGAGGTCGAGCATGGTCTCGATCGTCGCTTCGGCCTCGACATCCTCGCCCGCCGGCGCGAAGCCGCGCGCGAGATGGACGTGCGGAATGCCGTTCGCCCAGGCTGCATCGCGATCACCGAGTCGATCTCCCACCATCACGGTCGCGCGGGTGCCGAACGCCCTGAGGAGGTCGGCGACCATGTCCGCTTTCGAGCGGATACCCGGGCTGTCGAGGCAGCGCGCTTCGTCGATCCAGCGCTCGAGACCGAGGTCGCCCATCATGCTCGCGAGGTAGGACGCGCCGCAGTTGCTGGCGATTCCGAGCTGCACGCCGCGGCCGTGGAGATCCTCCAGCGTCTCGGCCACGCCGGGCAGGAGTGCCGCGCCCCCGGCGCGCAACACGCGGTGTTCCTCCTCCTCGCACGCCGCCTGGACGCGGGCGCGCTGCACCGCATCGAGGTCCGGGAAGAGGCGCGCGAAGCCCTGCGCGAGCGGCAGGCCGACGAGCGACATCCATTCGGCCGCGCTCGGCAACGGACGTTCCAGTCCGAGCTCCGCGAATGCGCGACGTGTTCCGATGCGAGCCGCGTCGATCCAGAATCGGTCCGTCGCGACGAGGGTGCCGTCGAGATCGAAGACCACGGCATCGAAGAGGAAAGGCGGAGCAGGCATCGTCGTTCGAGCGGTTTGCCTCGCAAGCCCCGCGTCGAGCACTACTCTAGGGGTTCGTGTTCCGCCGCGCCGCATCGACGACTGCCTTCCTCGCGCTCCCCGTTCTCGCCGTGGCGAGCCAGGATCCGCCGGCACGCGCCCTGTTGCGCGAGCTGTGCGAGACCACGCGCCTCGCCGGCACGCGTGCGTCGCTCGTCGGAGCCGAGCAGGTCGCACGCCGGCTCGCAGCCGCCGGTTTCGAGGTCGAGATCGAGCCGCGCGTCGTGATGCTCACCTATCCGCGTCGAACCGAGATCGCGGTGTTCGAGCGCGGCGCCGTGAAGCCTCTCCATGAGCGCATCGAGACGTTCGATCCCGACCGTGTGCCGGCCGGCGACGTGCCGCTCTACAACGCGTGGTCGGCGAGCGGGCGCGTCCGCGGTCCGGTCGTGGACGCGGGCCGCGGATTGCGCGCCGATTTCGAGCGTCTTCGCGCTGCCGGCGTCGACTTGCGCGGTGCGGTCGCACTGTGTCGCTACGGCGGCTGCTACCGCGGCATCAAGGTCGATCTGGCGGAACAGTACGGCTGCGCGGCCGTTCTCCTCTGGAGCGATCCGAAGTCCGACGGAGCCGACAAGGGCGCGACGTGGCCCGCCGGTCCATGGAAGCACGAGCACGAAGCGCAACGCGGATCGATCTCCCCCATGGGTCGCACGCCGGGTGATCCGTCGACGCCGGGTTTCGCGTCACCGAAGCCGGGCGAGGTCGAACGCCGACTTTCGCCGAGCGAACTCGAGCGCGCGCTGCCCAAGATCCCGTGCGCGCCGATCGGTGCCGCTGAAGCACGCTCGATGCTCGAAGGTCTCCAACGCCGCGCGTTCGTGGGTGCGCAAGGCGAAGCCATCGAGGAAGCGGTCGGTCCGGGTCCGCGCGAGGTCCTCGTCGCGATCCACGCGCCGCGTGAACTCCGCACGATTCGGAACGTGATCGGCACGCTGCGCGGCGCGAGCGACGAGTTCGTCCTGGCGGGTGGACACCGCGACGCGTGGGTGCGCGGCGCGAACGACAACGCGTCGGGTTGCGTGGTGCTGATACGCGTTGCGCAGGA
>CAZKIY010000447.1:0-3163 GCA_964552875.1 uncultured Planctomycetaceae bacterium
CACACGGTGTTCTGCGGTCCCGCGGGTTTGACGCCGCAACCCGACATTTTCCTGCGCGGACGCGGAGACGGCACGTTCGAGGACGCGACCGCGAGCGCGCTGCCCGGCCACGTCGCGAGCTTCACGTTGGGCGTCCACGCGTTCGATGCGGACGGCGATCTCGACACCGATCTCTTCGTCGCGAACGACACGTCGCCGAACTTGATGCTGATCAACGACGGAAGCGGCGTGTTCACGGACTTCGCGCGCGCCGCGGGAGTCGCGTTGTCGTCCGAGGGACGCATGCAAGCGGGCATGGGCGTCGCATCCGCCGACGTCGATCGCGACGGCAAGCTCGACTTCGCGGTCACGAACTTCTCCGACGAGCCGACGGAGCTTTTCCTCGGTGCACAGCAGGGATTTCGGCGCGTGACGAACACGTTCGGACTCCTGCGCGAGACGCGCAGCTTGTTGTCCTGGGGCGTGCACCTCGCGGACTTCGACGGCGACGGTTGGCTCGAGATGTTGACGGCGAACGGGCATGTCTATCCCCAGGCGGACGAGCCGATGACGGGCACGCGCTACGGACAACCGGCGACGCTGTGGCGACTCGGGCCCGAGCGTCGTGCCATTCGCGTCGAGCCGAGATCGGAGCGCTCCATCCTCCACGCCGCGATCGGCGCACGGGGCAGCGCGATCGGCGATTTCGACATGGACGGTGCAGTCGACGTCGTGCTCGCGCGCATCGATGCACCGGCAGCGCTCGGCATGAATCGCACGAGCTCGACGAACACGCGCCTCGCGTTGCGTCTGCTCGGTCCGACGCTTCCGACGCCGAGCGCTCCGCGCACGGCGCGCGGCGGGCAGGGCGCGAAGGCGATCGTCGTGATCGAGGTCGGCGCGGCCGAGCACGCCCTGTTCGCGGAATCGCACACTTCGGCCGGATTCCAGTCGTCTTCCACGCCGTGGCTCCACTTCGGACTCGGCAGTGCGCGTCGTTACGAGAAGCTGATCGTGCGTTGGCCTTCGGGTCGCGTGGACACGTTCGAGGGCGGTGACGCGAACGCGCGCATCGTCGTGCGTGAAGGCGCTGGCGTGATCGAACGGGTACCGTTCCGATGATCGCGATGTTGCTCCTCGTGCTGGCCGCGTGCGCCGAACCGCTGCAATCGACGGGCCCTCCGGGAGACGCGGCCGCGATCGCGACGCTCCGCGCAGCATGGCATGAAGCGCTCGAACTAGACGTGCCTTCCGAGGTCCTCGCGGGCGGGACTTGGATCGAGAGCGCGAGCGACGCCGATCCAGAACTCGTCGCGCTGTTCGCGCGCGCACTCGCATCGGCCGGCCTCGCCGAGCGAGCAGACGCTTTGCTCGGCCAGAAGAGCGGGCCCCAGATCGCGCTAGCACGCGCTCGACTCGCGCTCGACCGCGACGAACTCGAACGCGCGATCCGTGAGCTCGCTCCACCAGCGGGCTCGACGGAACCTGTGCGTTTTCCGGCGGTACCAGAGGCCTTTCTACTGCTCGGCCGCGCGCACGCACGCGCCGGTGACCTCGCGCGCGCTGAGCCGCTGCTCGTGGAATTCGTGTCGCGCGCGCCTTGGCACGTCGAGGCTCCACAAGCCTGGTTCGTGCTCGTGGACGCCGCACTCGCACGCGGTGATTCGAAAGGAAGCACGAGCCGCGAGCGGTCGCGCGCACAGAGCGCCGAGTGGCACGCGTTCTATCGCGCGCGCCGCGTCCAGATCCGCGCGAACCCGAGCGAGGCTCTTCCGCGACTCGGCCTCGCGCAACTGTGGCTCTCGGCGAACGAACTCGAACGCGCGCGCGATGCCGTCGAGTCCGCGCTGGCACTCGACGCGAGTTTCTGCCGCGGACAGGAACTGGCGGCCGAAATCGAACGCCGCGCCGGACGCGTGGAGGACGCTCGCGCTCGCGCCGACGCCGCGCTCGCCTGCGATTCGAAGCTCGTCGAGGTCCACCTCACGCTCGCCCGCCTCGCACGTGACGCGGGCGATACGACCACTTCGAACGTCCACCTCGCGCGCTATCGAGAGCTCGGCGGTAAGAAGGAACTCTGAAGGTCTCTGGTGGGCTGGACGCGCGTCCCGCGTGGATCAGCGCTTGGCACTCGCGTCGATCTGCGTGAGCAGCGCGCGCGTCACGCCGACCCACTCGCCTTCCGGAGTCGCGAGCAAGTAATCGGCCAGCACTTTCCGCGCCGCCGCCGATTCGCCGCGGCGCAATTCCGCTTGCGCCAAATTCACGTGGACGGGCTCCGGCAATTCGAGACGCTCGCGCGCGGCGAGTTCGAGCACGCCGCGCCACAACCGCGCCGCTTCGGCCGGATCGTCGCGGCGAAAACGCACCAAGCCCAAGTGATTCCGTGCGGCGATCTCGTCCGGCCACAGGTCGAGCGCAGCGCGGAACTCGGCCTCGGCACGCTCCAGTTCGTCCATCTCGAAGGCAGCCACTCCGCCGTCGGTCCGCGCGCGCGCGGCCTCGAAGAGGATTTCTCCGGCGCTGCTGAGTTCTTCGTCGGAAAGACCTGCCGCGCGCGCGGAGAGGAAGTGGTCGATCGCGCCGGCCTTGTCGCCCGCCAGGAGGCGCGCGAAGCCGGCGCGTTTCTCGAGCAGTGCGAGCTCGGATTCGAGCGGTCGACCTTCGGCGATCAAGGCGCGCAAACCGAGCAGGGCTTCGCCGTACTCACCCGACGCCGCGAGACAGTCGCCCAAGAACCGGCGCGCATCGACGTCTTTGGGATCGTGCGCGAGCGAGGCGCGCGCCGAGGCCAGCGCTTCGGGCAACTTGTCGGCCTTCACGAAGCCCTTCGCGACGAGCAAGTGAGCTTGGCCGAGCGCGCGATCGACGAACGGCAGGTCGGGATCCAGAGCGCGGGCCGCGAGCAGAGCCGCGAGTCCACGATCCGCGCCGTTCTCGCGCGAAACCCAGGCGATGCCGCGCGCGCGATCGAGCTCGGGAGCGGCGCCGCAAGCCTTCGTGCCGCTCGTGATCTCGCTCCAGGCCGTGTCGAACGCGTCGCGCGCCACGTAGATCTCCGCGGCCGTCGCATAGACGTCGGGATCCGTGGGACGCGCCGCCTTGGCGCCCTCGAGCACACGCATCGCTTCCACACCGCGGCCTTCGAGGTTCGAGAGGCGCGCGCGCAACAACGGGCCTTCCG
>CAZKIY010000448.1:0-3157 GCA_964552875.1 uncultured Planctomycetaceae bacterium
TGTCACAGGTGCTCACGACGCTGTGGAGCGAGCGCGCGCGATTCGGCGGCGCGATCACGAAGCAGGGCTACGTCGACGCGGGGCGCGTGGCGGGAGCGTTGGAGCGCCAGGCGGAGGCTGCGTTGGCGGAACTCGGCGCGAGCTCGGTCGGTGCGAGCTCGGTCGGTGCGAGTTCGGCCGGTGCGAGTTCGGCCGGCGCGAGCTCGGCCGGTGCGAGTTCGGCCGGTGCGAGCTCGGCCGGTGCGAGTTCGGCCGGTGCGAGCTCGGCCGGTGCGAGCTCGGTCGGTGCGAGCTCGGTCGGTGCGGGTTCGGCCGAGGCGGGTCGGCGCGTAGACCGATTGTTCCGCGCGCTCGCGACGAGCGACGAGGGTGAGCGTTTCACGCGGCGTCGAGTGAAGCTCGATGCGCTGGCCTCGGAGCTTGCGACGAGCGCGGACGACGTGCGCGCGACCGTCGCACCGTTCGTGGCGCGACGTCTCGTGGTGCTCGACGGCGCTGCCGGTGCAGAGACCGTCGAGGTCGCGCACGAGCGCCTGCTCGTCGCTTGGCCGCGGCTCGCGCACCTCCTGGCTTCGGAACGCGAGGTGCTCGAGCTGCGCAGCGTGATCGAGGTCGCGTCGAGCGCATGGCGAGCGAGCGGCGGCGGACGTGAGTTGTGGAGCGACGCGACCTCGAACTTGCGGCGCGGCGAGGAACTACTGGCGTCGGGGCGCCTCGACCTCGACGAGCGCGGGCGGGCGTTCCTGGTCGCTTCGCGCGCATCTGTGCGCAGACGCAAGCGTGTCGAGCGCTCCGTGCTCGGCGCCCTGGTGCTGCTCGCGGCCGCCGCGGGCTACGGGATGTGGTCCGCGCGGCAGGCGGCGGAAGAGGCGCGGCAGGCGACTGCGCGCGAGTCGCTCTTGAGGCAGGAGGCGAACGTTCGCGAGCGGGAAGCCCAGTTGAGCGCGCTGCTGCCGGAGTTGGAAAACTTCGAGACGCTCGATGACGACGTGTACACGTACGCGCGGTCGCAGCCGCGTCCGGCGTACGAGTGGTGGATCGAGGACGCCGAGAAGCTCTTGAACGGCGTTCCCGCCGATCCCGCGAGCGGCAGGCCGCGCAAGCCCGGACTGCTCGACGTGCCCACCGAACTGACCAAAGTGCGCCCGCACGCTCGGCCCGCGACGGCGGCGGAGATCGAGTCGGATCGCCGATCCCATCCACGCTGGGCGGAGTTCGAGCGCCTCCGCGATGAACTCCAGTGGCGTCGCCGGATGCTGGGCGAAGCGCAGTTCCCCTCGGAACCCGAGGTGGAAGCGAAGCTCGCGAAGGAGCGGCTGCCGACGAGCGCTTCCGAGCTGAACGAGCGTGCTTGGAAGCTCGTGGACGTCGACCCGGATGCGATTCAGTACGGTGGCGAAGTCCGCGGACTGCTGCTGGCTCGTCGAGCGCTGGCCGCGGCAGGTCCGGCGGAAACAGCGCAGATTCGAGACACGCTCGGGTGGGCGCTCTATCGCTGCGGACGTTTGCCGGAGGCGGAGTCCGAGAGCCGGACGGCGGTCACTGAAGCGTCGGATGACGCGAAGGCGGAGTACCGCGGGCACCACGACCGCCTGCTCGCGGAAATCGGTCGGTGGCGCGAACCCGATTCCCGCGCGAAGGAAGCCGAGCTGACGGCGCGGATGGCAAGCGACCTGCAGCAGCTCGACAGGATCGTTTCGGAAACGCGTACTTGGCGCTTCGACGATCGCGTCAAGGCCTATTGGCACACGACTCTCGAGCGGCTCGAGACGGGCCGTGTTCGGCTGGAGGCCCAACTCGAGATCGCGCGCGCCACCGTTCTCGACGAGCCCGCGCGGCACGCGTGGGCAGAGGCGATCGCAGCGGTCACGAGCAGCGAGCACTACCGCGGCTCGGCGTGGCCGGGCGGCCGACTCACGCCGCAACTCGGTCTACTGCCGATCGGACCCGACCCCGATTCCGGCCTGTGGGAGTTCGCGCACCTCGCCACGGGTCGGCCGGCGCAGCGCGATCCAGCGACTCGGCGCATCGTGCTGGATCCGGAGATGGGTCTCGTCTTGGTGCTGCTACCTGGTGGCCGCGTGCCCGTCGCGGCGAACGAGTCGGACAACCAACTCGTCTCCCTGACCGAGGTCGATCTCGATCCGTTCTGCGCGTCGAAGTACGAGATGACCGTGGCGCAGTGGACGCGGATCGGGGGCTTCCAACGTGGCCATCGTAAAGAGCCCGCGGCCCTGGACCCGGCGACGGACTTGAGTTGGGACGACTGCCAAGTGGCACTCCCGCGGACGGGCTGGCTGCGCCTGCCGAGCGAAGCGCAGTGGGAGTACGGCTGCAGGGCCGGCTCGAAGACCACATGGTGGCCGAGCGACAACGCGGAGGATCTGCGCGACGCGGCGAACATCGATTTCACGCCTGACGATCAATCCTACGGAGGGCGCAAGCCCATTGGCGAGCGGCGCGGCAACACGTTCGGCCTGCACGATGTGCACGGGAATGCGTGGGAGTGGTGCCAAGATGGTGGGGATGACGGCCAGCGCCGATCGGGTGATGGCTTGCTGGATGTTCCCGCCGCCGCGTTCCGCGTGAGCCGCGGCGGCAGGAACTGGTACGGGGCCGCGTTCGCGCCCTCGTCGTCCCGGAGCGGCGGCACGCCGGACTACCGCTTCGTCGACTACGGCCTGCGTCCCGCCAGGGGCATCACGCCTTAGATCTTCACCACTTCACCCGTCCGAATCGACGCGTGTGTGAGTTGCGAGGCGCCCGGCCGAAGCGGCGTGCGCAGCCGCCAGCGCAGGCCGAGCGCCGGTGCAGTTGCAAGTTGCGTCCAGCTGGGTCATTTTCTTCGGATTCTGGTGGAGCAGGGGTGGGGGGTGGGGTCAGGGACCCGAGAGGTCCCAGCGAGTCCCTCGCCTGCTCCCATGCGCGTCAAAATCCAAACGTTCCGCTACTCCGCTACGTTGGGTGGCTTCGACGACACGCCGCTCGTCGACTTCGCCCGTGACAAGGAAATCGTCGCGTTCCGCGAGCATTTCTACACCGTGAACGAAGTGCCGCACTTGACCTGCGTCGTTCACTACCAGGATGCGATCGTGCCGGCCGGAGTACGGGAGTACGGAGTCAGGCTCTCCTCCGCCGCTTTCGCCTACGCCTGACC